>DASRTE010000092.1:0-76458 GCA_035656095.1 Jiangellaceae bacterium
GGACCGGCGATCTTCGCGCCGTTGAGGTGCAGGATCGGGAGCACCGCGCCGTCCCGCGTGGGGTTGAGGAAGGAGATGCCCTTCCAGGATCCCTCCAGCGGGCCGGTCTCCGCCTCGCCGTCGCCGACCACGGCGAGGGCGATCAGGTCCGGATTGTCCATCACGGCTCCGAACGCGTGGACCAGGACATAACCCAGCTCGCCGCCCTCGTGGATCGAACCCGGCGTCGGCACCGACACGTGGCTCGGGATACCGCCGGGTGAGGAGAACTGACGGAACAGCCGGCGCATGCCCTCGACGTCCTGGGTCACCTCCGGATAGACCTCCGTGTACGTGCCCTCGAGGTAGCTCGCCGCGACCAGCGCCGGACCGCCATGGCCGGGACCGGCCAGGTAGATCATTTCCTGACCGGTGTGCTGGATCAGCCGGGAAGCGTGCGCATAGACGAACGACAGCCCGGGGCTGGTGCCCCAATGCCCGAGCAGTCGGGGCTTGATCTGCTCAGACGACAGGGGCTCACGCAGCAGCGGGTTCGCCAGCAGGTAGATCTGGCCGATGGTCAGGTAGTTGTTGGCCCGCCACCAGGCGTCCAGCACGGTGACCTCATCGGCACTCGGTCGCGCGAGTGTCTCGACCAGGTCGGCGGCCGGTGCGGCGGTCTCGTGATCGGTGGCCATCGGCGATGCCCCTTCAGTTCGGTTCCGATTCAGTTCTCGGCGGGCGGCCCGCTCGGCTCCGCCGTTCTTGCGTCGCGCTCGATGTCGTCGGTGTCTGCCGTGAGCTGCTTGGCCTTCAGTTGGTGGCCGTCGGCTGCTCGGATCCTTTCACTGGGTGCGAGGGTGAGCCTGGCGCAAAACAATCCTCTCGCTGATCGGAGGCGCGATGCGCATCGCCTGTCGTTCTGCCTGCCCTTGTCACCTCTGGTTGGCCGGCCGCTGCCGTGCGGCTCAGCGCATGTCGAACACGAGCCGGGCGGGAACGCGGCCGGCCAGGACCTCCTCGAAGCAGTCGTTGACGTTTCGAGCTGGCGGCGCTCCGCGACGACCTTGGTCAGCCCGCGGGCGTGCAGCGCGAAGCAGTCCGCGAGGTCGTTGCGGGTGCCGACGACCATCACGGTCTCACTCGGCTGCGGGTGGGCCACCTTGAGCCCCTTGTACGTTGTGACCCCGGCGCAGGTCAGGGCGGCGGCATCAAACGCGTCCACGCCATCGGGAACCTTTACTACGTGACTAGCGTAGGCGACCGTGTACTCGGCGTAGCTACCGTCCATCGTGTAGCCCATGTACTGCGGCTGCTGGCAATAGGTCTCCCAGCCCGCGACACAGTGGCGGCAGTGGCCACACGCATGTCCCAGCCAGGGCAGGGCGACCCGGTCTCCATCAGCGACCGGCAGTTCTCCCTCGCCGAGCTTGGTGACGATGCCGACACCTTCGTGGCCCGGGATGAGCGGGATCTTCGGCTTGACCGGCCACTCGCCGCGGGCGGCGTGAATGTCGGTGTGACATAGTCCGGACGCCTCGATTTTGACCAGGATCTGCCCCGGTCCTGGGCTGGGCACTGGTACGTCGTGGACCTCCAGGGGCGCGCCCAGTTCGGAGACAACTGCGGCCTTCATGCGGCGCTCCTTGGCCTGGGGCGGTGTGGTTGGGAGCGCCTTCCAGCATCAACCCTCTGGCGTCCCTTGGCCAGAGGGGGACGGGTCCGATCCGGAGCGGACGAACCGCCGCGGTGACAGTGGTCGCCGTTGGGTTCGGCTGATCGCCTCGCCCGCCTGGCTCGGGTCAGACACTGGTCCGGCAGGAGACCCGACCGCGACCTGATGGTTGCCGCACATGCCTACCGCGAGCGGACGGTCGTAGCAGCGCCGGGTAAAACGAATAGCCCGCCATGAACGGCGGGCCTGCTCAGGAGCCCTGGGCGGCGGCCCTACTCTCCCCCATTTCTCTGGACGGGTTGGAGTAGACCGCCATGGTGGAGCTGCTGGGACGTAACTCTCCCAAGAACTCCCACCGGAATGATCTTGGAATCGCGGTGCTGTTGCTCGCTGGTAAGTACGACGTCGGGCTCCGCGGAACGCCGCCGAGTATGCCGGTCTCTTCGAGCCTGCCGAGTTGACGGTGCAGCCCGGCGCCGGGCACTTTCCCTGGCTGGACGTCACGCGGACGCTGGCGGCCTTTCTCGGCTGATCGTGTCGAGCAGCAGTCTCGCGGCCACCGTTGCCCCGTCGGTGCGGATCGATCACTTCGAGGCCGGGGTCCGAGTATGAATCCTTTGGTGGAGCTGAGGGGACTCGAACCCCTGACCCCCTCCATGCCATGGAGGTGCGCTACCAGCTGCGCCACAGCCCCGTGCCTGACGGCCTAGCCAGGGTAACGGACCGGACAGGCCAGGACATAATCAGCCCTCTTCGATGGCCACCGGCGTCGGCAAGGTGCCTGCGTTGTGCTCGACCAGGACCCACCCCTGGTCGGTGTCGCGCAGCATCGACCACGACGTGTTGGACAGTCCACCGATGTTCGTGAACCGCTCCAGCGGCATCCCGATCAGCGCGGCGATGCCCAGCCGGGCCGCACCACCGTGCGTGGTCAGGACCGCCAACCCGTCGTCGGACAACCGTGCGGCGACGTCCCGGACGGCCGCAGCCATCCGCTCGGCGACCTCCTGCCGGGTCTCACCGCCGCCGACGCGCAGCAGCGGGTCGCCGGCGCGCCAGGACTTGTACTCCTCGGGGTAGCGGGAGGAGATCTCGGCACCGGTGAGGCCCTGCCAGTCACCCGCGAACGTCTCGCGCAGTCGCACGTCGAGGTCGATCTCGAGGCCGGTCAGCGCCGCCAGAGCCGCCATCGTGTCGCGCGCGCGGTGCAGGTCCGAGGAGACCAGCCGCTCCGGCTGCAGGGACGCCAGACGCCGTGCCGCGCCGTCGGCCTGTTCGCGGCCCACCTCGTCGAGGGAGATGTCGGTCTGACCTTGGAACCGGCCGGTCGCATTCCACTCGGTACGTCCGTGGCGCCACAGGACGATGCGGCGAGTCACCGCCCGGCCCCGGCAGAACCGTCACCGCGTGGCCCCCCACGACCGACCAGCGCCGCCTCGGGCAACGGGATCGCCGGGCAGTCCTTCCACAACCGTTCCAACGAGTAGAACTGGCGGTCGTCAGCGTGCTGGACGTGCACGACGACGTCCAGGTAGTCGAGCAGGACCCAGCGCCCCTCGCGTTCGCCCTCGCGACGGACGGGCCTGGCGTCGAGGTCGCGCAGGCGCTCCTCGATGCCGTCGACGATCGCCCGGACCTGGCGGTCGTTGGGCGCGGAGCAGACGACAAAGATGTCGGTGATGGCCAGTTGCTCCGAGACGTCGAAAGCAACGATGTCGTCGGCGAGCTTCTCGGCAGCTGCCTCGGCAGCGGCGACGGCGAGCGCCACGGCTCGGTCGGAGGCGGGCAAACGGACAGCCTTTCGTGAACGGACGATGCGGGATCCAGCGTCTCACGCCGCAGTGACAGCGTAGAGGTGACGTTTGCTGATGTACTGGACAATTCCGTCGGGAACCAGGTACCAGATCGGCTCACTCTGGCGGACCCGGGCCCGGCACTCCGTCGATGAGATCGCCAGCGCCGGCACTTCGACCAACGTGACCTTGCCCTCCGGCAGTCCGGTCGCGGACAGCGTGTGGCCGGGTCGGGTGCACCCGACGAAGTGGGCCAGGTCGAACAACTCGTCGAGGTCGCGCCAGGACAGGATCTGCTCGAGGGCGTCGGCACCGGTGATGAAGTAGAGGTCCCACTCCGGCCCTCTTTCGGACCGGATGTCGTTCAGGGTGTCGACGGTGTAGGTCGGCCCGGACCGGTCGAGGTCCACGCGGCTGACCGAGAAGCGGGGGTTCGACGCCGTCGCGATGACCGTCATCAGGTAGCGGTCCTCGGCCGCCGCGACCTCGCGATCGGCCTTCTGCCAGGGCTGACCGGTCGGCACGAACACGACTTCGTCGAGGTCGAACCAGGACTGGACCTCGCTGGCGGCGACCAGGTGGCCGTGATGGATCGGGTCGAACGTCCCGCCCATCACACCGAGGCGCTTGCGCTCGCTCACGAACGACAACGTAGGGCCGCGACCGGGTTCAGGCGTGCGGGCGCCCGCGGCCGAACATCCACGTCGCGACCAGCATGCCCAACAGCAAGCCGAGGATGCCGAGGCCCCAGACGGCCGACGGGACGCCCTCGTCCGTGCCGACCTGCTCGGACGCGCTGAGCATCACCATCGCGGCAGTCGTCATGGCCCGCAGCCTAGCGGCTGGGTGGTCACCCGCGGACGTGTCCGTCACCGGTGACGACGAAGGTCGTGGTGGTGAGCTCGGGCAGGCCCATCGGCCCGCGGGCGTGCAACTTCTGCGTCGAGATGCCGATCTCGGCGCCGAAGCCGAGCTCCTCGCCGTCGACGAATCGGGTGGAGGCGTTCACCATGACCGCGGCCGAGTCGACAGTCGCCACGAAGCGGCGGGCGTTCGGCAGCGACCGCGTGACGATGGCCTCGGTGTGACCGCTCCCCCAGCGCCGGATGTGCGCGACGGCGGCGTCGAGGGAGTCGACGACGGCCGCGGCAATGTCGAGTGAGAGGTACTCCGCCGCCCAGTCGTCATCCGTCGCCTCGACGACGGCGTCGTCGGCCGCCCGGACCCGCTCGTCGCCGTGCACGGTCACGCCGGCGTCGTGCAGTGCGGTCAGCACTCTCGGCAGGAACTCGGCGGCGACATCGGAGTGGACGAGCAGTGTCTCGGCGGCGTTGCACACACTGGGCCGCTGTGTCTTCGCGTTGAGGATGATCGCGAGTGCCTGGTCGAGGTCGGCATCGGCGTCGACGTAGACCGCGCAGTTGCCCACCCCCGTCTCGATGACCGGCACGGTGGAATCCTCGACCACGCTGCGGATCAACCCGGCGCCCCCTCGGGGGATGAGGACGTCGACCAGGCCCCGCGCTCGCATGAGGTGCTTCGCCGACTCGTGGCCGTCACCCGCGACGAGTTGGACGGCATCGGCCGGCAGTCCGGCGTGCTGCAGCGCGTCCCGGAGCGCGGCGACGATGGTCGCGTTGGACTCCGCAGCGCTGGACGAACCCCGCAGCAGTACGGCGTTGCCGCTCTTCAGGCAGAGTCCGGCGGCGTCGGCCGTGACGTTGGGACGCGCTTCGTAGATGATCCCGACGACGCCGAGCGGGACCCGCCGCTGGCTGACCTCGAGACCGTTGGGCAACGTGTAGCCGCGGACCACCTCGCCGACCGGATCCGGCAGTCCCGCAACCTGGCGGAGGCCGGCCGCCATACCGGCTATCCGTTTCTCGGTCAGTCGCAGGCGGTCCACAATCGCCTCGGGTGTACCCGCCTGTTCTGCTCGGTCGACATCGCGAGCGTTGGCCTCGAGGAGCCGCTTGGCGTTCGCGTCGACTGCAGTGGCCATCGCCTGGAGGGCGGCGTCCTTGTCGGCGCGCGGCCGGACGGCCAGGTCGGCCGCGGCGATCCGGGCCCGACGAGCAGCGTCGAGCACAGGTTCGGCCGCGTTGGTCGCATCCATGCACGCCAGCGTACGGCGGGTGCTCCCACCTACGTGGGTTCGTGCACATGGCACAGGTGGCGGTTCCACAAATGGGGAGATTTCGGGCGGATGTGCGACCGTTCAGTGCGCCACGGACGACGCTCAACCCGCCTCGACCAGTTCGCGCACGACGACCCAGCCGGTGACCACGTCGGCGCGCCAGCGTAGATGGGTGCCGAGGTCGGCCGACGAGATGGCTTCGTCCCGGCGGTTCCAGAGCAGCGGAGCCACCTCGAATGCGGCGTCGCCCACCAGCGGCTTGGACTCGATCGCCAGCCACGGCTCACGGTCACCGGCAGCATGTTCTCGTCGTGCAGGTCGGTGTGCAGGAGGACCGGACCGGCGGTGTCCACGAGAACGCCGAGTGGGGCGGCCGCATGGTCCAGTACGCGTGCGGGAACGCGGGACGGCGGATGCCGTCGGGCGGCCGCAAGTTCCGCGCTCCATCCACGGGCCTGCTTGCCCGGTGCTCGTCACGTGCCTCGGGGGCGGCCAGGTCAGCATCAGCGCGGCCGACGCACCGTCGGTCCTGCACGGGGAGTACCAGGGCGCAGACGCCATGCATGGGACGACGGTCGATGCGAATGCGCCACCGATCGAGGAACCCTCGCCGCCAGGTCGGGAAGCCGGTCCACCCGCTGACCGGATGACGGGTCCTCCCGCGCCAGGCCGGCCCGAGCTCGGCCGGTACCTCGACCACCACTCAGGGCCGCCCCAGCACGACCAGGTCGTCACGATGGACGACCTCCCGTTCGTAGCCGGGGCCCATCTCGCGAGCGAGCTCGTGGGTGGACCGCCCGAGCAGGTCCGGAAGTTCGGCCGAGTCGTAGTTGACCAGTCCCCGGGCGACCGCACGACCGGACTCGTCGAGCAGGTCGACCGGATCGCCGGCCGCGAAGGTGCCGTCGACCGAGACGATGCCCGCGGGCAGCAGCGAGAGCCGCCGTTCGACCACCGCTTGGACGGCGCCGGCGTCGAGGTGCAGGTGCCCCCGCCCGCCGGTCGCGTGCTCGAGCCACAGCAGCCGGGTCGACCGCCGCTTGGAGCGGGGGCGGAACCACGTCCCGACGGGCGCGCCGGAGATCGCACCCTCGGCGTCGGTGGCCGACGCGAGGACGACGTCGATGCCCGAACCGGTGGCGATCCGGGCGGCCTCGACCTTGGTCTGCATGCCGCCGCTGCCCAGACCGGAGCGGCCGGTACGGCCGATCCGCAGGCCGTCGAGATCGGCCGGGTCCGTGACCTCCGCGATCTTGGTGGCGCCGGCGCGGCGCGGGTTGCCGTCGTAGAGTCCGTCGACGTCGGAGAGCAGGACCAGCGCGTCGGCGTGGACGAGTTGCGCCACGAGGGCGGCGAGCCGGTCGTTGTCGCCGAAGCGGATCTCGTGGGTGGCCACGGTGTCGTTCTCGTTGACGACGGGCAGCACGCCGAGGGCCAGCAGCTTGTGCAGGGTGCGGTAGGCATTGCGGTAGTGCGCGCGTCGGGTCATGTCGTCGACGGTCAGGAGCACCTGCCCCACCCGCAGTCCGTGGACGGCGAACGCATCGGCGTAACGAGCCACGAGCAACCCCTGCCCGACACTCGCGGCGGCCTGCTGGGTCGCAAGGTCGCGTGGCCGGTGGGCCAGGCCGAGCGGGGCGAGTCCGGCCGCGATCGCTCCCGAGGAGACCAGCACGACCTCACGGCCGGCCGCACGCACGGCCGCGAGCACGTCGGCCAGTGCCGTGAGCCTTTTACCGTCCAGCCCGCCGGCTGTCGTGGTCAGCGAGGACGAGCCGACCTTCACTACGATCCGCTGCGCCTTCGCCAGCGCGTCCCGGACCACGCCGCCCACCTCATCTCGCCGACCGTCCGGCGGTGCGTTCATTCTCGACTCCCGTCGAGGCGACGGTCCGAGCCACGTGGGCCGTGGAGCAACTCTGCACCGGCCTGGATCGTCGGCTCCCAGTCGAACACGACGCCGTCGTCGCCGCCGATGACGACCTCGGCCCCGGCGGTGGCGCCTGCCTCGAGCAGCCTCTCCTCGACGCCGAGGCGGGCCAGCCGGTCGCCCAGGTAGCCCACCGCTTCGTCGTTGGAGAAGTCGGTCTGACGGACCCACCGCTCGGGCTTGGCGCCGCGCACCCGGAACCGTTCTCCCTCGCGCGTGACCGTGAAGCCCGCGTCGTCGACCGCGGTCGGGCGGAGGACCAGTCGCGTACGCTCCGGCGCCGGCCGCGCCGCCCGGGCCGCCGACACCACCTCGGCCATCGCGAAGGTCAGCTCACGCAGGCCCTCGTGGGTCGCCGCCGACACCGGGATCACCTGCCAGCCGCGCGCCTCCAGGTCGGGCTCGACCAGGTGGGCCAGCTCACGCGCGTCGGGGACGTCGATCTTGTTGAGGGCGACCAACCTGGGGCGGTCGGCCAGTTTCCCGTAGGACGCCAGTTCCCGCTCGATGACGTCGACGTCGGAGATCGGGTCGCGTCCCGGCTCCATGGTCGCGCAGTCGACGACGTGCACGAGCGCGCTGCACCGTTCGACGTGACGCAGGAACTCGTGACCCAGGCCGCGTCCCTCGCTCGCACCTTCGATCAACCCCGGGACGTCGGCGACGGTGAACCGCACCTCCCCGGCATCGACGACGCCGAGGTGGGGCACCAGGGTGGTGAAGGGGTAGTCGGCGATCTTCGGTCGGGCCGCCGAGATGGCCGCGACCAGGCTGGACTTGCCGGCGCTCGGAAATCCCACCAGGCCGACGTCGGCCACGCTCTTGAGCTCGACGACGACGTCATGTGCCTCACCCGGTTCACCGAGCAGGGCAAAGCCCGGGGCACGCCTCCTGGCACTGGCCAGGGCGGCGTTGCCGAGCCCGCCGCGGCCCCCGCGGGCCACGACGAACCGAGTGCCTGCGCCCACCAGGTCGACCAGGACCGCACCCTCAGGGGTGGTGACCACTGTGCCGTCCGGAACCGGGAGGATCACGTCGGCGCCGTGGGCGCCGTCGCGGTTATCGCCCTGGCCGGGCGCGCCGTTGCCGGCCCGACGGTGCGGCGAGCGGTGATAGTCGAGCAACGTCGTGGTGTTGGGGTCGACGACGAGGACGACGTCGCCACCGTTGCCGCCGTTGCCACCGTCGGGCCCGCCGAGCGGCTTGAACTTCTCCCGCCGGATCGACACGCAGCCGTGCCCGCCGTTACCGGCCGTGAGGTGCAGGACGACGCGGTCGACGAACGACGGGATCGCCATCGGGCACCTCCTGCCGCAATCTTCCCCGTTGATCATGGCGAAACGGGGTCCTACCCGCCGTGGAGTGCCCCGGGTAAGGGGACCCGCAATGGTGCGAGGGCGAGCCGGTCGGCCGACCAGCCCGCCCTCGACTTCGTCCTGCCTGTGGGGCCCGGGCGGTGGTTACTTCCCCGCCGGGACGATGCTGACGACTCGCCGGCCGCGCCTGACACCGAACGTCACGGTGCCGGCGGCGGTGGCGAACAGCGTGTCGTCCCCGCCGCGCCCGACGTTGTCGCCGGGATGGAAGTGGGTACCGCGCTGGCGCACGATGATCTCGCCGGCCTCGACGATCTGACCGCCGTACCGCTTGACGCCCAGCCGCTGGGAGTTAGAGTCGCGCCCGTTCCGCGTGGACGAGGCGCCCTTCTTGTGAGCCATGGCCGTTTCCTACTTCGTGGTCTCGATACCGGTGACCTTGACCTGGGTGTACTTCTGGCGGTGGCCCAGGTGACGGCGATAGCCGGTCTTGTTCTTGAAACGCAGGACCTCGATCTTCGGACCCTTGGTGGCACCGAGGATCTCGGCCGTGACCGAGACCTTCGCGAGCTTCTTCGCGTCCGTGGTCACCGTCTCGCCGTCGACGAGCATGACCGCAGGCAGCGAGACGGTCGTGCCGACGTCGCCGTCGCGACGGTCGACTTCGATGACGTCGCCGACGGCGACCTTCTGCTGACTGCCGCCGCTGCGGACGATCGCGTACACCGCGGGCTCACTCTCGTTCGGAGGTTCGGGCGCGCAGCCACCCGAGGGCAGGCGCACGGAAGGTGGGCGCGAATCGCGCCGACGGCCCAGGATACGGATCCTGCCGGGTCAGGGTCAAACCGTCACACGCGGTGTGCCGAGGGTCAGCCGGCGGCTCCGACCTGCTCGGCCCGGGCGTCCGGTTCGCCCGCCGGACGTTGTGCTCGCCGTCGAGGACGGCGGCGCGGGGTAGCCCCCTCGGTCGCCGGCCCCTCGGCGCTCTCAGTCGCCGGAGTGCCTCCGACGGGAACCCTCCCGTCGGCCGAGCCGGCTTCGGCTGCGCCTGCGGGAAGAACGTCGACGGTCGGCGTCTCCGCCTCGGCCAGTTCGTCGGCGGACGTGGCGGCCGCCGGCTCAACCGGCGTCACGTGCTCGACGACGGCGGCGGGCATCACCGGTTCGCTGGGCGCAGTGCGCTCACCGCGGCGTCGCCGGCCCCGGCGACCTGCGCCGGCCGCATCGCTGCCGGACTCCTGCCTGCCCGCGGCCGAGTCCACCGGTTCGTGGTGGATGATCACACCGCGGCCCTTGCACGTCTCGCACGGCTCGCTGAACGCCTCGAGCAGGTCGGTGCCGATCCGCTTGCGCGTCATCTGAACAAGCCCGAGCGAGGTGACCTCCGCCACCTGGTGCTTGGTGCGGTCGCGGCCCAGGCACTCGACCAGCCGGCGCAACACCAGATCGCGGTTCGCCTCGAGCACCATGTCGATGAAGTCGATCACGATGATGCCGCCGATGTCGCGCAGCCGCAGTTGGCGCACGATCTCCTCGGCTGCTTCGAGGTTGTTCTTCGTCACGGTCTCCTCGAGATTTCCGCCGGAGCCGGTGAACTTGCCGGTGTTGACGTCGACGACGGTCATCGCCTCGGTGCGGTCGATCACCAGGGAGCCGCCGCTGGGCAACCAGACCTTCCGGTCCAGCGCCTTCGCAATCTGCTCGTCGATGCGGTGGGCCGCGAACACGTCGCCGTCACCGCTCCACCGCTGGACCCGGTCGCGTAGCGACGACGCGACGTAGGACACGTACGGCTCGATGGTGTCCCAGGCGTCGTCGCCGGAGACGACGAGCGAGGAGAAGTCCTCGTTGAACAGGTCGCGGACGACCTTGATCGCCAGGTCGGGCTCGCTGTAGAGCAGCTGTGGAGCACTGCCGGAGCGCTTCGCGACGATGTCCTCCCACTGCGCGCGGAGCCGGCCGACGTCGTGGGTCAGCTCCTCCTCGGACGCCCCTTCCGCGGCCGTCCGGACGATCACGCCCGAGTCGTCCGGGACGACGTCCTTGAGGACCCTCTTCAGCCGGGTGCGCTCCGTGTCGGGAAGCTTCCGGCTGATCCCGCTCATCGCGCCGCCCGGGACGAACACGACGTAGCGACCGGGAAGGCTGACCTGCCCGGTGAGTCGCGAACCCTTGTGCCCAATCGGGTCCTTCGTGACCTGCACGAGCACGGACTGGCCGGACTTGAGGACCTCCTCGATGCGGCGCGGGCCATCGGGCTTGCCGAGTCCGGCCCAGTCCACCTCGCCGGCGTAGAGGATCGCATTGCGACCGCGACCGATGTCGACGAAGGCTGCCTCCATGGCGGGCAGTACGTTCTGGACCCTGCCGAGGTAGACGTTTCCGACCATCGACTGCTGGGACGAGCGGCTGACGTAGTGCTCGACGAGGACGTTGTCCTCGAGAACCCCGATCTGGATCCGGTCTCCGGTCTGCCGGACCACCATGACCCTGTCGACGGCCTCCCGACGGGCCAGGAACTCGGCCTCGCTGATGGCAGGCGGGCGTCGCCGCCCTGCCTCCCGGCCGTCCCGCCGACGCTGCTTCTTGGCTTCGAGCCGGGTCGAGCCCTTGACCGACGTCACCTCCTCGCTGGTGTCGTCGACCGAGCGTGGCTCGCGCACACGAACGACGGTGTCGGGCGGGTCGTCGGGCAGCATCTCGTCGGAGTCGGAGTCTCCTCGGCGCCGCCGGCGCCGCCTGCGCCGTCGGGTAACACCCGCATCGTCGTCCGACTCCTCGCCCGACCCCTGGTCGGCTCCGCCGTCGTTGTCGCGAGCCGCAACCGCGTCCGAGCGCTCACCCGCACCGGTCTGCACGGCGCCGGCCTGACCGTCGTCGGCCTCGCCGTCGTCGGCGCCCGGAGTCTCGCCGCCGCCCTTCTTGCGCCGACCGCGACCCCCACGCCGCCGCCGCCTGCGGGGAGCACCGTCGGCCTCCGCCTCGTCGGCATCGTCCTCGTCGGCGATCGGCGCCGTGTCCGTCTCTGCCGGGGCTTCGCGGACGACGCGTTTGCGGACGGGCCGGGCCGGCGCCTCGCCGGCCGTGAACTGCGGCGCCTGGAACAGGAGCGGCACAGCCGGCGCTGATGCGACCCCGGGAGTGGTCTCCGCCGAGATCACGGCAGCATCGCCGGACGCCGCCGTGGGCTCGGCCGGCTCCTCGGTCCTGGCGCCGGCCGCCGATGCCCGACCTGATCGTTGACGCGGGCTGGCGGCGGCGGACTTCTTACGCGGCCGGCGCGCGGGTTTGTCGGGCGCAGCTGCCGCGACCTCGCCGGAATCGGCGGGCGTGTCCCGCTCGGCGCGCTCTCTCGGCGGGGTGCTCTCGCTCTGGCCGATGTCGGCTCTGGCGGACGTGGCGGAGTCGGCTCCGTCGCCCTGCGCTGCGACCGGGGCGGCCTTCTTCGCACGGCTGCGGCGCGGGCGAGGGGCAGGGGTCGGCTCCCCGACCTCCTCGGTCGGGACGGGACCCGCCGCAACGCCGGCGGCCGTGCTGGGCGTCTCGGTCGCAGCGGGCGGGCCGGCCGCCCGGCTGGCGCTGCGGCGACGCCGGGTCGATGTGGTGGTAGCGGTGGGGTTGCTGTTCGTGGTGGTGCTTTCTGTGACGTTTCCGTCGTCCATCCGGGTGTACTCCCGTCGGCCCTGCCGCGGGGCGCCGCGCCCACGAGGGCGCGCTGCTCGCCACGTCAGGGCTCCTGTCGGCCGCCGGTTCCCGTGACAGGACCGGCGGAGAAGCCTTCGGTCGGCAACGTCCTCCGGGTCGTACCGTCGACGGGCTTCGCAGATCGAACCGCGCCCGCACGCCCAGATTGGGCAGCGTCGCAGTCGGGCTCCACGGATCACCCACCGTGCCGGACGGGCGCGCCGGGCGACCGTTGCGCCAGCCCCGGTCCGCCACGTGGCGTCGGAGCGGCGCGAAGTAGGCCGCACGACGGTGTCCGGCGAGGACGTCGTCGGGTCGGACGGCCGGTGTTCCGTACCGCGCGACCACGCCCATTATCGCACATTCGGGCGGTCAGGCGCCTCAGGGCGCCGATGACACGTCCGGGTATCCCCGGATGTGGTCGGCGCTGTCGGCCCCATACGGTTTCCCCATGACGGGTGCGGAGGACGGTAGGGCCCCCGTCGCCCCGGCGGGCACGCTGGAGATCAGCGCCCGCGGGCTCAGCACCGCCGAGGTCGAGGAACGCATCACCACCGGCCGGGTCAACGACGTCCCGACCCGGTCGAGCCGCAGCATCGGCGAGATCGTCCGGGCCAACCTGTTCACGCGGATCAACGCGATCATCGGCGTGCTGTTCGTCCTGGTCCTGTCGGTCGGGCCGATCCAGGACGCGCTGTTCGGCGGCGTGATCATCGCCAACACGCTGATCGGCATGATCCAGGAACTGCGCGCCAAGCGGACCCTGGACCGGCTTGCGGTGATCGGCGAGGCCAGACCACGGGTCCGCCGGGACGGCGTCACGACTGAGATCGTCCCGTCGGCAATCGTCCTGGACGACGTGATCGAGCTCGGTCAGGGCGACAAGGTGGTCGTCGACGGCGTCGTCGTCGAGGCCGACGGCCTGGAGATCGACGAGTCACTGCTCACCGGCGAGGCCGATCCGGTCCTCAAGGTCCTCGGGGAGCCGGTCATGTCCGGCAGCTTCGCCGTCGCCGGGAGCGGCGCGTTCCGGGCGACGAAGGTCGGCCGTGAAGCCTACGCCGCCCAGCTCGCCGAGGAGGCGACCCGGTTCACGCTGGTCAACTCCGAGCTGCGCAACGGCATCAACAAGATCCTCAAGTTCGTGACCTACGCGATCATCCCCACCGGTATCGCCTTGATCATCAGCCAGCTCGTTGTGAACGAGGACGACCTGTCCGAGGCGATCCGGCGCATGGTCGCCGGCCTGGTGCCGATGGTTCCCGAGGGCCTCGTGCTGCTGACCTCGATGGCCTTCGCGGTCGGGGTCATCAGGCTGGGCCGCCGTCAGTGCCTGGTCCAGGAGCTGCCGGCGATCGAGGGCCTGGCGCGGGTGAGCGTCGTCTGCCTGGACAAGACCGGGACGCTCACGGAGGGCACGATGGACGTGGCCGAGGTGCGTGAGCTGGCGTCCGGCCTACCGGTGGGAGACATCCTCGGCGCACTGGCGGCGGTGGACTCGCGCCCCAACGCGAGCATGCGGGCGATCGCCGAGGCCTACCCGGCTCCACCCGGGTGGACGGATACCGCCGACGTGCCCTTCTCCTCGGCACGCAAATGGAGCGGAGCGACGTTCGTCGAGCCGTCGGGATCGACGTCGACCTGGCTGATCGGGGCGCCGGACGTCCTGCTCTCCGCCGGTGACACGGCACTCGCCGGCGCCGACGAACTCGGCGCCCGTGGCTTGCGCGTTCTCCTGCTCGCGCAGTCCTCGGTGCCGGTCGACGAGGCCCTCGCCGTACCCGACCGCATGGACGGCCACCTCAGGCCGGCAGCACTGGTGGTGATCGAGCAGCGCCTGCGCCCGGAGGCGCCGGACACACTGCGCTATTTCGCCGACCAGGGCGTGCAGACCAAGGTCATATCCGGTGACAACGCCGTGTCGGTCGGTGCCGTAGCCTCGGCGCTCGACATCGAAGGCGCGAGCCACCCGGTCGACGCACGCAGCCTGTCCACGGAGCAGGCGACACTGGCCGACCAGCTCGAGGCGAATGCCATCTTCGGGCGGGTCAGCCCGCAGCAGAAGCGCGACATGGTGCAGGCGCTGCAGTCGCGCGGACACAACGTGGCGATGACCGGCGACGGCGTCAACGACGTGCTCGCACTCAAGGACGCCGACATCGGGGTGTCGATGGGCTCCGGCAGCGAGGCGGCGCGGGCGGTGGCACAGATCGTCCTGCTGGACAACAGCTTCTCGTCGCTGCCCTCGGTCGTGGCCGAGGGACGACGCGTCATCGGCAACATCGAGCGGGTCGCGAACTTGTTCCTCACCAAGACCGCGTACGCCGTGATCCTCGCCGTGGTCGTGGTGCTGACCCAGGTCCCGTATCCGTTCCTGCCCCGGCACCTGACCCTGCTCAGCTCGCTCACGATCGGGATCCCCGCATTCTTCCTCGCGCTGGCTCCGAACACGGAGCGCGCGCGACCGGGGTTCACCCGGCGCGTCCTGCGCTTCGCGATACCCGCGGGCACCATCGCCGCCGCTGCGACGATCTGCTCGTACCTGTTCGCACGCTCCGTCTACGACGGCGACCTCGATGCCGAGACCTCTGCGGCGACGCTCACCCTGTTCCTGGTCGCGCTCTGGGTGCTCGCGATCATCGCGCGGCCGTACACGTGGTGGCGGATCCTGCTGGTCCTCGCCATGGGGGCCGGTTTTGCCATCGTCCTCACCGTCCCGTGGCTGCAGGACTTCTTCCAACTCGACCTCGTGGGTACGCAGGCGCCCTGGGCCGCCGTGGCCATTGCGGCGCTCGCTGCCGTGGCACTGGAGCTGGTCTGGCGGACGCGCTGGTTCCGGGCCCGCGACGCCGCCGCCGACGCATCCACCTGACCGCTATCCGCCGTCGTGGAACGGATCGCCGACTGTCGCTTCGTTGAGCGGCCCCTGGGCGAGCCGGGTCGCGATGTGCGACTGAGCGGGTAGGCCCGCCCCGACCGTGCCGAGCGCCGCGACCAGGTCGTCCGGACGCACGGTCGGCGTCAAGTTCCGGATCACGGCGAGCAGGACGGGAGCACCGACGTCGCGGTCGGCGGCGAACTCGAGCCGCACGACGGCGGCCCGCGCATCGAGCACCCGTGACCCGTTCTTCGTCAGCCGGCGCACCTCGACCGACCCGGCCGCCAGGAACCTGGAGACGGCGGCGGCCAGAGACGTGGGCTCGGCGCCGGGCATCTCGATCCGCCACAGGGACGCCTGGAGCCGGTCGGCGAGCGGCTCCCCACCCGCGTCGACGACCTCGACCACGTCCAGCCCGGCGGGCAGCGCGGCGTCCAGAGAACGCGCCACGTCGGTCGGATCGCACGCCCGGGTCAGCGAGATCTCCAGGTACTCGGCCTCCGAGGCGGCTCCCATCGGCGCGGCACCTGCGTACGACACCTTCGGATGCGGGCTGAAACCCTGCGAATACGCGATCGGCACTCTGGCGCGACGAAGCGCCCGCTCGAAGGCGCGCTGGAAGTCGCGGTGGCTGGTGAACCGCAGCCGGCCGCGCTTGGCGAAGCGGACCCGCAGCCGCTGCACCCCCACGGCCTGGTCGCTGTGGCGTCCACGGGTCACGGTCGGATTCTCTCCCAGCGGCCACGACGGCGGCAGCCGGCGCATGCCGCTGGGCTTCCGACACTCTCCTTGCTGGCAGTGGGGATTTCCGCGTACGTTCGTCTGGATCATCCGGACAGTGGGGGTAGCCGATGACCGATCTCGATACACGTGCGCTGGACAATCTTCGCGGCGCCGTGGCGGGCGACGTGATCGTCCCGTCCGATGCGGGGTACGACGAGGCGCGCACGCTGTTCAACGCCATGATCGACCGACGTCCGGCCGTGATCGTCGCGTGCGAGGGCGTGCGCGACGTCGTCACCAGCATCGCCTTCGCCCGTGAGCACGACCTCGAGATCGGTGTGCGCGGCGGCGGGCACGGCGTTGCGGGCAACGCCCTCAGCGAGGGCGGACTGGTCGTGGATCTGCGCCGGATGAACCAGGTCGTGGTCGACCCCGACGCACGTCGAGCGATCGTCGGCGGGGGGGCCACGATGAGCCATCTCGACCGGGCCTGCCAGCCCTACGGACTCGCCACGACCGGTGGTCGCGTGTCGACCACCGGGGTCGGCGGATTCACGCTGGGCGGGGGTACGGGATGGTTCGACCGCACGTTCGGCCTCGCCTGCGACAACCTGCTCGAAGCCGAGGTCGTCGCCGCCGACGGTAGGGTCGTGCGCGCAGCGGAGGACGAGAACCCGGATCTGTTCTGGGCCCTGCACGGCGGCGGGGGAAACTTCGGCGTCGCCACCTCGCTGACGTTGCGGTTGCACCCGCTCGCGACGACCACGCTCGGCATGCTGCTGTTCACACCCGAGCGCGGCCCGGACGTCGCGCAGGTCTACCGCGACGTCCTGCTGGGCGGCCCGGACGAACTGGGTGGCGGGTTCATCTACTTGACCGGCCCCGAGGGCGAGGACTTTGTCCCCGAGCACCTGGTCAACCAGCTGACCCTGGCCGTCGTCGTCACCTACGCGGGTCCGGAGGACGAGGCGCGGCGAGCCGCTGCGCCCCTCGTCGAGCTGCAGCCCGACGGCCAGATGATCGCGGAGATGCCGCACGCCGACCTGCAGTGCGCGCTCGACGATCCGCCCGGCCATCGCAACTACTGGTCCGCGGAGCATCTCGACACGTTCCCCGACCCCGCCGCCGACGCGTTCTGCGCGCGCGCGGCGGACATGATCGTACCGTCGGCGTCGCAGCACGTGCTCTTCCCGATGGGTGGTGCCACGGCTCGGGGGGACGCCGACTACCCGATCCCCTGGCGGCGGTCCGCCTGGGTGGTCCACCCGTTCGGGCTCTGGACCGACCCGGCCGACGACGAGCGGGCCATCCGGTGGACCCGCGACGTCCGTGCCGACGTCCACCCCTGGGCAACCGGTGCGGTCTACCTCAACTTCATCGGCGACGAGGGCACCGAGCGGATCGTGGCCGGTCTCGGCCAGGACAACTACGACCGGCTCGCGGCAATCAAGGCGGAGTACGACCCCGAGAACGTCTTCCACCTCAACCACAACATCGCGCCGATCCACCGCGAGCCGTCCACCACCTGATACCAGCGGTCATGTCGCCAGATCGAGCTGGAGGAGGCGCGATTCCCTTCTACCGGCGCGCCGGTAGAAGGGAATGCTCCGCTCGCTCGGGCTGAGCACGAGCCGCACGAACGCCTGATCGCGCGCATAGGTCGGCGCTGCTGGCCACTTCACCAGGCGAACAGACGGTTCACGAGGCGCAGGAGCCTCGTGAACGGTCCGCCAGGGTGGTGAACGTGGTCAACGGCCGGGTCAGCCGACGGCGAGTGGGAGCAGCTTCCTGCCGGTCGGGCCGATCTGGATCTCGGTGCCCATCTGCGGGCAGACGCCGCAGTCGAAGCAGGGCGTCCAGCGGCAGTCGTCCACCTCGACCCCGTCGATGGCGTCGCGCCAGTCCTCCCACAGCCAGTCACGGTCGAGACCGGAGTCGAGGTGGTCCCAGGGAAGCACCTCGGCGTACTCGCGTTCGCGCGTCGTGTACCAGTCGAGGTCTACCGGCTCGCCGGCCAGCGCAGCCTCCGCCGCGGCGACCCAGCGCTCGTAGCGAAAGTACTCGCTCCACCCGTCGAAGCGCCCGCCGTCCTCCCACACCGCGCGGACGATCCGGCCGACCCGACGATCTCCCCGTGAGAGCAAGCCCTCGATGACGCTGGGCCTGCCGTCGTGATAGCGGAACCCGATCGCTCGGGCGTATGCCCGGTCCGACCGGATCGCGTCGCGCAGCATGGACAGCCGGGTGTCGACGGTCTCGTGGTCGCACTGCCCGGCCCACTGGAACGGCGTGTGCGGCTTCGGCACGAAGCCGCCGATCGACACCGTGCAGCGGATGTCGCGCCGGCCGGACACCTCCCGTCCCGTGGCGATGACCTTCTTGGCCAGGTCGGCGATCGCGAGCACGTCGTCGTCGGTCTCGGTGGGTAGACCGCACATGAAGTAGAGCTACACCTGACGCCAGCCGTGCCCGTAGGCGGTCGAGACCGTGCGGATCAGGTCGTCCTCGGTGACCATCTTGTTGATCACTTTTCGCATCCGCTCGGAGCCGCCCTCCGGGGCGAAGGTCAGCCCTGACCGTCGCCCGTTGCGGGACAACTCGTTAGCCAACGTGACGTTGAACGCGTCGACCCGCGTCGACGGCAGCGACAGGGAGATGTTGGTGCCCTCGTAGCGGTCGGCCAGTCCGGACGCGATCGAGCCGATCTCGGAGTGGTCGGCGCTCGACAGCGACAGCAGCCCCACCTCCTCGAAGCCGGACCGTTCCAGGCCGGTCTGCACCATGTCGCCGATCGTCGTGATCGAGCGCTCGCGCACCGGTCGGGTGATCATTCCGGCCTGGCAGAAACGGCAGCCGCGGGTGCAGCCTCGGAAGATCTCCACGCTGAACCGCTCGTGCACGGTCTCCGCGAGTGGCACCAGCGGCCGGCGCGGATACGGCCACGAGTCGAGGTCCATGACCGTGTTCTTCTGCACCCGCCACGGCACACCGGGCCGGTTCGGCACCACCCGCTGGATGCGGCCGTCGGGCAGGTAGGTCACGTCGTAGAACCTCGGGACGTACACGCCGCCGCCCGCGGCCAGTCGCAGCAGCAGGCCGTCACGTCCATCCGGGCGCCCTTCGGCCTTCCACTCCCGCACCACCTCGGTGATCGCAAGGACCACCTCCTCGCCGTCGCCGAGGACGGCGGCGTCCAGGAAGTCGGCGATCGGCTCGGGGTTGAACGCGGCGTGCCCGCCGGCGATGACCACCGGATGTTCGTCCGTGCGCTCGACGGCCTCGAGCGGGATGCCCGCCAGGTCGAGTGCCGTGAGCATGTTGGTGTAGCCGAGTTCGGTGGCGAAGGAGATCCCCAGCAGGTCGAACGCCGCCACCGGCCGGTGGGCGTCCACGGTGAACTGGCCGATTCCACGCTCGCGCATGAGCGCCTCGAGGTCAGGCCAGACGGCGTACGTCCGTTCCGCCAGCACGCCCTCCCGCTCGTTGAGCACCTCGTAGAGGATCTGCACGCCCTGGTTGGGCAGGCCCACCTCGTACGCGTCCGGGTACAACAGTGCCCATCGGACGGTGAGATCGTCGGCGCCCCAGTCCTTGACCGTCGCGTTGAGCTCGCCGCCGACGTACTGGATCGGCTTCTGCACATGTGGCAGCAGCGGCTCCAGCCGCGGGAACAGCGACTCGACCGGCCCAGTGCCGGGCATGATCCTGCCTTCCGGACGACGGAGGGACCTGTCGACCCAGGGTAGACCGGCCTCGGACCGGGGCGTCGTGGTCCCGATCGGCCCGAAGCCGCTGGCCCGGCACGCTCTATGCTCGGCCCGTCCAGGAAGAGAGGCCGCCGTGGGTACGCCGGGCGCACGAGCCGACGTCGGGGTGATCGGCGGGTCCGGGCTCTACTCGCTGGTGGACGACGCCCACGAGGTCGACGTCGACACGCCGTTCGGCCGGCCCAGCGACGCGGTCGCGGTGGGGCGGGTGGGCGACCGGCAGGTGGCGTTCCTGCCGCGACACGGGCGCGATCATCGCTACCCGCCGCACGCCATCCCCTATCGGGCGAACGTGTGGGCGTTGCGATCGCTCGGCGTCCGGCAGATCGTCGCACCGTGCGCCGTGGGCAGCCTGCGTCCCGAGCTCGGGCCGGGAAGGTTCGTCGTCCCCGACCAGCTCGTCGACCGGACCACGAGGCGGATCCAGACCTTCTACGACCACGGCGCTGTGCACGTGCCGTTCGCCGACCCGTACTGTCCGGCCGGGCGCGCCGCCGTCGTCGAGCAGGCGCGAGCAGCCGGCCTGGACCCCGTCCATGGCGGCACCATGGTCGTCGTCGACGGCCCTCGCTTCTCGACCCGCGCGGAATCGCGGTGGTACGCCGCGCAGGGCTGGTCGCTGGTCAACATGACCGGGCACCCGGAGGCCGTTCTGGCCCGCGAGCTCGCCCTCTGCTTCACCTCCGTGGCCCTCGTCACCGACCTCGATGCCGGGGTCGCCGTCGGCGACACGGTGACGCAGGCGGAGGTGTTCCGCGTCTTCGCGGAGAACACCGAGCGCATGCGTGCGCTGGTGCTCGACACGATCGCGGCACTCGATCTGGATCGGCCCTGCCCGTGTCCACGCGCCTTGGACGGCATCCGGTTGCCCATCACGCTGCCCTGACCGTTCGCACCTCCGAATGATCACGTTAAGAGGGTGTGTCCCCCCTTTACCAGGTCTGCAGGCCTGGCATCGGCCCCATGGACCCTCTTAACGTGATCATTCGGAAGCCCACCGGTTTCAGGGTGCGGTGGCGGGCAGTCGAACGGTGAATCGGCAGCCGCCGTCGGTGTTCGCCACGGCGACCTCTCCGTCGTGGACGTCGACCAGGCCGCGCACAATGGCGAGTCCGAGACCCCCGCCGCCGGTCGGAGCAACGGTGTCGTTCTCCGGGCTGCGTGCCGCTGCACCGCGGAACGCGACGTCGAAAACACGGGGCAGATCGGACTCCGGGATTCCTCCGCAGCCGTCGGTGACGGCTACCCACTCGGCCCGACCGTCGCTGCCGCCGTCAACCCGCACGACTCCGTCTGCCGGAGTGTGCCGGATCGCGTTGAGCAGCAGGTTGGCGAGCACGCGGCCCAACTCGGGCTCGCTGCCGCGGACCGTCCCGTAGCCGGATGGCGCGGCCTCCAGCCGGACCCGCTTCGCGCGCGCCAGCGGCGCCGCGGCCGCGACCGCGTCGGAGACCACATCGGCGAGCGGCACGTTCTCCAGCGTGATGTGCAACGTGCCCGCGTTGATGCGGGAGAGCTCGAACAGGTCGTCGACCAGCCCCGAGACCCGGTCGGTCTCCATCCGCATCCGCCGGTGGTAGTGGGAAACCGTCGCGGCGTCGTCGACAACGCCGTCCTCGAGCGCCTCCGCCATGGCTCGCAGTCCGGCCAGCGGCGTCCGTAGATCGTGCGACACCCATGCGACGAGCTGCCGCCGGCTCTCCTCCAGCCGGCGTTCCCTCTCTCTGGCCTCGGCGGCCCAGACGCTCGCCCTGGCCAGCCGCCCTCCCGACCAGAGCGCGAGCGCCAGGCTCACCACGCCGGCGGCGACGAGCACGACGAGGAGCACCTCCAAGTCGTGCTCGCTGATGAACATCGCCTGGGCGACGGCGACGACGCCGGCGACGACGGCGAGCACGGTCGTCGCGAGCAGCACGGTCACGTGCGCGGTCACCGACTGTCCTCGCAACCCGCGGAGCACGAGCAGGCCCGCGACGCCGACCAGGCCCGAGCCGGCGAGGGCGAGGAGCAACACCACCGCCAGGTCAGGCATCGGAGTCCTCCGGTTCGTAGCGGTAGCCCACGCCCCAAACGGTGACGATCCGGCGCGGGTGCTGCGGCTCGTGCTCCACCTTCTCGCGCAGCCGCCGGACGTGGACGGTCACGGTCGCCTGGTCACCGAACGTCCATCCCCACACCTGCTGGAGCAGCTCGGCTCGGCTGAACGCCCGACGCGGGTACCGCAGGAAGTGCACCAGCAGATCGAACTCGCGCACCGTCAGTGCGAGCGGCCTCCCCGCCCGCTGTGCCGTGCGCGCCACCAGATCCAGGGACAGGTCACCGTCGACGAGTGGCCCCGCGTCGGCAGCGTCCGGATTCCCCCGGCCGGTGCGGCGCAGCACCGACTGCACCCGCAGTGCGAGCTCCCGCGGCGAGAACGGCTTGGTGACGTAGTCGTCCGCACCGGTCTCGAAACCGACGACGCGATCGGACTCCTCGCCCAACGCCGTGAGCATGACGACGGGGACGTCGGACTCACGGCGCAGCCGTCTGCAGACCTCCAGCCCGGACATACCGGGAAGCATCAGGTCGAGCACGACCAGGTCCGGCGAGCGCAGGGCCGCGAGGGCCAGCGCCGTCGGCCCGTCGCCGGCCTTGTCGACGGCGAATCCAGCCCGCTCGAGGTAGCGGCGGACGACGTCGCTCACCGTGGGGTCGTCGTCGACGACGAGCACGCGAGCAGGGGTCGGCTGATCGTTCATCTACGTCGAGGGTAGGCGCGCCGAGCGCAGTCGCGGCGGCGCGTTCGCGGACCGTAAGGTGCGGTCACGATCGCCGTCTCCGTGACGAGTGAAGCGTGCGGTCAGAGCCTACCCGGAGGCGCGGGCGGCTCAACCGAGTTGCCCGGGTCGGCGACAAGATTGTAGATGATCACCGCGAGCACAGCGGCCACCACGACCAGGACGGCGGCGACGACCACCCACTCACTGCTCGATGCCCCTCGCTCACGCCTCGCCCGATCGAGCCGAGCGGACAGCTGCAGTCGCAGCCAGCCCACCAGTGCCGACGGAGACGGCCGCATGACGGTGAACCCTCCTTGATCGTCTGCTCAGGCCAGGGCCGGGAACCAGAGATCGATCTCCCGGACGGCCGATTCGGCTGAGTCCGAGGCATGGACGAGGTTCTCCGATGTCGAGAGAGCGAGATCGCCGCGTACCGTGCCGGGGTCGGCCTTCCGGGCGTCGGTCGCGCCGTTCATGACTCGGACGACCTCGACCGCGGAGTCACCCGCCAGCACCATCGCGACCAGCGGACCCCCCGTGATGAACTCCCGCAGAGAGGGGTAGAACGGCTTGTCGACGTGCTCCGCGTAGTGCGCGTCCGACAGTGTCGAGTCGATCACGCGCTGGTCCATCGCCATGATCGACAGCCCTCGGCGCTCGTAGCGGGCCAGGATCTCACCCACGAGCCCTCGACGGACGGCGTCGGGCTTGATGAGGACGAGCGTGCGCTCGGACACTGCGTTTGCTCCTCGGCGACAGTGCGACAACTGATGACCGGCCGAACCCTAACGAACGTCGCCGCCACCACGGTTACCCGGCACCCGGACGAACCCCCACCGTCGAGGGCCGGGCCTCTCGGCCGGTCGGCCGGATCCGGTCAGCCCTGAGCCGGCTCGTCCGGGGGGGCCTGGGCCTGGGCCGCACGGCGGGCCGCGTCTGCCCGCTCCACCTCGCGGCCGAGCCGGAGGGTCAGGAACCAGAGAACGGCGAAGATGCCGCCCAGGGCGAACATCACCGGCACCACGAGGCCGAGTGTGATCGCCACCACCTGCAGGACCGAGCCGAGGTAGTAGCCGATCGGTCCCCGACGCACCAGTGCGGCGGCGGTCACGCATGCGACGACCAGGGCCAGCCCCACCGGCACGGCGGTCGACGCGTCGATGTCCGACACTCCGATGGCGACCGGTATCGCCAGGCCGATCACGATCGCCTCGAGCGAGAGGACGGTAGCCGCGATCCGGTTCACGCTCGTCCTCGGAGCAGTCTGCGCGCGTCGCCGGCAGTGACCACGGAGCCGGTCACCACGACGCCGCCACCGCCCATCGGCGCATCCCGCTCGGCCAGGGCGACCGCGACCTCGATGGCGTCGGGAAGTGTCGCTCCGCGGTGGACACGACCCTCGCCCAGGACCTCGCGTGCGAGCGCGGCGAGGTCGTCGACGGCCAGCGCCCGCGGCGACGAGTTCTCCGTCGCGACGATCGCCTCCACGACCGGTTCGAGCGCCTCCAGGATGCCGCGAACGTCTTTGTCCCGCAGTGCCGCCACAACCGCGACCAGGCTGCCGAAGGCGAACTCCTCGGTGAGGGCGTCGGCAAGTGCACGCGCACCCGCCGGGTTGTGTGCGGCGTCGACCAACACCGTCGGACTGCGACGGAGCACCTCGAGCCGTCCGGGCGAGCCGGCTCGGGCGAATGCGGCCCGGACCGCGTCGGGGTCGAGGGCATCGCGCCCCCCGCCGAGAAACGCCTCGACAGCTGCGAGCGCTGCGGCCGCGTTCTGCGCCTGATGCGCACCGTGCAGCGGAAGGAACACCTCGTCGTAGTGCCCGGCCAGGCCGTCGAAGCTCAGCAACTGGCCGCCGACGGCCACCTCCCGGGTCCGCACACCGAACTCGAGCCCTTCGCGGGCTATCGTCGCCCCGACCTCCGCGGAACGGCGGAGCAGCACCTCGGCGGCGGCCTCGGTCTGGCTCGCGAGCACGACGAACGACCCCGGCTTGATGATTCCGGCCTTCTCCGTGGCGATCTCTTCGATCGTGTCGCCGAGATACTCGGTGTGGTCGACCGATATCGGGGCCACGACCGCGACTCTGCCGTCGGCGACGTTCGTGGCGTCCCAGGAGCCACCGAGCCCGACCTCCACGAGAGCGGCGTCGACCGGTGCGTCGGCGAACGCCGCGAACGCCATCGCGGTCAACACCTCGAAGAAGGACAGCCGGATATCGTGCCGGCTGTCGACCAGGCGGAGGTATGGCGCCACCTCGGCATAGACGTCGGCGAACCGTCCGGCCTCCAGCGGCTCGCCGTCGAGGCAGATCCGCTCGGTGATCGACTCCAGGTGCGGGCTGGTGAAGCGGCCGGTCCGCAGGCCGAGCTCGCGCAGCAACTCGTCGGCCAGGCGAGCGGTCGACGTCTTCCCGTTCGTCCCGCCGATGTGGACGACGGGGATGGCGTGCTGCGGGTTGCCGAGAAGATCGACGAGGTCGTGGATGCGCTCCAGCGACGGCTCGATCCGGGACTCCGGCCACCGGGTCGCGAGCATCGCCTCGACCTCGCGCAGCGCCGCGGCGCCGGCCTTCCGGTCGGTCTGATCGCGCGTCACCGAGGCATTCTCCCCGACCGACCCGGATGCGTTCCCGCCCGGGTGCCGCAGTTCAGCCGGGCAGGGCGGCGAGCTGAGCCTCCAGGCGGGCGATGTCGGCCTCGGCGGCGACGCGACGGTCACGGATCCGGGCGATCACCGCCTCCGGCGCCTTGGCGAGGAACTGTTCGTTGTCCAGCTTGGCAGCGGCCTGGGCCAGTTCCTTGCGGGCGGCCGCAAGGTCCTTGTCCAGCCGGCGTCGCTCGGCGCCGACGTCGATCGCATCGGAGGTGTCGAGGTCGATCCGGACGGCACCCACCTGGAGCGACGCCGTTGGCGCGAAGCCGTCGCCCGCCCGGTCGAGCCACGTCAGCGACCTGATCTCGACCTCGTGGAGCGCCACCGGCCCGCCGGCACCGGTGGTGATCCGAGCGGCGACGCGCCGGCGCGGCTTGAGACCCTGGTCGTTCCGGAACCGCCGCACCTCGGTGACCAGTCGCTGCACCTCGCCCACGGCCGCCTCGGCATCCACGTCGGCCCACGCCGGCTCGGCGACGGGCCACGGAGCCGTCACGACCGTCTCCTGCCCGGTCAGGGTCGTCCACAGCGTCTCGGTGACGAACGGCGTCAGCGGGTGCAGCAACCGGAGGAGGACGTCGATGACGTTGCCCAACACCAGCCGGGCGCGTTCCGCCGCATCGCCGCCCGCCGCCAGCGGAGTCTTGGCCAGCTCGACGTACCAGTCGCAGAACTCGTCCCAGGCGAAGTGGAACAGCGCCTCGGACGCCTTCGCGAACTGGAAGTCCTCGTAGTAGGCGTCGACCGCCGCCACCGTCGCGTGCAGCCTGGACAGGATCCAGCGGTCCGGCGCCGAAAGGTCGGACGAGGGTGGCAGTGGGCCCACGCGTGCACCGTTCAGCAGCGCGAACCGGGTCGCGTTCCACAGCTTGTTACAGAAGTTGCGCGACGCCTGGACCCAGTCCTCACCGACCGGCACGTCGGTGCCCGGGTTCGCCCCGCGTGCCAGCGTGAAGCGAACGGCATCTGCCCCATAGGCGTCGAGCCACTCGATCGGGTCGACGGCGTTGCCGAACGACTTGGACATCTTTTTGCCGCGCTCGTCGCGGACCATCCCGTGCAAGGCGATGACGCGGAAGGGCACGGCGTCGTCGGGCGTCCGGTCGCGGTGCGCGTAGAGACCGAACATCATCATCCGGGCGACCCAGAAGAACAGAATGTCGTAGCCGGTGACCAGCACCTGGTTCGGATAGAACTTCGCCAGCGCCGGTGTGTCGTCGGGCCAGCCCAGGGTCGAGAACGGCCAGAGCCCGGACGAGAACCAGGTGTCGAGAACGTCGCCGTCCTGCGTCCAGCCCGCACCCGACGGCGGGTCGTCGTCCGGCCCGACGCAGACCACCTCGCCGTCCGGGCCGTACCAGACCGGGATCCGATGGCCCCACCACAGTTGGCGAGACACGCACCAGTCGTGCATGTCGTCGACCCAGGAGAACCAGCGTGGCTCCATCTCGTTCGGATGGATCACCACACGCCCGTCCCGCACCGCGTCACCGGCGGCCTTCGCCAGCGGACCGACCCGAACCCACCATTGCAGCGAGAGCCTCGGCTCGATCACCGTCCTGCAGCGCGAGCAATGACCCACCGAGTGCAGGTACGGCCGCTTCTCCGCAACGATGCGGCCCTCCTCACGCAGCGCCGCGACGACCGCCGGTCGAGCCTCGAAGCGGTCGAGCCCGAGGAACGGGCCATGCGCGGTGATCCGGCCCTGCTCGTCGAGGACCATCAGGCTGGGCAACCCGTGCCGCTGCCCGATCTCGAAGTCGTTGGGGTCGTGGCCCGGCGTCACCTTGACCATGCCGGAACCGAACGAGGGGTCGACGTGGCTGTCGGCGACGATCGGGATACGGCGGCCGGTCAGCGGAAGCTCGACCTCCGTGCCGACCAGGTGCGCGTAACGCTCGTCGTCGGGATGGACCGCGACCGCCGTGTCGCCGAGCATCGTCTCGGCGCGAGTTGTCGTGACGACGACCTCGCTGGTGCGCGGGTCGCCGTACCGGATCGAGACCAGTTCACCCTCGTCGTCGGAGTGCTCGACCTCGATGTCGGACAGGGCGGTGTGGCAGCGCACGCACCAGTTGATGATCCGCTCGGCCCGGTAGACCAACCCGTCGTCGTAAAGCCGCTTGAAGATCTCCTGGACGGCGCGTGAGAGCCCCTCGTCCATCGTGAAGCGCTCGCGGCTCCACGCGACGCCGTCGCCCAGCCGGCGCATCTGACCGAGGATCAGTCCGCCGGACTCGGCCTTCCACTCCCAGACCTTCTCGACGAAGGCCTCACGGCCCAGGTCGTGACGCGAGAGCCCCTGCTTGGACAGTTCGCGCTCGACCACGTTCTGGGTGGCGATGCCGGCGTGGTCCATGCCCGGCATCCACAACGCCTCGTAGCCCTGCATCCGGCGGCGGCGGACCAGGGCGTCGATCAGGGTGTGCTCGAAGGCGTGGCCCAGGTGCAGCGATCCGGTGACGTTGGGCGGAGGGATGACGATGCAGAACGGCGGCTTGTCGCTCTTCTCGTCGGCCTCGAAGTATCCCCGCTCGACCCACCGCTCGTAGAGAGTTCGCTCGACCTCTGCCGGCACGAACGCCGTCGGCAGGGTGGTGCGGGTGGTGCGGGTCGGCTCGGTCACGGCGGGAAGTCTACGGACTGCCGGGCTACGCGCTCTTCTCGCGACGTTCGCGCTTGCGGGTGGCGACCTCGCGCGGGACCAGCGTCGGGTTGACGTTCTCGAGGACGACCTCGCGGTTGATGACCACCCGAGCCACGTCGTCGCGGCTGGGCACCTCGTACATCACGTGGAGGAGGACCTCCTCCATGATCGCCCGCAAGCCCCTCGCCCCGGTGCCGCGCAATAACGCCTGGTCGGCGACCGCCTCGATCGCGTCGTCGGTGAACTCGAGTTCGACGTTGTCGATCTCGAACAGCCGGTGGTACTGCTTCACCAGCGCGTTGCGCGGCTCGGACAGGATGCGGATCAGGGCGTCGCGGTCGAGCGGGCTCACGGTCGTGATGACCGGGAGCCGGCCGATGAACTCCGGGATCAGCCCGAACTTGAGCAGGTCTTCGGGCATGACCTCGCCGAAACGGTCGGCTCCGTTGCGCTCGGCCTTGCTACGCACCTCCGCGCCGAAGCCGAGCCCGCTGCGGCCGATGCGGTGCTCGATGATCTCCTCGAGCCCGGCGAAGGCACCGCCGACGACGAACAGGACGTTCGTCGTGTCGATCTGGATGAACTCCTGGTGCGGATGTTTGCGCCCGCCCTGTGGAGGCACGCTGGCGGTGGTGCCCTCGAGGATCTTCAGCAGCGCCTGCTGCACGCCCTCGCCGGAGACATCCCGGGTGATCGACGGGTTCTCGCTCTTGCGGGCGATCTTGTCGACCTCGTCGATGTAGATGATGCCGGTCTCGGCCTTCTTGACGTCGTAGTCGGCGGCCTGGATGAGCTTGAGCAGGATGTTCTCGACGTCTTCGCCGACGTATCCGGCCTCGGTGAGCGCGGTGGCGTCGGCGATGGCGAACGGCACGTTGAGCAGACGGGCCAGTGTCTGAGCCAGGTAGGTCTTGCCGCAGCCGGTGGGCCCGATGAGCAGGATGTTCGACTTGGCCAGCTCGACGGCCTCTTCCTTCGCCGCCCGTGGCCCGCCCGCCTGGCGGGCCTGCACTCGCTTGTAGTGGTTGTAGACCGCCACCGACAACGCCTTCTTGGCGACCTCCTGGCCGATGACGTACTGCTCGAGAAACTCGTAGATCTCACGAGGCTTCGGCAGCTCGGCCAGCGACGCCTCGGGGCTCTCGTTGAGCTCTTCCTCGATGATCTCGTTGCAGAGATCGATGCACTCGTCGCAGATGTAGACGCCGGGCCCGGCGATGAGCTTCTTGACCTGCTTCTGGCTCTTCCCGCAGAACGAGCACTTCAGCAGGTCACCGCCGTCGCCGATGCGTGCCACGCGGATCGTCCTTCCGGGAGCGGTGCCCATGGGCCGTGTGTCTCGACGTTACCCCTTCGGGCCGACGAGCGGGCGGCGGCACGCGACGGCGTGCCGCTGGTCCCGGGCACGCCCACAGCCGTCAGGCGACCACGCTGGCCTTGCGCGAGGTGGTGAACGCATCGACGAGACCGTAGTCGATGGCCTCCTGCGTGGTAAGGATCTTGTCGCGTTCGATGTCCTTGCGGACGTCGTCGACGTCCTTGCCGGTGTGGCGGGCCAGGATCTCCTCCAGCAGGCTGCGCATCCGCAGGATCTCGTTGGCCTGGATCTCGATGTCGCTGGCCGCCCCGTAGGCGCCCTCGGTGTAGGGCTGGTGGATGAGCACCCGCGCATTGGGCACGGCGAGCCGCTTGCCGGGGGCGCCGGCCGCGAGCAACACGGCGGCGGCCGACGCCGCCTGGCCCATGCAGACGGTGCGGACGTCGGGCTTGATGAACTGCATCGTGTCGTAGATGGTCGTCATAGCCGTGAACGAGCCGCCGGGCGAGTTGATGTAGATCTCGATGTCGCGGTCGGGGTCCATGGACTCCAGGCAGATGAGCTGAGCCATGACGGCGTTGGCGACGTCGTCGGAGATCGGAGTGCCGAGGAAGATGATGCGCTCCTCGAACAGCTTCGCGTACGGGTCGATCCGCCGGAAGCCGTAGGAGGTGCGCTCCTCCCACTGGGGGATGTAGTAGTTCATCGAGGGGACCTGGAGGTCGCTCATCTGGGAGTCTCCTGAGCTCGGTCGGTGTGGTGGTCTGCCGGCGATGCGGACGGCTATGCCGTTCCGCCGCCCTCGGAGACCTGGGAGGCGCTCTGGACGACGTGGTCGACGAAGCCGTACTCCAAAGCCTCCTCGGCGGTGAACCACCGGTCGCGGTCGGAGTCTCGGTCGATCTCCTCGACGGTGCGCCCGGTGTGCCGGGCGATCAGCTCGGCCATCTGGCGCTTGGTGTGCAACATCTGCTCGGCCTGGATCCGGATGTCGCTCGCCGACCCGCCCATTCCGCCGGACGGCTGGTGCATCATGATCCGGGCGTGTGGGGTGGCGTAGCGCTTCCCCTTCGTGCCGGCGGCCAGCAGGAACTGGCCCATCGACGCGGCAAGTCCCATCGCGACGGTGACGACGTCGGGCTTGACGTACTGCATCGTGTCGTAGATCGCCATGCCGGCCGACACCGAGCCGCCCGGCGAGTTGATGTAGAGGTGGACGTCTTTGTTGGGGTCCTCCGCTGCGAGCAGGAGGAGCTGGGCGCAGATCGCGTTGGCGTTCTCGTCCTTGACCTCGGTGCCGAGGAAGATGATCCGCTCACGGAGCAGGCGGTTGTAGACGTTGTCCTCCAGGCCCATCGCCGAGCCGGGGGCTTGCTGCGTCGTGGCGGGAAGGACGAGACCGGACGTCTCGGGCCGTGGGCTCACCGTGTCTCCTGGGTCTGGTCCGTGACGGCTCGGGGGGCCGTCGGGCTGGTCGGTGGTCGTGTCATCGACATTAACCAACGCTGGGGACCTCGCCATCCGGGAACGCCCGGTGTTCGCTCACGGCGTGCCCCCGAGCTCCACGTGAGCGGGCCCGGCAACGGGGGCAGATGCTCAACTCCTGGCGGTCTCGTCGTTCTCCTCGTCGGCCGGCTCGATGTCCTCGACGCTCTCCGCGGACTCGTCGAGTTCGGCGAACTCGATACCGCTCGGGAGAACCTCGTCGGTTCCCGGCGCACCGAGGGTGCCGTCCTCACGGAGCCGATCGAGGTCGACCGGCCGGCCTGAGGTGTCGACCACCTCGGCCTTCTCGACCACCAGCGCGAGCGCCTTGCCGCGTGCCACCTCGGCCATCAGCGCCGGCAGGTTGCCGCTCTGGACGTACTGCTGGGCGAGCTGGTTCGGGTCGATCCCCGACTGGGCCGCCCGCTGGATGATGTACCCGGTCAGCTCCTCCTGCGAGACCTGCAGTTCCTCCTCCTTGACCAGTTCGTCGAGCACGAACTGGGAGGTCAGGGTGCGGCGCAGGTCGCTCTCGAACTCGGCGCGGTGGTCGTCGTCGCCGTGCCCGTCGGTGAAGTGCTCCTCGACCTGTGCGGCGATGAGGCCCTCGGGGAGCGGGATCTCGCCGGCATCCTCGAGGAGCTGGTCCAGGGTCTTGTCGCGGGCCGTGACGGCCTGCGTGAGCCGCTTCCTCCGCTCCGCGCGTTCGCGCAGGTCGGCATGCAGTTCGTCGAGCGTGTCGAACTCGCTGGCCATCTGGGCGAAGTCGTCGTCGAGGTCGGGAAGCTCTTGCTCCTTCACCGCGGTGACCGTGACCATGCAGTCGACCTCGTCGCCTGCGTTGGTGCCGAGCAGGGTCGTCCGGAAGGTCGCGGACTCACCCGCGGACAGTCCGGTGACGGCGTCGTCGATACCGTCCACGAGCTGACCGCTGCCGATCTGGTAGGACACGCCGGTCGCCTGACCACCCTCGACCGGCTCGCCGTCCTTGGTCGCGTCGAGGTCGACCATCACGAAATCGCCGCCGCCCGCAGCCCGGTCGACGCCGACCAGCGTGCCGAACCGCGATCGCAGCGCGGTCATCTCGGACTCGACGTCGTCGTCGGTGACCTCGACGTCGTCGACCTCCACGCGCAGGCCCTCCCACGGGGGCAGCGTGACCGGGGGCCGGACGTCGACCTCGACGGTGAACGTGAGGTCCTGGCCGTCGGCGAAATCGGTGACGTCGACCTCGGGCCGGCCCAGCGGATTCAGCTCGTTCTCCTCGACGGCCCGGCCGTAGAGCCTGGGCAACGCCTCGTTGACCGCCTCGTCGAGCACCACCTGGCGCCCGACCCGCTGATCGATGACCAACGGCGGCACCTTGCCCTTGCGGAACCCGGGAACGGTGACCTGGGCCGCGATCCTCTTGTACGCGGAGGTGATGCTGGGCTCGAGCTCTGCGAAGGGGACCTCGACCGCGAGCCGGACCCGCGTCGGGTTGAGGGTCTCGACGACGCTCTTCACTGGGGAGTTCTCCTGGACGTGTGATCGGCGACCGCTGCTGCGGCGCACGACGGGCTGGCGGCGCGGGCGCCGGCAGATGTCGCAACTGGCCACCATCGTACTGGGCCGTGCCGGTCCGACGGCCGCGCCGGGAGGCCTCGTGTGGTCGGGGTACCCGGACTTGAACCGGGGGCCTTCCGCTCCCAAAGCGGACGCGCTACCAAGCTGCGCCATACCCCGCAACATCCCCGCTCCCGGTTCCGGGACGCGCGGAGGTTCGTACCGGTCCAGGGTACGCCCGTACCGCCACTCCGTCCGCATGCCGGCCGCCGCGACCGGCGGGGTCACGGCGAGCGGCTACGATTCCTCACGAAACCGGGCGCTCGACCACCGGTCGTCCATGTTTCGCGGGTGTAGCTCAATGGCAGAGCCCCAGCCTTCCAAGCTGGCCATGCGGGTTCGATTCCCGTCACCCGCTCCACACCACAAGGCCCAGGCCAGAGACGTGATCGCCTCGCTCTCCCCTCCCCCACTCCTGCACCGGAACGGGCTCGCGTGCCCGCTACGTGCCCGTTGGAGTGTCGAGGACCGGCGGGCCGTCGTCACGGTCATGAGCGCGACCGCTCCCCTGACTTCGGCCGCAAGAACGTCCAGAGCACCTGCTCAGCTCCGCGTCATGATCTGCGTACGGGTCTGACTGTCGCACCCGGTGAGCTCTTGTCGTGCGCCAGGTGATCCGCGACGGTTTCGCGCCAGTCTGATTACGTCAACTAGCCATGAGTGAGGCGCACCCGGGTTCCTTGACAGGCAAGTAGCGACTTGCCTATGGTGCTGGGGTGGGTGACCTGTTCAAGGCGCTGTCCGACCGAACCCGGCGGGCGATCCTGGACGAGCTGACCGATCGCGACGGCCAGACTCTGTTCGAGATCTGCGGTCGGCTCATCTCTCGGCACGGTGTGAGCGCTACGAGACAGGCCATCTCCCAGCACCTCGACGTGCTCGAATCGGCCGGACTGGTCCGGACCGAGCGCTCGGGTCGATACAAGTTCCATCACATCGACACCTCGCCCCTGCGCGAGATCGGTGAGCGATGGCCACAGCCGGCGAAGGAGCCAGACAAATGAGGATCACCATCACCAGTGTCCTGGTCGACGACCAGGACAAGGCACTCGCCTTCTACACCGACGTGCTCGGTTTCGTGAAGAAGAACGACGTGCCTGCCGGTGAGGCGAGGTGGCTGACCGTCGTCTCGCCCGAGGATCCCGATGGTGTTGAGCTGTTGCTCGAGCCCAGCGGGCACCCCGCCGTCGGCCCGTTCAAGGAGGCGCTCGTCAACGACGGCATCCCCTTCACCTCATTTGCCGTCAAGGATGTCGAGGCCGAGTACGAGCGACTCCACGGCCTCGGTGTGACGTTCACCCAACGCCCAACACGAATGGGCCCCGTCATGACGGCCGTGTTCGACGACACCTGCGGAAACCTCGTTCAGATCGCGGCCACATAGCGCCGGGTTCCCTCGTCGGCCAGCCTGGTCCTGGCGCAGCCCGGCGGAGTCGGGGGGAGTATCCGTCCAGCCCAGGCCGACCACTGTCGCGCATCACCTGGCAAGGAAGTGTCGCGCATCAGGTGGCACAGGACACACCCGGTGAGCTCTGCGTTGCTGTGTTGACCTCTACGAGATCAAGGCGCCGCTGACGCGGCGCACCGTGCCACATACCTGCCAACGTGACGGCTACGTCTCGGTGATGAGCGGTCAATAACGGTCACATCGTGGGTTCCACCCGGTCCGCCTGAGCCACGCTGAGGGTGAGCGCACATCTTCCAAACTGGCCATGCGGGTTCGATTCCCGTCACCCGCTCACGGCACAGCGCCCTGGTCCGAGGCCGTGTCCTCTGCCTGGGCTTCGTCGTTGCTGAGCCGCGTTTGGGGGGCCCGGCCCCCGCGTGCCTCGGGCTTGCCGTGCGGCTACTCGCGGAGGACAGCGGCCGCGATCCATGCACATGCAAGAGCGCCCTCCAGAGACCTTGCCACGACATCGCGACGTGACCGCACTCGGCGGGCCCGAGCCGAGAGATCGGGCCGAAAGACCCGCGGCGAGGCGGCTTCCGACCCTGAGGGATGGCGTGAATGTCAGCGGACTCTGGTCCTAGGGCATCGCGCGTCCCTGCTCGACGTCGGGAGGCGATGAGGCGTGCTCGAGCTTCACCGGGTGTCGAAGCGGTACGACAGCGTACGGGCACTGGACGAGTGCACCCTTCGGGCGGCGGCGGGCCGGCTGACCGGGTTTGTGGGCCCGAACGGTGCCGGCAAGACGACGGCCATGCGGGTCATCTTCGGGCTGGTGTCGCCCGACAGCGGCGACACCTGGTGGAACGGCCAGGTGATCGACTCGAGTACCCGGCGTCGGTTCGGTTACATGCCGGAGGAACGTGGCCTCTACCCGCGGATGCGGGTACGCGACCAGTTGGTGTTCTTCGGTCGACTGTGCGGCCTGACCTCCCCCGGCGCGGCGCGTGCGGCTGACCGGTGGCTCGACGCACTGGGGCTGACCGACCGCTCAGCCGCCCGACTCGACGATCTGTCCCACGGCAACCAGCAACGGGTCCAGCTCGCCGCCGCCCTGCTGCACGAGCCGGAGCTCGTCGTGCTCGACGAGCCGTTCTCCGGTCTCGACCCGTTCGCCATGGATTCGATGTCCACCCTGTTGGCCCAGGTGGCGCAGTCGGGCGCCGCGGTGCTGTTCTCCAGCCATCAGCTGGACGTCGTGCAGCACCTGTGCGAGGACGTCGTCGTCATCGACTCCGGGCACGTGGTGCTGGAAGGTCGGCTCGACGAGATCCGGGACGCCGCCCTGGACCGTTACGTCGACGTCACCACCAAGGGTGACCTCCGTCCCCTGCTCGACCTCGAAGGGGTGACCGTCGTGGCACGCGACGACGGGCACGTCCGGCTCCGAGTACCGCGCGGCGCCGAACCCAGGACATTGCTACAGGCAGTGGGCCGCGACGTCGTGCGGATGAGTTATGAGCCACCCACGCTGTCCGAGCTGTTCCGGACTGCGGTGGCCGAGGCGCGGGAGTCCGCTGACGTGGAGGTGTGAGATGCCCGCACACGACGGGCTGCGCCGGACCCTGATCGTCGCCTCCCGGGAGCTGGTCGAGCGGGGCAAGAGCCCCGCGTTCAGGTTCTCGACGCTCATCGCCATCGTGGCGATGGCGGCGATCATCCTGTTCCCGTCGTTGCTGTCCGACGACACGACGACCTATCGGATCGGGCTAACCGGCGCGGTGGCGGCCGGCACGGACGAGGCGCTCGCCGCACAGGCGAAAGCTGCCGACATGCGGGTACGAACGACGTCGTACGACACGGTTGTCGCCGGCGAGCACGCGGTGCGCGATGGCAAGATCGACGTCCTGCTCGTCGACGGCACGACGCTCGAGTGGCGGCGGCAGCCCGACGCCGGCCTCGCGACACTGGTCGGCGACGCCGTGCAGGCCGTGCACATCCGCAACCGAGCGGCGCAGCTGGGCCTGTCGATGCAGGACGTCGGAAGCCTGCTCGCGCCGGTCGCATTGTCGAGTCGACAGCTCGGCAACGCCGACGGTGTGGGCGAGAACGCGCAGGACGTCGGCATGATCGCCGTGGTGTTGATTCTCTTGGCCGTGAGCATCTACGGGAATGCCGTGCTGACCGGCGTCATCCAGGAGAAGCAGACCCGGGTCGCCGAGGTGCTGCTCGCCCGGATGCGCCCGCGTGAACTCCTGGCCGGCAAGGTGATCGGGATCGGCGGGCTCGGGCTCGCGCAGTTCGCCCTCATCATCGCCACCGCGGCGGTATCCCTGACCGCGGTGGACGCCGCCGACGCCCCTCACGTGGCCACGTCCATCTGGGTCTGGCTCGTGGTGTGGTTCGCGCTCGGATACGGCTTCTACAGCGTCGTGTACGCCGGCGTCGGCGCGCTCGCCTCACGCGTAGAAGACGCCAGCGGCGTCGCCGCCCCGATCAGCGTGGTGATGTTCGCCTGCTATTTCGCCGCCCTCTCCGCACTCGATTCGCCCGAGTCGACCATGACGACGGTTCTGTCCTTCGTGCCGCCGAGCGCGCCATTCGTCATGCCGATGCGTCTCACGCTCACCACCGTCCCGGCCTGGCAGGTCTTCACGGCCGCCCTGCTGACGGCCCTGACGATATGGCTCCTCGTTCTGGTGGCCGGTCGGATCTACTCCGGCGCACTGCTTCGCACCGGCACACGCATACCCCTCCGGGTCGCCTGGCGGAGCGGAGTCCGGCAGGCGTAGGCGGGACGCCGGATCCGGCCGCAGCTGCGACTCGCGGACGCGGCGTCCTCGACGCTGATCACTTCGTCGTCCGTCATCCCGCTGCGTCCTCGATCGGTCGAGTCGTGCCGAGGTCGTCATTGCCCGGGATCCTCGAGCGCCACGCGTCCCGCGAACGATGCCTCCCGTGCCAGGTTGCCGGGCCGCTCAGCCGCGGGTGACCATTGCTCCCGACGGCGCCTGCACCAGCGCCCAGGGCGGCCTCGATGGCGTCCGAAACGTGGCCGTGATGATTCAGGTGAGCGTCCAGGCCGGTGATCTGGAGCACTCTCAGGGCAGTTCCGTACGCACCTGCCAGATGGATGCTCGTGCCGCGATCGGCAGCACGTCTGCGAACGGTGATCAGTACGCCGAGAGCGGTCGAGTCGAGGAAGCTCACGCCGGACAAGTCGAGGACGACGTGCCCACGTTCGACGAGACTGGACAGGTGGCCCCTCAGCGCGTCCGTGTTGGACAGATCGATCTCGCCGGCCGGGCGGACGACGATGCAGCCGGCAAGCTGGTGTATGCGCAGCTCGCAGGTGCCGAGCCTGACGACCTCAGGGACGGGAAGAGCAGGCAGTTCCGGACGGCCGTTGTGCATGGCGGTTCCCCCCTTCGCATTCAGTCGGTCCCGGATGGGCTCGTTTCTAACACAGACGGACCTGTCTGTTCAATATTTGGAACGACCAGTCTGTCTATCACATCGTATACTCCGGATGCATGACTACCCGGGAGGGCCTGACCGCTCGGCAACGGATTCTGGAAACGTCGTACGACCTGTTCTCTCAGCGTGGCGTACGCGACGTCGGCGTGGACGAGATCATCGCTCGCTCGGGGGTGGCGAAGGCCACCCTCTACAACCACTTCCCGACCAAGAATCACCTCGTGCTCGCGTTCCTCGACCTGCGCGAGGAACGTTGGACCTTCGAGATGGTCGAGACCGAGGCCAGGGCCCGCGGCCAGACCCCGGAGGAGCAACTGCTTGCGATCTTCGACGTGTTCGGCGAGTGGTTTCGTCGCGAGGACTTCGACGGCCCCGCGTTCATCAGCGTGCTCCTGGAGATGGGTCGGTTGCATCCGCTCGGACAGGCGAGTATCCAGCACCTGGAGAACATCAACGCGCTCGTGGCTGGCATGGCCGAGGAGGCCGGCCTCCGCGAACCACACGAGTTCGCCCTCTCCTGGCACATCCTCATGAAGGGCTCCATCATCGCCGCGATCGAGGGCGACACCGACGCCGCCCCACGCGCCAAAACCATGGCACGGCACCTCGTCGAACAACATCGACTGACCGACGCCCGCGCCTGAGCCGGTAGGCCAGGACGCCGGCGCCGCGTCGCCCCGGAGGCGATGCGGTCGGCCTGCCTCCCCTGGCTCACGGGTACGTTCACACTCGCGGGGGACGTCGTCGAGACCGGTGCCCGGCGACGGTGGGCAGGTGACGATCACATCGGTTCCGCGCCGACACGCGCACCTGACGCGGACCATCGCGGCGCCGATGCTCGGTCGTGTCAGAGGCCGAGCAGCGGGCTGGCCAGAACCGCGGCGAGCACGATCAGCCAGGGCGGTGCCTTGACAAGGTGGAGGGCGACGAACAGCGCGGCAGCGAACACGACGTCCACGCCTGATGTGACCGCGCTGGTCGCAATCGGATCGATGAGCGCGGCGCCCAACAGGCCGACGACGGCCGCATTCACCCCGACCAGTCCCGCCTGGACCCGCGGGTCGGAGCGCACCTGCAGCCAGAACGGAAGGATACCGAGCAGGATCAGGAACCCGGGCAGGAACACCGAGATGGTGGAGACGAGCGCTCCGGGGAAACCGGCGGCGACCTGGCCGAGATAGGTGGCGAAGGTGAACAGCGGGCCGGGAAGGGCCTGAGCCGCGCCGTAGCCCGCGAGGAAGGCGTCCTCGCTGACCAGGTCGGGCACGGTCTCGGCCTGCATCAGCGGGAGAACCACGTGCCCACCACCGAAGACCAGAGCCCCAGCCCGGTACATGGCGTCGGCGAGCTCGAGGAGCGTCCCGAACCCCGACAGCGGAGGGAGAAGCAGCAGCAGTGCGGCGAAGGCCGCCAGCGCCACCGCTCCGGTCCGCCTTCCCACGTGCAACGGCAGGGGCTCGCTGTCCGAGAGCGGCTCCGAGCGGAACAGGAGCAAACCGAGCAGCCCGGCAACAGCGAGGCAGCCGACCTGCATCGGGCCGGACGTGGGGAGAAGCAGCAACACCACGCCGGTGAGGATGGCCATCACCGCTGTCGCAGGGGTCCTCGCCAGTCGCCGGGCCATGCCGATGACGGCGTCGAGGACGACCGCGACGGCGACAAGCTTCAGGGCGCGAAGCCACACGTCGTCCCCCACGCTGCCGGTTGCCGCCAGCGCGCCGAATGCGGACATGGCCACGGCCGAGGGCAACGTGAATCCGGCCCATCCTGCAATGGCCCCACCCAGCCCGGCGCGCGTGTAACCGACCGCCATGCCGACCTGCGAGGACGCGGGTCCGGGCAGGAACTGGCCGATGGCGACAAGTTCCGCGAACGCGGCGTCGCTCAGCCAGCGCCTGCGTTCGACGTACTCGGCGCGGAAGTAGCCCAGGTGGGCAATGGGTCCCCCGAACGACGTCATGCCGAGGCGCAACGCCACCGTGAACACCTCGCCCGGACCGGCCCTCACAGCGGCGAGCCTGCCCCAGCCCCGCGTCGGTCGGCGACCTGGTGCTGTTCGATGGTGTCGGCGACGGTGCAGGGGGCCCGATCGAGCGCAATCTCGCCTATCGGACCACCACGGTCACCCGCTGCACATGGTTGTTGGCCATGCCCTGCCTGTTCCACATCTGTTCGACCGGCTGGACGTTGCCCTCGGCGTCGCTCGCGCGAACGCACAGGTCGACCTGCCCCTGCATATGGGCATCCCAGCTCCACTGCCACGAACGCCATTCGAACTGGTCGGGGCGAGGGCCGAGTCGAGCCTCGTGCCAGGTCAGGCCGCCGTCGACGCTGACGTCGACGCGGGTGACCTGGCCCCACCCCGACCAGGCACGACCGGTCAGCAGGTGAGAGCCGCGCTCGACGATGCGCGTGCGGGTCTGGAAGTCCGGGAAGCCCGGCGGCTGGAGCAACGCCTTGGGTCGGATCCGCGTCACCGGCTCGCCCGGCTCATCGGGGTCCTGCTTGAGCCGGTAAGCGGTGCTGTTCTGGTAGCCGTCGAACGGCGCATCGAGAACCCGGACGTCGGCGAGCCACTTCACCTGCGCCATCCCGTACCAACCCGGCACCAGCAGTCGCAGCGGTGCACCGTGCTGGGGCGGCAACGGCTGACCGTTCATGCCGTAGACGAGGAGCACGTCGTCGCGCAGCGCCTCGCCCAGGGGCAGGCCGCGCTGGTAGGTCTGCTCGACACCGCGCTCCACGCCGTGGTCGGCTCCGGTGAAGGCGACGTCGACGGCGCTCGGATGGAGACCGGCCTCGCGCAGGAGAGGGGCAAGCGGCGTGCCGGTCCACTCGGCGGTGCCGACGGCCTCGTCCACCCAGGGTTGGCTCACCGGACGCGGCGTGAGCGTGGCACGACCGTTGCCGGCACACTCGAGCGTGACCCGCCTCGTCACTCTCTCGCGTGACCGGACGTCGTCGTGCCCGAGCGTCAACGGGCGCTCGACTTCGCCACCGATTTCGAGGTGCCAGGTCTCGACGTCGACGTACGGAATGTCGTAGTGCGTCAGGACGTAGTGCAGCCCGACCGGCGTCACGTCGTAACGCAACGCCTCGAGCGGCATGCCGTGGTTGCGGGCCGCAAGTCGGAGCTCGTCGATCGAGATGCCCTCGTCCATCTCGGCCACACGTGCCGGTGGGCTCACCGACGTGTCCAGCGCCTCCATGTCACCCCTCCCCATGCTCGTCGTAGCGTCCTCGGATTTGCGACGAGCCACAACGCACGTGACCAGCGTCGCCGTCCTGACCAGACTTCGCCAAGTCGACGTCTCGACAACCATCACACATCGGGGCTGTCCGGGTGTGTTCAGCGATGCAATCGCGCTGCTCAGCTGCCTCTTGGCACCGACGCACGGCGCCTGTAGTTTCCAGCGCAAGGCCACAGAACCCCACCACCTACCGGCTGTTCACCACCCTGCTCGACCCGGCCGAGGTCACCGCGGTCGCCCTCGCCGCGGCCTATGCCCAACGGTGGGGAGATCGAACTGGCCTTCGACGAGCTCAAGACCCACCAACGCGGACCCGCACGGTGCTGCGCTCGAAGTCCCCCGACCTGGTCCGGCAAGAGATCTGGGGCCATCTGTGCTGCCACTACGCGGGACCAAACCAGCTCCTCCCGAATCGTCTCCGACTTGGTATAGAACGTACCGAGGCGCCGCTCACCGAGGTCGTGAGGACGTTGCGTTACCGTCGGTTGTCACCGGGTGGACGACGCACTCCGGCGCGGCTTCGATATGGGTCAGCCATGCGGTTGACGACGAGCCGGCCGGACCCGGAGGGTTGCGATGAGAGTGCCAGCCGACGATCCACGAGCTGGTCGGAGGACGGCATGACCACGCCCGGCGAGGAGCGGCCACCGGTCGTGCTCGTGACCGGCGCAAGCGGGTCCATCGGCGCCGCGACGGTCGCGTGCCTGCGCGACCGGGGCTGCGAGGTGGTCACTGCCGACCGTACCCCGCTCCCGGCCGACGTCGCGGGTCGCGGTGCCACGCAGGTCACCGTGGACCTCACTGCTGACGCTGACGTCGAGACCGCCTTCGACCGCATCCCGGTCGTGGGCCCGCTGCGACACGTCGTCGCGGTTGCCGGCGGGGGTGACACCGAGGAGCTGACCTCGCCCGACCAGCCCACCGAGCCTTTGGAGGTGTTTAGCCGGGCAGTCGCGAACAACCTGCACATCGCCTTCATCACGGTGCGTCACGCCGTGCCACTGCTGCGCCGCTCTGGCGGGGACCGTTCGATCAGCTTGGTGGGTTCGATCAATGCGTACGGGGGGTACGGCGCGCCTGGGTACTCCGCCGCGAAGGCCGGGCTGACGGGGCTCACCAGGGCACTGGCAGCACCGCTTGGCGCCGATGGGATCCGCATCAACTGCGTGGCCCTCGGCACGGTCGACACCGCGAACCTGCACCGGCTGGCCGCCGAGCGCGGCCGAGAGCTGGACCTGGCCGCTGTGGCGGCGCGCACGCCGTTGGGGCGGGTGCTCGCTCCGCAGGAAGTCGCGTGGGCACTGGTCAGCGTTGCGCTCGACTGGCCCGGACTGACCGGGTCGACCATCGTGCTCGACAACGGGCAAACGCTGATCCGATGAGTCCTGCGTCAGCCCGATCCAGCCGCTCTCGCCGGGCGGCCCGCATGGCCGCGGAGATGGCGCGCTGGGCCGCGTTGCCGACGGTCGCCGTGGTCTCCCTTGCTCTGCTCATCCTGCTCGTGTGGCTGGGGATCAGGGCCCCAGGAGCGCGCGGCGAGACCCGCGACATCCTTCCGCTGCTGCAGGACCAGGCGACCGGCGCACTCTCGGTCATCGTGCTTGGCAGCGCGGCGGGACTGTACTTCCGGCTGCGTTACGCGCAGGCGAAACGACGCTACCTCGAGCCGTTCGCCGCGATGTCGGGCGGCCATGGCCGATCGGCGGCTTCGGACGGCCGGTCGGGCCTGCTCGCCGAGGCCGTCGAGCCGCTCCTGGCGCAACGCCCCCCACGCTCGATGCTGGTCGTCAGCCCGCCGGACAGCGTGCCTCCCGACATCGTCACCTTGCTCGCACCCCGACTGGTCCGGCGCCGGCTCACGCCCATCGTCGTCGACGCCGGCGGGGCCGGACCCGACGCGAATGTCCCCGCCTTGGCCCGGAGCAACTTCGTCGAGCGGGTTGCCGCCGCGACCGGGGACCAAACCCGCGCCAACCGGCTGCTCGAACGCGAGTCACGCCGCGGCCGGGTGGTCATCCTCGTCACCGGGCTCGACGCGCTGGGCGAGGCCAAGCCACGAGCCTCTCGCCGCGCTGCCATCACGGCGCTGCTCCGTTCGTGCCTTGCCGAGCGCGTGCCATTTGTTGCGGTACTCACCGGTGACCTTGCGCCGACGCTCAGCGGGGTCGCGACTGTGCGGACCGGCGGTCAGGCACAGGCAGACGACCTCGCCGCGCTGGTGACGTCGCGGCTAAGGCAGCAAGGTCTCGGCGTCACGGAGCAGGTCCGCGGAGCGGTCCGTGCCGCGCTCGGCCCCGCGCCGGCAGGCGACCCTTGGGCGCTTACCGTCGCGGCGGACGTCGTCGTACGCCGCGTTCGCAACGGCGCGGACCCCGCCGACGCGGCGCGGGATGTGCTGGTCAGCAACCCGAGCCTGCCCGACAAGATGGCCTGGCTCTGCGAGCACGCCCTCAACGTGCCGCTGTCCGAGGCGGCGGAGTGTTGTACGCCGGCCGCGGACGCCCTACGGCTGCTCGGACGGCAGGCGCATCACCGCGAGGAGTTCACGATCACCTGGTCGGACGTGACAATCACCATGGACCCCGACGAAGCGCTGCGGTTCGCCGCGGGCGTGGCAGCACTCTCCCGCAAAGGTGTGATCGCCGGCGGCGGAAACGTGGCCGACCCGCACCTCGGCTTCACCCACCGGGAGTGGCTGGTGTTCGCGGGGGCGCTCGGCATGGGGCTGGAACCCAGATGGTGGGCCAACCTACTCTCGCCCGGCGCCCCGGCTGCGACGCTGGAGGCGCTCGTCGAAGCGCTGGTGCTGCCGCGAAGGGATCGGTCCCTGCAGGACCAGCCGGTGCTCGACGTGTTGGACTACCTCAAGGACGGTGACGTCCAGGACATCTCGCTCGACATGATCATCTCCGTGGTGGCCGCGTTGCAGACGTCGGGGCGCGAGCTGAACGTCCGCGAGCGGGAGCTCGCCATCCTGAGCAGCGCCTGGCAGGTGGCGACCGACGCCTCGCGGCTGCTGTTCCTGGCCACGATCGAGCCGCACCCGGCGTTCGCGTCGTTTCTCTGGACGCAGGTGACGCCGCCGTATTTCGAGACCAACTCGTTCCGCGTCCGCCGCGCCATCGCGGTGCGACTCGGCCGGATGGGCCCCGTGGCCTGGGGCGTGCTCGGCCCGGTCTGGGTTAGAACCGTGAAGGACGCAGCCGGAGCAGACCTGTCACCACTGTCGCGGCTGACGCCGACCTGGGGCCGGGTCGGCATCCCGCTCGCCTCACTTGGCTGGACCCTGCCGACCCTCGTCCTCCACCTGGACGGGAAGGCTGGCGAGGACGGGCGACGACTGCTCGCCGACGCGGTAGCCGTGGTGACGGGATCTCATGACGGCGCCGGGCCGGGCCCGCTGGACCCGGGGTTGGAGATCTCGCTGGCAGAGGGTTTCAAGATGGCCAGCAGTCTCGACGTGCCCCCCGGATCCAGCCCTGGCCGGACGCCGCCATGGCGGGAGGAGGCGACACTGCTGCTGGCTCGCTCGCGCTCGTGGGTCAGCCGCCAAGCGTTACACCAGGCCACGGCGCTATGCGGGTGGGCAGCGGGAGTTTCCGGCGGGAGCTCCCGGTCCCTGGGTTCCGGGCGGGAACACGCGTTCGTGCGCGAGGCCATGGCGCTCGCCCACCGATCGCGACTGGAGCGCGAGATCTGGCTGGACGACGTGGAGGCATTACACGACGGGGGTCTGGCGCTCTCCGGCCAGGCGCACCGCCTGCTCGGGCTCACCACACTGCTCATCGACCTCTGCGAGTCGATGGCGGCGAAGGCGTTGGACGGCCTGCGCGCCGGGGAGGCCGTCGAGGAGGCCCGGCGCGAGTGGGAGTCGCACCTCGTCGCGCGGGTCGAAGCGTTGACCTCGTCGAAGCTGCCGCGCTGCTTCACCTCTGCCCGGCACACGCGAAATCTCACGGACGGCCGATGCCGGTGCGAGTTTCAGCTCTGCGGGCGAGCCGAACCGGGTAGTGCCGGGCATCGCCGCATCTCTCACGCGTTCGCCGAGCGCGCGTTGTCGACAGCGGGCGCGCGCCGGGCGCTCGGTCGGGAGCGAGCGTTCGTGCGTCGGCGCTTCGCAGATATATGGCGATACGTCCTCGACCGCACTCCTGTCGACCTGCCGCAAGACACCGCCTGAAGGACTGGCTGCCGAGGTGATCGTGAGCGAGGTCGCGGCACTCGTGGACTGGGTGGGACGTGATCACAGCCGCCAGCGGCCTGTGCCGCCGAAGCTGTCAACGGCAGGCGAATCTTGACCAGGCGGATTCAAGCGGTGTGCGCAAGGAGCTCGGCGAGCTTTTCTGATGGTGTCATGTAGTCGAGCGTTTTGCGGCGCCGGTTGTTGAGGCTTCGGGCGATGCGGGTGAGGTCATCGGCGGAGTGCACGGACAGGTCACCCGCCGGCCACACCTATCAGGTCGAGCCCGAACCGGTCGGACCCGTCATCGTGGGCCCGGAACCGGAACCAGGCCAGCCGCCACCCGAGCTGGACACGCCACCGTTCTGAGCCCGACAAGTCCGACCGCACCGAATGCGGTCCAACGCCGGCCGGAACGAGGCAACGGGTGCGCGTCAGGTGCGCCAGAGGAGAATCAATGCCCGGTCGTCGGCATCGGAGGACGCGACAGCGTCGATCAGGCGCCGGGCGCCGTTCCGGAAGCCTCTCGCCACCAGCCTCTCGGCCTCGCCCTGGAGCTTGTCGATGCCATCGGTCAGGTCGCGTCGGCGTGATTCGACCATGCCGTCGGTGAACAGCAGCAGCGCGTCGCCTGGGCGGAGGGCACCCTCAGCAGGCACGTAGTCGTCCTTCTCGAACACGCCGAGCAGCCCACCGGTGGCCTCCAGTATCCGCCACTGACCCGAACCCGCGTGGAAGTGCACCGCGGGCGGGTGGCCCGCGGACCTGACCTGGTACCTGCCGGTGCCGAGGTCGACGATGAGGTAGACCGCCGTCGCGAAGCCCTCGGCCCACTCCTGTCGCAGCAGGTAGGCGTTCGCCGCAGGCAGGAACTCCGCCGGCGGAAGCGATCCGATCAGGCCACCGAACGCTCCCGACAGCAGCAGCGCCCTGGTGCCCGCATGGAGGCCCTTGCCCGAGACATCGACGAGAGCGACCTCGAGGACGAGGCCGTCGGGCGACCGGGAGGCGACGAGAAAGTCGCCGGAGAAGGTCGACCGCCCCGCTGAGCGATGGACCACCTCGGCCTGCCAGCCGCGCGGCAGCTCGGGCATCTCGCCCTGCGCGCGCAGCCGATCGCGCAGGTCGACCAACATCGACTCGCCGACGGTCCCCTGGACGCCGAGGCGGGCACGTGACCGGGCCGACCCGAAGGCGACCACAGCCGTGATCGCGACGACGAACACCACGCCGAGGTAGAGCTCGTTGACACCGTGGGCCACACCCTCCCCCACCAGCGCGACCCCGGTCACGACCACGACCACCAGCAGCGACGGAACCGACAGGGCGAAACCGCCGAGCAGGACGGGAAGGACGTACAGGCTGAACGGGATGGTCCCGGGAATCATGATCCGGACCGCGTAGACCACGACGATCATCAGCAGGAGAGAGCACAGCACTACCGGCCCGCGATCCAGCCAACGGCCCAGCCGGGCGGCCACGCCACGACGCGCGAGTCGCCGTCTGACGATCCGGTTGGAGCTCGCAGTCACGGCGCGACAGTAGCGGTCGCGGCACTCTGCACCATAGACATCACGTACTGTCGGTGCATGGCCGGTCGTGGGAAGGTGCCCGATCGCCGCATGGACCACGTCGACCGACGGTCACAGGTCGGTGTCTCCGGTGCCATGCGGGCACGCGACGTCTCCCGACCCGACGACGAGATCGTCGCCGAGGTCATGAGGAAGGATCGCCCGAGAGTAGAGGAAGCTCCCCGGTCTGTTCGTAGCGGGTGAGCATCCTGATCCGGCGCGCATGCCGCTCGTCGCCCGAGAACGCCGTCGCCAGGAACACCCGCACGAACTCGACGACCTCGTCGACCGGATGCTCGCGAGCGCCGACGGCCAGGACCCGCGCGTCGTTGTGCTCGCGGGACAACCGAGCGGTGTCGGGGCTCCAGGCCAGCGCTGCCCGCACGCCTCGCACCTTGTTGGCGGCGATCTGTTCGCCGTTGCCCGAGCCACCGAGCACGACACCCAGGCTGGTCTGGTCGCGCGCCACAGCCTCAGCGGCGCGAAGGCAGTACACGGGGTAGTCGTCGGCCCCGTCGTAGGCGAAGGCGCCGTGGTCGACGACCTCGTGGCCGTCGCCACGCAGCGCCTCGGCCACGGCGTTCTTGACCTCGAAGCCGGCGTGATCAGACCCCAGATGGACCCGCATGGCGCCATCCTGCCAGCCACCGCGCACGACGTCGGACTTCGCACCCCCTCGACGATCTGCCAGGATCGGGCGCATGCCTGGCGCCAACCTGACCCGCGACGAGGCACGCGAACGCGCTGCCCTCGTCGCGGTCGACTCCTACGAGATCGAACTCGACCTCACCACCGGTGAAACGACGTTCGCGTCCACGACCACGGTGCGGTTCCGCGCCGAGAAGGGTGCGAGCACCTGGCTCGACCTGATCGCACCCGCCGTCGAGAAGGTCGGGCTCAACGGTAAGAAACTTGACGCCTCGGCCCTGTTCGACGGCAACCGGATCCGACTCGAAGGCCTGCGCGCCCAGAACGAGGTGCGTGTCGTAGCGGAAGCGGCCTACATGAACACCGGCGAAGGGCTGCACCGGTTCGTCGACCCGGTCGACGGCGAGGTCTACCTCTACAGCCAGTTCGAGGTCGCCGACGCTCGGCGCGTCTTCGCCTGCTTCGAGCAACCCGATCTCAAGGCGACGTTCGCGTTCACCGTCACCGCGCCGGCGCACTGGCAGGTGGTCTCGAACTCGCCGACCCCCGAGCCCGCCGATGTGGACGACCGGCCGGACGTCAAGCGTTGGCACTTCGACGCGACACCGCGCATCTCCACCTACGTCACCGCACTGGTCGCCGGTCCCTACCACGTCGTGCGCGACGAGTACGCGGGGAAGGAGGCCACGGTCCCCCTGGGCCTGTTCTGCCGCGCCTCGCTGGCCGAGCATCTCGACGCCGAGGAACTGTTCGACGTCACCCGTCGCGGCTTCGGTTTCTTCGAGGACGTCTTCGGGCTCGCCTATCCGTTCGCGAAGTTCGACCAGCTGTTCGTCCCAGAGTTCAACTCCGGCGCCATGGAGAACGTGGGGTGCGTCACCCACCACGAGGACTACATCTTCCGTAGCCGGGTCACCGACGCCGCCCACGAGCGCCGGGCGGAGACGATCCTGCACGAGATGGCGCACATGTGGTTCGGAGACCTGGTCACCATGCGCTGGTGGGACGACCTGTGGCTCAACGAATCGTTCGCCACCTGGGCCGGCGTGCTCTCCCAGTCCGAGGCGACCCGCTGGACCGAGGCATGGACGACCTTCGCCGTGTCCGAGAAGCTGTGGGCACTGCGCCAGGACCAGCTTCCCTCCACCCACCCGATCTCGGCGGACATCCGCGATCTTGACGACGTCCAGGTCAACTTCGACGGCATCACCTACGCCAAGGGAGCCAGCGTCCTCAAGCAGCTCGTGGCCTGGGTCGGGCGCGACGCGTTCCTGGCGGGTGTCCGTGCCTACTTCGCCGAGCACGCGTGGGGCAACACCGAGCTCTCCGACCTGTTCGCCCACCTGGAGAAGACCAGCGGCCGTGACCTGTCGGCCTGGGGCGAGCAGTGGCTGCAGACCGCTGGGGTCAACACGCTCCGGCCGGTCGTCGAACTCGATGGAGACGGAGCGTACGCGTCGGTGACGATCCTGCAGAGCGCCGCTGACGACCATCCCACACTTCGGGAGCACCGGATTGCGGTCGGACTCTACGACCACGCCCCTGACGGCATCGTCCGCCGCCGCCGGGTCGAGGTCGACGTCCGTGGCGAGCGCACCGACGTGCCCGAGCTGGAGGGTGAGCAGCAGCCGGATCTCCTGCTGCTCAACGACGACGACCTCACGTTCACCAAGGTCAGGCTCGACGAACGCTCGCGGCAGACCGTGGTCCGCGGCATCGGCCGGATCAGCTCGTCCCTGGCGCGGGCACTGTGCTGGACGGCAGCCACCGACATGCTCCGCGACGCCGAACTGCCGGCGCGTGACTATGTCGAACTGGTCCTCGCCGGGGTCGAACGCGAGTCCGACGTCTCCGTGGTCCAGACCGTTCTCGCCGCCGCCAGGATGGCCATCCACCAGTACGCCGACCCGCCGGACCGGCTGATGCTGCTGGCCCGTTGGGCCAGCGCGCTGCGCCGGATGGCGGGCACCGCCGAACCCGGCAGCGACGCCCAGTTGGCCTTCACACGTGCCTGGGCTGCGGTCGCCGCGAGCCCCGAGCACGTCGACGACCTGCGAGCGCTGCTCGAGACGACCGACGGCGGCCCGCTGCTGCCCGGTCTCGACGTCGACACCGATCTCCGATGGAGTCTGGTGCACCGGCTGGTGATCCTCGGCGCGGTCGGCACGGACGCGATCGAATCGGAGCTCGCCCGCGACCACACCGCCACCGGGCGACGGCACGCCGTCTACGCCCGCGCTGCCCGGCCGACCGAGCAGGCGAAGGAGGAGGCCTGGGCCCAGTCGGTCGAGTCCGACGAGCTTCCCAACGCGCTGTTGTTCGCCGCGGTGGACGGCTTCGCCCAGCCCGAGCAGCACGAGCTGGTCCGGCCCTACGTCGGTAGGTATCTCGACGCCGTTCCCAGGGTCTGGTCGGAGCGGACGAGCGACACAGCCAGGGCGATCGTCGCGCGGCTGTTCCCGCGCATCCTGGCCGACCGCACAACCGCCGACATGGTCCGGGCATGGCTCGACCACACGGAGGCGCCGCCCGCACCCCGTCGGCTCGTCGTCGAAGGCCTCGCCGATCTCGACCGCGCGCTGCGCGCCCAGGGGTGCGACCACGAGGCAGCGACGACCGGACACCCCTGACTGGGCGGCTCGGGTCAGCCCTCCGGCGGCGACCTCTCAGCCGGCCAGGCGCGCGCGCGTGGCCGGGACGACCTCCTCGGCGAACCGGCGCAACTGCTCGTGACCCTCGCCACCCGCGCCCCAGAACACGATGGTCTGCGCCCGGTGGTCGACCACGAGCGAGCCCAGCTCGTCCGCCCACTGTCCGACCGGGCCGTTCAGGTATCCCGCGGACCGGCCGTCGGTGATCGATCCGTTCACGTTGAAGACCCGGCGAACCTCGTCCGGGTCACGTCCGGCCTCGGCCGCACCCTCGTCGACCCGCGCGTTCAACTCCGCCAACCGGGCGAGCACGTCGGGACGGATGGAGGGCACCCAGCCGTCGGCGAGCCGGCCAGTCAGATTCAACGCCCGCGGGCCGTAGGCACCCACCCAGATCCCGATGTCGTGGACCGGCACCGGCCCCGAATGGACCCCCCGCAGGTGGTAGTAGTCGCCCTCGTACCGCAGGCTCCGTTCGCCGCTCCAGATCCGACGGATCACCTCGACGCCCTCGGCGAGCTGGTCGAGCGACTCGCCGGGGGTCCGCCGGCTGCCGCCGTAACCCTCGATCGCATCCCAGAAGGCGCCCGCACCGAGGGCGAGCTCGAAGCGGCCACCGGACAGCACGTCGAGGGTCGCCGCCGTCTTCGCCAACACGGCGGGCGGCCGCAGTGGGAGGTTCGCCACGTCCGGGAAGGCCCGCAGGGTCGTCGTCGTGACGAGGATGGCAGCCATCAGGGAGAACGTGTCGACGAAGCGGCGCTGGTACGGGTGGTCCTGCACACCCACGTAGTCGAGGCCGAGCCGCTCCACCTCTCGGGCGGTCTCGAGCACAGGATCGGCGGCGTTCGGGATGAGGAAGTAGCCGAAGCTCGGATCGCGGCCGGACTCGGACATGACGGGCGCCTCCTGGATCTTCTGCACCAACCCCGGTCACCGCTGTCCTGTTCCACCGGCGCTCGGTCGGACCAGGTCGGTCAGTCCACCAGCGGGGGACGGGCGGCGCGCCACGGACGCGCCGCCTCCAGTTGAGCCGCCAAGGCCAGCAGCGTCTCCTCATCACCGTGCCGGCCACCGACCATGACACCCACGGGCAGGGTCGCGCCGTCCAGTTCGGCCCGGTGCAGCGGCAGGCTCATCGCGGGACGGCCGGTCAGGTTCCAGACGCTGGTCCACGGGGTGTAGGCGCTCTGCGCGAGGAAGTCGGCGGCCGGGTCGGCGTCGTCGCGCAACTCCCCGACTCGCGCGGGCAGCCGGGCGAGGGTCGGGGAGAGGATCACGTCATAGCCGGCCCAGGCCCGTGCCGCGTCCCGGGTCGTCGTCTGCATGGTGGCGATCGACTGCGCGTACGCGACGCCTGAGACCCGGCTCCCGACGTCCCGCAGCCAACGCGTCAACGGCACCAGCAGGTGTTCGGTTTCCGGCGGCACCGGGATGGCCGCGGCGAGGACCGACCAGATCGCCTCGAACGACGCCCACCTCTGCGCTGAAAAGGGCACCGGCGCCTGGTCCACCTGGTGCCCGAGGTCGGCAAGCAGCGCGGCCGTGTCCCGCACCGCCTCCAGGCACTCCGCGTCGACCGTTGCGCCCTCGACGATCACCGGAGTCGTCAGGACGCCGACGCGCAGTGCCGGCGGATCACGGTCACACGCCTCGAGGAACGATGTGGCCGGCGGGGCCAGCACGTACTGGTCGCCCGGCCAGCCTGAGGCGAGCACGTCGAGGGCGGCCGCGGTGTCCCTGACATCGCGCGTCAGCACGCCGTGGACGGCGAGCCCGGCTCTGTCGACGCCATGGGGCCCGGCGCTGACCCGTCCCCGCGTGGGCTTGAGCCCGATCAGACCGCACGCGCTCGCCGGGATACGGATGGAGCCGCCGCCGTCCGAACCATGGGCCACCGGCACGATGCCGGCCGCCACCGCCGCCGCAGCGCCACCGCTGGAACCTCCGGCGGACCGGTCCAGGTCCCATGGCGTCCGCGCCGGTGGTGCGACATCGGGCTCGGTGTAGCAGGGCAACCCGAACTCCGGTGTCGTGGTCTTGCCGATCATCATTGTTCCGGCCCTGCGGAGCAGGGTGGTCACACCGTCGTCGACCGGGGCGACCGTCCCGGCCAGCGCAGCGCTACCGGAGCCCATCGGTACGCCGGCGACCATCGTCAGGTCCTTGATCGGGCACGGGACGCCGAGAAGTGGCGGCAGGTCACCGGCCGCGAGCACGGCCCGCTCCGCCGCCCGGGCCTGCTCACGGCCCAGTTCCGGAGTCAGGGTGACGAACGCGCCGACCCGCTCGCCGAGCCGGGCGGCGCGCTCCATGGTGTGGTCGAGTACGTCCGAGGGAGAGACCTCACGCCGCCGGATCGATGCAGCCAGTTCCAGGGCCGTCAGGTCGTGGATCTCGGTCATGGACCCGACCGTAGGGGAACGCGCAAGCGGATCGTCCCGAGCGCCGTTCCGCCACGGTGAATCATCCCCTAGGGTGTGACGCCGGTGTCCAGGGCACGACGCTTGCGATGGAAGGACGAGTCATCCCATGAGCACGACACCTCCGCCCGGCCCGGACGACAACGCCGACCGGCCCGAGGGCTCCACTCCCGACCAGCCCGCGACCGACCCGTTTGCCCAGCCTCCCGCCGGCCGCCAGCCTCCGCAGGCTCCAGCACCCGGTTCGACTTCCGGCGAGCAGCCCGCCTACCCGCCGATGCCGCCGCCACCTCCGTTCCAGTACGAGACCCAGGGCGCAGCCGCCGCCGAGGCGACGCCGCCGTCGTCATTGCTCACCGCCGTGAGGTTGATGTACGTCGGCGCCGCCATGTTCGCGATCCTCCTCATCGTCGAATTTACGCAGCGCGGCCAGCTGCGCGACCAGATCGCCGACGACCAACCCCAACTGTCGGCCGACGAACTCGACGCGGCGGTGGCTGTCGGCACGGCGGTCGCAGTGATCATCGGCTTGATCTCCGTCGGCCTGTGGGTCTGGATGGCCGTCATGAACCGCAAGGGCCGCTCGTGGGCGCGGATCGTCGCCACCGTTCTCGGCGGTCTGAACATCGTCTTCACCGTGATCGGGCTGACCCAGGACGTGGGCATCGGCACGATCGTGAACATCGTCACGATCGTCCTGGCTGCGGCCATCCTGTGGCTGCTCTACCGGCCGGAGTCCAGCGCCTACTACGCCGCGATGTCGGGATCGCCCCGCTGACCAGCGACGTCGTGAGAGCCCCGCTCGACCCTTTACCCGGCCGTCAGGCGACGTCGTCGACGAGACCCTCCCGGTAGGCGATCGCGGCGGCCTCCCCCCGACCGGCGGCGCCGAGCTTGGCCAGGATGTTCGACACGTGCACGCTGGCCGTCTTGGTGCTGATGAACAACGCCTCGCCGATCTGGCGGTTGCTGCTGCCGGCCGCGATCAACTGTAGGACCTCGCGTTCGCGCGAGGTCAGGCCGTGGCTGCGGTCCGGCAGGCCGCCGATCGCGTCCAGCAGCCTGATGTGGGCACGCCGGGCGAGGTCGTCGACCCAGCGCCGCACGAGGCGGGCACCGAGCTGGTCGGCGATGGCGGCCGCCTCTCGGAGCGGGCCGGTGGCGGCCTCGCGATCACCTTGGCCAACCAACGCGGCACCGAGGCGGTAATTGCCGTAAGCGCCGAGATGCCGCGGTCCGGCCGTCGACTCGACGAGGCCGACCAGCTCACGCCATGGTGCGGGTTCGGCCCCTGTCCCGCCGCCGAGCTCGGCCTCGGCCACGGACCGCCACAGCGGCGCCGGCCCCCATGCGCCGATGCCGTCGAGGATCTCTCGGACCCGACGGATGCCCGCCTCCACGTCGGACCCGTTCGTCGAGCGCGCCGCCAGCACCCGGGCGGCGACGGACATCAGGGGCAGGTCGTAGCCGGGGATGCCCTGGCGGGACTCCAGCAATGCCGGTGAGAGCTCGGCCCAGGCGGCGTCGGCGTCGCCCCTGGCCAGGGACAGCTCGGCACCGACCCGCACCAGCGACAGCTCGTACTGCGGCCCGGGCCGGCGCCGCGTCATCCGGGAGCGGGCCTCGTCGAGGGAGAGCGCGGCGTCGTCGAGGTCACCGCGCCACATCGACAACCATGCTCGCAGCGTCAACAGGTGCCAGACATGACGGACCGGCGGGTCGAGCTCGAGCGCCCTGGTGATCAACCGCTCGGCTTCGTCCCACTCGCCGAGCGCCAGCAGTGGTTCGGCCGTGTTGCCGGCGACCATGGCACCGAGGCTGCGCGCGAGCCCGATCTCGCGCGCCCGGTCGAGGCCTTCGCGGGCGATCTGCGCGGCCTCGGCGTACCGCCCCAGCAGATGGAGGGCGTCGGAGGCGTTGATGTAGTAGCTGACCAACCTCCGCGGAACGTCGCCCGCGAGCCCTCGAGCGGTCTCGAATGTCGCCAGGCCCTCGTCGACCCGCCCGAGGTGGACGAGAGACGGTGCCAGGATGTTGTGGGCACGGAACTCGGCCTCGAGCTCGCCCACCGCCCGGGCCGCGGCAATGGTCTCGACCCCGACCTGCGCAGCCTGGTCGAACCGCCCCTCCATCAGAAACCGCGCCGACAGCATCTGGAGCAGCCGGGCCCGTGCGGCGGACGGTGGCTGCGCGGGAACCAGCTCGAGTGCGCTCTTCACGACCGCAGTGGCCTCGGGCCGGCCGCTGTGGCTGAGAAGATTGGCCCGTTGCTCCAGCAGATCGGCGCGGCGCAGCGGCTCGGCGGCGGCATCGACCTCGTCGAGAGCCGCGTCGACCAGGGCGAGCGCGCGGTCGAGCTCGCCCGCGTCGGTGGCGGCCGAGGCGGCGCGAATCAGCAGGTCGGCGCGGTCGCCCCCGGTGGTCGCGACCGGGTCGGGCATCTGGTTCCAGAGCGCGAGCGCGCGTTCGAGCATCCGCTGGACCTCGGCGTGTGCGTACGACCGCTGTGCCTCGTCGGCCGCGCGCAACGACGCGTCGAAGGCCCGCACGAGGTCGTGCGCGGCATACCAGTGGTGGGCGATCTCCGCGGCAGCCGACCCCGTCGACACGGCTTCGGGGTGCGCCTCGAGCACCTCGGCGTAGCGCGTATGCAGCCGGGCATGGGCACCCGGCAAGAGGTCGTCGTGCAGGACCTCGCGGAGCAGGGCGTGGCGGAACGCATACCCCTCGCCGTCGACCCGGACGATGTTGGCCGACACCGCCTCACGCAGCGCCTGGTCGAGCGCCACGGAGTCCAGGTCGGCGACCGCGGACAGGACCGCATGATCGACCCGGAGTCCACCGGTGGCCAGCAGGCGGAGCACGTCCTGCGTCTGGTCGGACACCCGCTCGACCCGGACCAGCAGCAGATCGCGTAGGGAGTCCGGCAGCGCCCCGCCCCTCTGCTCCATCTCGACGCCGGCGAGTTCCTCGACGAAGAAGGGAACGCCGTCGCTTCGGCGGTAGACCCGCGCCACCAGGTCGGCACCCGGCCGCCGGCCGAGGATCCCCTGCAGTTGCTCACCGACCTCGGACCGGGTCAGCCGGGGCAGCTCGATGCGGCGGACCGATCGCACGCGATCGAGCTCGGCCAGGAAGGGCCGCAGCGGGTGGGTGCGATGGATCTCGTCGGTGCGGTAGGTGCCGATGACGAGCACCCGGGCGGAGCCGAGGGCCCGCACCACGAACCGAAGCAGGTCGCGCGTCGACCCGTCGGCCCAGTGCAGGTCCTCCAGCACGACCACGACGGCGCGGTCGGCGGCCGCCCGCTCCAGCAGCACGGTCACCACCTCGAGCAGCCGCCCTCGTGCGTCGTCAGGCGGCCCGGCGGCCAGGCCGAGCTCGGGCAGCAGCCCGGCCAGCGCTTGGCGGCCCGGTCCGGCGTTCTCGAGGGCGACCTCGGCGCCCAGATGGCCGACGAGGTCGCGCAGCGCGCCGACCACCGGGCCGAACGGCAGACCGTCACCGCCGATCTCGACGCTCTGGCCGACGATGACGAGGGCACCGGCATCGGCGGCCTCGGCGGTGAACTCGCCGACCAGCCGGGTCTTGCCGATGCCCGCCTCGCCGCCGAGAAGCACCGTGACCGGCTGCCCGCTGCGGGCTGCGGCCAGGGCCGAGCGGAGCTCGCCGAACTCGCCGGCGCGACCGACGATGCCCGGGCTGGACGGCGGAAGGAGCATGGGTTCCATGGTGCCACCGGCCACCGTCAGGGTCGGCCTGACGGTGGCCGGCGGTGTCGGTGTCCCCCCGCCGTGGACCTGGTCATGCAGGGCGTGGCCGGGCGGTCGAACCGGAGCGGCGCAGCCGGTGCCACCAGGGTCTCTTGACCGGCCGGCCTCTCGGCCGGCGCGTCACCTGGCTGATCAGGCGGGCCGCCGCCGCTTCCTCGCGAAACTGCGCGAGGCGGTCCCTGGACAGTTCCTGGACGATGTAGTCGTGGGTGATGCTCATGGCCGGACTCCTCGGACGTCTGTTCGCTCTGACATCCACGAGCCTCGTCCTGAGGCCACCACCAGCGCATCGGGCGACTGCCTCATTGTCCTGCCAGGCACCTACCTTAGGCGCCTCTGAGCAGCCCAATCGACCGCCTAAGGTAGGTGCGGTCCTCCGATCGGGGGACTCATCGGCCCCACCGTCCGACGCTTTGGGTGGGCGGTTCGAGAAAGGCAGACTGAGGGCATGGTCATGACCAACGCGGCCACCGCCATCAGGGTGCGCGACCTGCGGAAGTCCTACGGTGACACGCGGGCTGTCGCCGGCGTCGATCTCGACGTCGGTACCGGTGAGGTGTTCGCACTGCTCGGCCCCAACGGGGCGGGCAAGACCACCACGGTGGAGATCCTCGAGGGCTATCGTCGCCGCGACGGTGGCGACGTGAGCGTGCTCGGGATCGATCCCAGCCGGCCGACCGCTGACTGGCGCGCACGGATCGGCATCGTCCTGCAGACGACCGGCGGCCACAACGAGCTGACCGTCGAGGAACTGGTCCGCCACTTCGCCGGCTACTACCCCGACGCCCGCGATCCCGACGCGGTCATGCACGCCGTCGGACTGGACGAGAAACGCCGTACCCGGTCACGCCACCTCTCTGGCGGCCAGCGACGTCGCCTGGACGTGGCGCTGGGCATCCTCGGCCGTCCCGAGTTGTTGTTCCTGGACGAGCCGACCACCGGTTTCGACCCGCAGGCGCGCCGCGAGTTCTGGGGACTCATCGACTCCCTCGCCGACGGCGGTACGACGATCATCCTCACCACGCACTACCTGGACGAGGCCGAGCAGCTCGCCGACCGGCTTGCCGTGATCTCCGCCGGCCGCATCGTCGCCCTCGACACGCCCGCTCGTCTCGGCGGCCGTTCCGAGGCGCGGGCCACGGTGGGCTGGCTCGAGGGCGACGAGCACCGCACCACGCTGACGGCCGAGCCGACCAGGACCGTGCAGGAACTGTCCGTCCGCTTCGACGGAGAGGTCCCGGGCCTGTCCGTCGCGCGGCCGACGCTGGAGGACGTCTACCTCCGCCTCATCGGCGATTCCGACGCCGTCGACCGGACGGAGCCGCTGTGACGCGACCCCTCGACACCGCCGTCGCAGCGGCGCGCCGGAGGGCCGTGGCTCCATCGGCGCTCAGACTCGGCGCGTCCCGGGCCGCACTGGAGCTGCGGGCCTTCTTCCGGGAGAAGGACGCCCTGATCTTCGCGTTCTTCTTCCCGATCATCCTGCTCGGGATTTTCGCCGTGGTCTTCGGCGGCGACGACGGAACCGTGTTCGAGGACGGCGAGGGATCGGGCGTCGACTTCGTCCAGTACTTCCTGCCGGGCATGGTCGCCGCGGGAATCATGCTGGTGAGCTTTCAGACCCTGGCGATCCAGATCGCGATCGAGCGCGAGGACGGCACCCTGAAACGGCTTCGCGGCACGCCGATGCCGCCGCTGTCGTATTTCCTCGGCAAGATCGGAATGGTGCTCGTCACGAGCATCGCCCAGACCGCGATCCTGCTGGCCGTGGCGGCTGTCGTCTTCGGCGTCGACCTGCCCACCGAGCCGGAGCAGTGGCTGACCTTCGGGTGGGTATTCGTGCTCGGCGCCGCGGCCGGCACCGTGCTCGGCATCGCGTTCTCGTCGGTCCCGAAGTCGGCCCGCAGCGCGTCGGCGGTCGTCACCGCTCCGGTGCTGATCCTGCAGTTCATCTCCGGGGTCTTCTTCGTGTTCAACGACCTGCCGACGTGGCTGCAGCGGATCGCCGAGATCTTCCCGCTCAAGTGGATGGCGCAGGGCATGCGTTCGGTGTTCCTGCCGCCCGAGTTCGAGGCCAACGAGGTCTCCGGGTCGTGGCAGCACGCCGCCACCGCGGTCGTTCTCACCGTATGGCTCGTCCTCGGACTGGTGCTCTGCCTCCGGACCTTCCGTTGGCAGCGCAGCGACGCCGGCTGAGCGACGCTGGGCCGCCAGTCCGGCCGGGCGGCACGGTCACGGTGACGGGTCGGGGCTTCGATCCGGGTGCCCGTCCCAGACCTCTCCGCTCGTTGATCATGGCGAAATGGGGTCTGGCGGGGCCGTGAACGCCCCGCTTCGCCATGATCAACCTGGTGTGAGGGCCGAGGGAGGGCCGCGTCAGGGCTGAGGCCGGGTTCGGATCCCGTTCCCCCAGACTTCGACGCCGAGCCAGATCCGACGACTAGACGCGCAGGCCATGCGCCGAGCGGATCACCTCGACGATGCGCGCCATGATCGCGGTGAGCCCGAAGTCCTTCGGCGTGAACACATCGGCGACGCCGAGCCGCCGCAGGGCCTCCGCATCCGCACCGGGGATGATGCCGCCGACCACGACCGGGACCTGGGCGGCACCTGCGTCGCGAAGGCCGGCCAGGACCTCCGGCACCAACTCCATGTGCGAGCCCGACAGCACCGACAGTCCGACGCAGTGCACGTCCTCGGCGACCGCGGCGGCCACGATCTCGGCGGGTGTCAGGCGGATGCCCTGGTAGATGACCTCGAAACCGCAGTCACGTGCCCGTACGGCGATCTGTTCCGCTCCGTTGGAGTGGCCGTCCAGGCCCGGCTTGCCGATCAGTAGTCGAAGCCGGCCGCCGAGCTCGTCTCCGGTCGCCCGCACCGCCGCGCGCACCCGCGTGATCTCCTCGCCCGATGCGACCGGCGCCGAGGCGCTCAGGCCGGTCGGTGCCCTGTATTCGCCGAACACCCCCCGCAGAGCGCCCGCCCACTCCCCGGTCGTGACGCCGGCGCGTGCGCAGGCCAGCGAGGCGGGTACGAGGTTGACGTCGTCCACGGCGTCCGCCCGCAGCCGCCCGAGCGCATCGGCCACGATCCGCTCGTCCCGGCCGGCTCGCCACGCCCGGATGGCCTCGGACGTGGTCTGCGCGGCCGCCGGGTCGACCGTCTGGACGGACGCGGCGAGGTCGGAGGTGAGCGGGGACGGCTCGGTCTCGGTGAAGCGGTTGACACCCACCACCGTGTCCTGGCCAGTCTCGATCCGCCGTCGTCGCTCGGCATGCGCGGCGACGAGTTGCTGCTTCATATAGCCGCTCTCCACTGCCGCGACGGCGCCGCCCATCTGCTCGATCCGGTCCATTTCGGCCCGTGCGGCCTCGACGATGTCGGCGACCTTCTCCTCGACGACCGGCGAGGCGTCGAACAGGTCGTCGTATTCGAGCAGGTCGGTCTCGAACGCCAGTATCTGCTGGAGCCGGAGGCTCCACTGCTGGTCCCACGGTCGAGGCAGTCCCAGTGCCTCGTTCCACGCGGGCAGCTGGACGGCGCGTGCCCTCGCCCGCTTCGACAGCGTCACCGCGAGCATCTCGATCAGTATCCGCGCGACGTTGTTCTCCGGTTGTGCCTCGGTCAGACCCAGCGAGTTGACCTGGACGCCGTATCGGAACCGTCGCAGCGTCTCGTCGGTGATCCCGTACCGCTCGGCGAGCATGGCCTCCCACAGCTGGGCGAAGGCTCGCAACTTGCACATCTCCTCGACGAAGCGGACACCGGCGTTGACGAAGAACGAGATTCGGCCGACGACGTCGGGGAAGCGTTCGACGTCCATGCGACCCGAGTCACGGACGGCGTCGAGCACCGCCACGGCGGTGGACATGGCGTACGCCACTTCCTGCACCGGCGTCGCGCCGGCCTCCTGCAGGTGGTAGCTGCAGACGTTGATCGGATTCCAGCGTGGAACGTGCTCGACGGTGTAGACGATCAGGTCCGTGGTCAGCCGAAGCGATGCCGCGGGCGGGAACACGTAGGTTCCACGCGACAGGTACTCCTTGACGATGTCGTTCTGGGTCGTTCCGGCGAGCTTCGCCGCATCGGCGCCCTGCTCCTCCGCGACGACCTGGTAGAGCGCGAACAGCCAGGTCGCCGTCGCGTTGATGGTCATGCTGGTGTTGCTCCGCTCGAGCGGGATGCCGTCGAACAGCGCACGCATGTCACCCAGGTGGGCCACCGGCACGCCGACCCTGCCCACCTCGCCCCGGGCGAGCTCATGGTCGGGGTCGTAGCCGGTCTGCGTGGGCAGGTCGAAGGCCACCGACAGCCCGGTCTGGCCCTTGGCCAGGTTGCGCCGGAACAGGGCGTTGCTCTCGGCTGCGGACGTATGTCCCGCATAGGTCCGCATGAGCCAGGATCGCTCGCGCATGCGGCCTCCTCGGACGGCTCCCCGGACTGTACTCGCCGGTAACACGTCCTGGACACGCGATGTGAACCGGCTCACGAGGGAGATGTGTCACATCTCGACCGCCGGGAAGGACACCAACTCGTCGCCGTCGGCGGTCGTCACCGCGAGTTCGTCGATCCGGTCGAGGGTGACGGTCGTGGCCGTCGGCACGTCGACGTCCTCGCCGTAATGGACCTGCCAGCTGGCTGCAATCTCCGTGCGGCCGTCGCGGTCCCGGACGACCAGGCTGCACCACTCGCCGCCGGGCACACCGTCGAGACGGAGCCGGATTCCCGTGCCGGTGGCGTTCGGGGTGAGCCACGCCGTCGCCGTGATCCCGTCGGCGGTCTCCGCCGCGACGGCGACCGTTCGAACCGTGGGCTCCTGGGTGGGGCCACCGGCGCCGACCATCCCGCCCGCGACCCCCACGGCGGCGACCAGTGCCGCGGCCGCCATCATGACACCGACGCGACGGCGACGCCGGGCCGTTGCCTGTGCCGCCAGCAGGCGCTCGGGTAGGCGAGGGGAAGGTTCGGGCGGTGCGAGGTCGTCGACATGGAGTCGGCCCAGCAGGACCGACACCGGCCGAAGCTCGTCGGCGGTCGTCCGGCACGCGGCGCACACCGCCAGGTGCGCTTCCACCGCTGCGCGTTCGCGGGCATCGACGGCGCCCAGCAGATAGGTGCCGAGCGACTCGGTCGTCCGGCAGGTCATCAGGGCTGCACCCCGCTCTCCTCGAACACGAGTCGAAGTGCGCGCAGCGCGTAGAAGCTCCGCGACTTCACCGTTCCCTCGGGTATGCCGAGCGCTGCCGCCGTGCCCGCGATCGACTGGCCACCGAAGAACAGGTGCACGAGAACCTCACGGTGTGCAGGGGTGAGCTTCCCCAATGCGTCCGCGACCTGCCACGACAGCATCGCCCGGTCCAACTCGTCGTCGGCCACCAGGGCGTCGCCCGCAGGCAGCGGCACCTCGGGCGCACGCGCCCGGCGCGCCCGGTGTCGCGAGATCACCAGGTTGCGAGCCACGGTGAACAGCCACGGGCGCGTCCGATCCCCCGTCAACGCGTCCGGGTGCCGCCACGCGCGCAGCAGGGTCTCCTGCACGATGTCCTCGGCATGCTGGCGATCGCCGTCGACGAGCCGCCGGACGAAGCCGTACAGGGCGGCCGCGTGCTGGTCGTACAGCGTCCGCAACAGGTCGTCGTCGGCGACGTGACGGGTTCGCACACACTGTCCAACGCCCGGTGCCCTCGCGGGGGTTCAGCGGAGATGTGTCCCGGCTGACATGAACCGGTGCGTGCCCGCCCGCGTACCACCGTTCGGGAAGGTGATGCGTCGATGACCGGACGACTCGCGGCGACATTCGTCGCGATCACGATGCTTTTCGCCGGCTGCGGAGGCGGCGACGACGAGACCAGCACGGCAACGGGTGGTGCGAGCGACGCGACGGTGTCGGTGGGCGAGGACGCCACGATCGGTGCCATCCTCGTCGACTCGTCGGGCCGTGCGCTCTACACCGCGGAGCAGGAGGCCGACGGCACCATCGTGTGCGAGGCGGGCTGCCTGGAACTGTGGCTGCCGCTCACGGTGAGCGAGGGCGACACCCCGACCGCTGCGGAGGGCGTCGACGGTGAGCTCGCGACCGTCGACCGCGACGACGGCACCACGCAGGTGACCCTCGAGGGCGTGCCGCTCTACACGTTCAGCCTCGACCGGTCGCCCGGCGACGTGACCGGCAACGACGTCACCGACGACTTCGACGGGGTCACGTTCACCTGGCACGTCGCCACGCCGTCCGGTGAGCCGGCGAGCCCGAGCGATCCCGGTACCGGCGGCTACGGCTATTGATGCGTCGTGGGCGCGGCGTCGGTTGTCACGCTCAGTAGGAGTAGAAGCCGCGGCCGGTCTTGCGGCCGAGGTCACCTGCCGCCACCATCCGGCTCAGCGTCTCGGGCGGGAAGAACTTCGGATCCCCGGTCTCGGCGTAGATGGTCGACGTCGCATGCCGAAAGATGTCGACGCCGGTCAGGTCGGTGGTCGCCAACGGTCCCATGGCGTGACCGAAGCCGAGCCGGCAGGCGGTGTCGATGTCCTCGGCGGAGGCCACACCCGACTCGTACAGCCGGACCGCCTCGACGACGAGGGCGCTGATCAGACGGGTGGTGACGAAGCCGGCAACGTCGCGGTTGACCACGACGCAGGTCTTGCCGACCGACTCGGCGAACGAACGGGCTGCGGCCAGCGTGTCGTCGGACGTGCGCAGGCCTCTCACCAGCTCGCACAGCACCATCAGCGGCACAGGGGAGAAGAAGTGCGTCCCGACCACCGCCTCCGGGCGGCCGGTTGCCGACGCGATCGTCGTGATCGGAATTGCGCTCGTGTTCGTCGCGAGCACGGCCCGGTCGTGGCAGATCCGGTCCAGGTTGCGGAAGATCTCCCGCTTGACCTCGACCTGCTCGAAGGCGGCCTCGACCACGACGTCGGCTTCTGCGACCGCGTCGATGTCCGTCGTCGTCGTGATGCGGTTCAACGCGGCCGCACGGTCCTCAGCCGACATCCGGCCCTTGTCGGCGAATCGAGCGGTGCTCTGCTCGATTCCCTCCCGGCCGCGCCGGAGCGCCTCGTCCGTGACGTCGTGCAGGACGACCTGCCAACCGGACTGGGCCGCGACCTGCCCGATGCCCGAACCCATCAGACCGGCACCGATCACGGCGACTCGCTGCGTCATCGACTCGTCCTCCACCTTGTCTCGAACTCGGGTGTGACGCGCTGCGGGGAGGGGCACACTGGACAACGTGCCCGGTACCGGGAGCGCGACCTACGTGCTGGGACCGCTGTGGGTGGCGGCCCTCCTCGGCGCGCTACTGCTCGTCGTCCGGTGGGCGGTCGGGCGTGGACAGTCCGTCGTCCGCCCGCCGCGGCCACAGTACGGCCTCCTGCAGCCCATCGCCGCCGCCCTGGCCGTCGTGGACCTCGAGCCGGTCATGCGCGCGCTGCGCGCGGCGGGGATCCGCTGCACCGTCAGCGACGCCGGGGACCGTCACGAGATCCTCGTGTGGCCGGAGGATGCGGATCGTGCCCGGAACCTCGTCCGCAGGGTCACCGGGAGCAGCTGACCGCCAGGCCGTCCACGCCAGCGTCACCAGCAGCACCAGCCCGACGTAGACCCAGCCGAGCAGGACGTCGACGACATAGTGCTCACCGCCGTACACCAGGGTGAGACCCATTGCTGCCGGGTACACCGCGATCAGCACGCGCAGGGCGGGGTTGCGCACGTGCATCCACAGCGTGATGCTCACCAGCAGGGCGAACGCCGTGTGCAGCGACGGCAGCGCAGCCACCAGGTTGGAACCCGCCTGCGCCTGGTCCAGCCAGGCGCCGGCGCTGCGCAGTCCGAGTACGGCCCAGCCGTTGGTGATCACCCGGTCGATCTGCTCGGGGACGAAGTCGTACCTCGATGCGTACCACGGCGGTGCCGCCGGGACCAGGATGTAGGTGGCCAGTCCGGCGTAGGACAGCAGCACCACCCACCGGACGTAGCGCAGCCAGGCTGGTCGCGACCGGACGTAGAGGACCGCGGCCAGAGCCCAAGGCAGCACGAAATGCGAGGTATAGACCAGGGATGCGATGGCGTCCCACCACTGCGGGTCGGCAGGGCTGGAGTATCGCTCCTGCAGCCACGCGCTGGGCAGGATGCCGGCGGACATCGACCGTTCCAAGTCGGCCAGCTCCGTGACCCGGACCGTCATGCCCAGCGAGTCGGCGATGCCGCGGGTGTGGTCGTAGAGAATCAGGGCCGCGAGAAGTGGCAACCAGTCCAGCACCGCGCGGGCGTGGTCGCGCAGCGGCCGGCCCAGCCGCGCCGCCACGATGCCGATGACGATCCAGCCGGTCTGGCCGATGCGATCCGTGGGAACCCCGACGGTGACGATGTAGACGACGAGTACCGTCAGGTAGGCCACGAGGCCGATCCGGGAAAGCGGCCAGGTCCACGGCCGCAGCGCTGCCGGAACCCTCGCCGCTGAGGTGGTCGCCTCGTCGTCGTCGACGTCACGGACATCGCTGCTCAGGCCCATGGTCGAACCCGACCCCCCCTGGTTGCCCGCCCGGTGGTGCCCTCGGTCATCACGCCTCGAAGTGGTCGGGATCGGGCTCGCGGACGACGTCGGCACCCAGCGAGGTGAGCAGGCCGACGAAGTCCGGGTAACCGCGGTCGATGTGATGCACAGCAGACACCAGTGTCTCACCCTCGGCCACCAGGCCGGCCAGAACGAGTCCTGCACCGGCCCGGATGTCCGACGCCACCACCGGCGCCGCCGACAGGCGCTCCCGACCGCGCACCACGGCGTGGTGTCCGTCAGTGCGGACGTCGGCGCCGAGACGGGCGAGCTCGTTGACGAACATGAACCGGGCCTCGTAGACGTTCTCGGTCACCATAGCCGTGCCCTCGGCGACCGCATTGAGCGCAAGCACCATCGGCTGCAGATCCGTGGGGAAGCCCGGGTAAGGAAGGGTCACGACGTCGAACGCGCGCGGCCGACCCGACATCGCCACCCGCAGGCCCTGATCGACGAGGTCGATCGTGGCACCCGCGGATGAGAGCTTGTCGAGCACGATCTCGAGGTGGTCCGCCCGGCCACCGACGATCGTGATGTCGCCTCGGGTCATGACCGCCGCCGCAGCCCACGTGCCGGTGACGATCCGGTCCGGCACCACCGTGTGCTCGGTGGGATGGAGACGCTCGACCCCCTCGACCCGCAAGGTGGACGTCCCGATGCCGTCGATCTTGGCGCCCATGTCGACCAGCATGCGGCAGATGTCGACGATCTCGGGCTCCCGGGCGACGTTGTCGATGACAGACTCACCCGCGGCCAGGGTGGCCGCCGTGACCAGGTTCTCGGTGGCGCCCACGCTGGGGAAGTCGAGCCACACACTGGCTCCACGCAGACCCCGGGGCGCACGGGCCAGCACAAACCCGTGTTCGACCCGGACCGTGGCGCCGAGCTTCTCCAGCCCGGCGAGGTGCATGTTCAATCCGCGCGAGCCGATCGCATCACCGCCGGGCAGCGCCACGTCGGCGGCCCCGCACCGCGCGATCAGTGGGCCCAGCACGGCGATCGAGGCGCGCAACCTGCGGACCAGGTGGTAGGGCGCGGCGTGGCTGACATGGCCCGGGACGTCGATGGTGACGGTGTCGCCGTCGCGCTGCACGTCGACGCCGAGGCGGCGGAGCAGTTCGGCCATGTAGTCGACATCGGTGATCGTCGGGACGCCTCGCAGTGCCGTGCGGCCCTCGGTCAGCAAGGCCGCCGCCATCAGCTTGAGGGCGCTGTTCTTCGCACCCTCGACCCGCACCTCGCCGTGCAGCGACGACCCGCCGGTCACTCGGAATCTCTCCACCGACGAAATCCTCCCAGCTCACGTTGCCACCCCAGCCGCTCGGCGTCGACCGGTTGAAGCACCGTACGTCGTAGACGGCTAGGCGACGAGGTGCTGGCCCGGTGGTCCGGCCTCCAGCCACGCGACGAAGGCCATCGATGCGGCCTCGGTCATGGACAGGTCGAGCCGGCGATGCCCGGCCTCACAGGTGAAGACGAGGTGACCGGCCGGCAGGTCGTAGGTCTCCTCGGGATCGGGGCTGCGGCGCTCGAGGACGATCACGTCGGGGCGGCGCAACGACCGCTTGGGTCGGCTGCCGTAACTGAAGGTGCGAAACCACTCGAGATCGTCACCGCGGTAGCGCCCCACTCCGAAGACCCACCCCCCACCCCAGCCGTTGCCATCGACCCGCAGGCACAGGTCGAAGCCGCCCTCGCGCTGGAGGACGCTGCGGCGCAGGAACAGCCCGCCCAAGGCGGCGACGATGAGCAGAGCGAGGGCGGCGACGACGACGGCAACCCACTCGAGCAGCGTCATCGACCACGTCCCTCCGCGCCGGCCCGGTCAGCGAGCCCCTGAGGCGCGTAACCGTGTCTCGGCCCGGCGCGTGGCCTCGGTGTCGTCGCCGGCCGCCTCGAGCGAAGCCTCGGCACGTCTGACGTCGATCTCGTCGGCCAGCTCCGCGACCTCGGCCAGGATCGTGACGACATCGTCGGCGATCGAGAGGAACCCGCCGTGGACGGCCGCGCTCACGACCTGGTCGTCCGGCGTGCGGATCGTCACCGGTCCGGTCACGAGCAGGCCGAGCAGCGGTTGGTGGCCGGGCATGATCCCGATGTCGCCCTCGGTCGTGCGCGTGATCACGATGGTGGCCGCACCCGACCACACCTTCCGGTCGGCCGCCACCAACTCGACGTGCAGCTCTGCCACCAGTTCTCCCTCGAATGCACGTGCACATGCGCGCCACGACGCACGGCAGAGAATACCGGGCGGCCTCGGCACAGGAGCGCCCGACCCACAACCACCACGATGAGAGCCGGCGCGGCAGGACAGCGAGGGAACCGCGCGCACCTGGGGACAAGCAGGAGGGTCGGCGGGAAAGGCTCGCGAAGGCTGGATAACGAAGCCTGGGAACACGCGATCCGCGAGGTCTGCAAGCAACAGCTTGGACTGGCCTTCGGGAGGCTTCTCCCGCCGACCCGACAAGGGAGGCCGAGTCAGGAAGCGAGCGTGCCGGCCTTCTCCTCGGCCGACTCGATGTTCCCCACCATGTGGAATGCCTGCTCCGGCAGGTGGTCGTACTCGCCCTTGCAGATGCCGTCGAAGGACTCCAGCGTCTCCGCGAGTGGCACGAACACGCCGGGCTGGCCGGTGAACGCCTCGGCGGCGAACATGTTCTGCGACAGGAACCGCTGGATGCGCCGCGCCCGGTTGACGGTGATCTTGTCCTCCTCGGACAACTCGTCGATGCCGAGGATGGCGATGATGTCCTGCAGGTCCTTGTATCGCTGCAGGATCTCCTTGACCCGCTGGGCGATCCGGTAGTGGTCCTCGCCGATGTAGAGCGGGTCGAGGATGCGGCTGGAGGAGTCCAGGGGGTCCACGGCCGGGTAGATGCCCAGCGCCGAGATCGGTCGGGACAGCACAGTGCGGGCGTCCAGGTGGGCGAACGCCGTGTGCGGCGCCGGGTCGGTGATGTCGTCGGCCGGCACGTAGATGGCCTGCATGGACGTGATCGAGTGGCCGCGCGTGGAGGTGATCCGCTCCTGCAACTCGCCCATCTCGTCGGCCAGCGTCGGCTGGTAGCCGACGGCGCTCGGCATCCGGCCGAGCAGGGTCGACACCTCCGAGCCGGCCTGCGTGAACCGGAAGATGTTGTCGATGAACAGCAGCACGTCCTGCTTCTGGACGTCGCGGAAGTACTCGGCCATCGTCAGCGCGGACAGCGCCACACGCATCCTGGTGCCAGGTGGCTCGTCCATCTGGCCGAAGACCAGCGCGGTCGACTCGAGGACGCCGGACTCGCCCATCTCGACCCACAGGTCATTGCCCTCACGGGTGCGCTCGCCGACGCCGGCGAAGACCGAGGTGCCGCCGAAGTTGCGGGCCACCCGGGTGATCATCTCCTGGATCAGCACGGTCTTGCCCACACCGGCGCCGCCGAACAGGGCGATCTTGCCGCCCTGGATGTACGGCGTCAGCAGGTCGAGGACCTTGATGCCGGTCTCCATCATCTGGGTGCTGCTCTCGAGCTGGTCGAAGGCAGGCGGCCTGCGGTGGATCGGCCAGCGCTCGGTGATCTCGAGCTTGCTCTCCTCGATGTCCAGGGGCTTGCCGAGCACGTTGAACACGTGGCCCTTCACCACGTCGCCCACAGGAACCGTGATCTGCCCACCGGTATCACGCACCTCAGCACCGCGGACGAGCCCGTCGGTCGGTTGCATGGAGATCGCCTTCACCAGGCCGTTCCCGACGTGCTGCTCGACCTCGAAGGTCAACATCCGGTTGCCACCCGCCTCTTCGGGCAGCTCGACCTCGGTCTCCAGCGCGTTGAACAGCGCGGGCATCCGCTCGACCGGGAACGCAACATCGACCACCGGGCCGATGATCCGGGCGATGTGGCCGATGGCGCCGGCTTCCGGCTCGTCCGCGGCGGTGGTGGTGGCAGGCGCAGTGGTCGTCATCATTCGCTCCCCGCGGCCGCGGCGGCGAGCGCGTCCGCGCCGCCGACGATCTCGCTGATCTCCTGGGTGATCTCGGATTGGCGGGCCTGGTTGGCCAGCCGGGTGTACTCCTGCTGCAGATCGGTCGCGTTGTCGGTCGCCGACTTCATCGCCCGCCGGCGCGCAGCCCACTCCGACGCAGCGGCGTCGAGCAGCGTGGTGAACACGAGGTTACCCGCGTACCAGGGCAGCAACGCATCGAGGACGTCGTCCGCGGACGGCTCGAAGTCGTAGAGGGGCAGCACCTCGGCCCCGCCAGCCTCGGTGGTCGCGGCCTCCGCCGTTCCGGAACCGCCTTCGCTGGTGCGGACCGCTCCGCCTTCCGCCCTGTGCAGTGGCTCCGGGACGTCCTCGACGACGATCGGGAACAGCCGTCGGGCCCGGACCTCCTGGGTGACCATGTTGACGAAGTGCGTCGACACCACGTGGATCTCGTCGACGCCACCCTCGTCGGTGGGGGTGTTGATGTCGGCGAGCAATTCGTCGGCGATCCGCCGCGCGTCGGCGTAGCCGGGCATGCCGGTGAACCCGGTGTACTCGCCGCCCATCTCGCGACCGCGGAAGCGGAACCAGGCCACACCTTTCTGGCCGACGACGTACGGGCGGATCTCCTGTCCCTGTTCGGCGAGCAGGCCGGACAGCGCCTCGCCCTGCCGGATCACGTTCGCCGAGTAGGCCCCGGCGAAACCACGGTCACTCGTGACGACGAGTACCGCGGAGCGCTGGGGCTCGCCGACCCCCTCGAGCAGGGGGTTGTCCAGCCGGGCGTTCGTGGCCGCGGCCTCCAGTGCGTTGACCAGCGCCCGGGTGTACGGACGCGCCGCCTCGGCGCGCTGCTGGGCTCTGATGATGCGCGACGCCGCGATCAGCTCCTGAGCACGAGTGATCTTCTTGGTGGACTCGACGGACCGGATTCGCCGCCTGAGCACGCGGAGCTCTGCTCCCATCGGCTAGCGACCTCCCCTCGGTCCCGGTCGCGCTAGGTTCCGCGTCATCGTCGCCGTCACGACTCCGCGTCGCCGGCATCCGGTGCCGCTGCCACCCGGATGCCGGACTCGGTGCGGGTGCGACGGCGGATCTTGGTGAGGTCCTCCTCGCCCTCCCCCATCGCCTCGACCGGCTCGTCCTTGACCAGTGGCTGCCCGGTGGCGGTGACGAACTGCTGCTTGAAAGCGTCGACGGCCGCCTCCAGTGCCGTCGTGTTCTCGTCGGACAGGTCGCCCGAGGTCGTGATCGCATCGAGGATGTCGCCGTTCTCACGTCCGACGTAGTCGAGGAACTCGGCCTCGAACCGGCGGATGTCCTCGACCGGTACGTCGTCGAGCCGGCCGGTCGTCCCGGCCCACACCGACACGACCTGCCTGGATACCGCGACCGGCGAACCCTGGCCCTGCTTGAGCAGCTCGACCAGGCGGGCGCCGCGTTCCAGCTGGGCGCGGCTGGCCGCGTCGAGGTCCGAGGCGAACGCGGCGAACGCCTTGAGGTCGTCGTACTGTGCGAGGTCGAGCTTGAGCGAACCCGCGACCTTCTTCATGGCCTTGACCTGGGCCGCACCACCGACGCGGGAGACCGAGATGCCGACGTTGATCGCCGGGCGGACGCCCTGGTTGAACAGGTCGGCCTCGAGGAAGCACTGCCCGTCGGTGATCGAGATGACGTTGGTCGGGATGAATGCGGACACGTCGTTGGCCTTGGTCTCGATGATCGGCAGGCCGGTCATCGACCCGGCACCCATCTCGTCGGAGAGCTTCGCGCAGCGCTCCAGCAGACGGGAGTGCAGGTAGAAGACGTCGCCGGGGTACGCCTCGCGGCCCGGCGGGCGGCGCAGGAGCAGCGAGATCGCACGGTAGGCCTCGGCTTGCTTGGACAGGTCGTCGAACACGATCAAGACGTGGTAGCCCTGGTACATCCAATGCTGGCCGAGAGTTGATCCGGTGTACGGGGAGAGATACTTGAAGCCTGCCGGGTCCGAAGCGGGCGCGGCGACGATGGTCGTGTACGCCAGTGCCCCGGCATCGTCCAGCTGCTGTCGGATACCCGCGATGGTCGAGCCCTTCTGGCCGGTGGCGACGTAGATGCACCGGACTTGCTCGGCCTTCGCGCCGCTGTTCCAGTTGTCCAGCTGGTTGAGGATCGTGTCGACGGCGATCGTGGTCTTGCCGGTCTGCCGGTCGCCGAGGATGAGCTGGCGCTGACCCCGGCCGATCGGAGTCATCGCGTCGATCGCCTTAATGCCGGTCTGAAGCGGCTCGCTGACCCCCTGCCGCTGGACCACCGACGGCGCCTGCAGCTCGAGCGCGCGTCGTTCCTCTGTCGCGATCTCGCCGAGCCCGTCCAGCGGTTGACCCAGTGGGTCGACGGTTCGGCCCAAGAAGGCGTCACCGACCGGAACGGACAGCACCTCGCCGGTCCGCCGGACCGGCTGGCCCTCCTCGATACCCGCGTAGTCACCGAGGACGACCACGCCGATCTCGGTCACGTCCAGGTTCAGGGCGATGCCGAGCGTGCCGTCCTCGAACTCGAGCAGCTCGTTGGCCATCGCGGAGGGCAGACCTTCGACCCGGGCAATGCCGTCGCCAGCGACGGAGACCTGACCGACCTCTTCGCGGGCGGCGGCAGCCGGTTCGTAGGATTGCACGAACTCGTCGAGTGCCTCGCGGATCTCCTCCGGACGAATCGTGAGCTCCGTCATGGTCACTCCCTGCTCTGCAGTGTCGACATCGTCGGTTCTTCTTAGTTCTCGGCCAGGCGACGCTGCAGGTCGGCGAGTCGGCTGCGCACCGTGCCGTCGACCACATCATCGCCGATCTCGACCTTCAACCCGCCCACCAGGCCCGGCTCGACCACGACGTTGAGCTGCACCGCTCTACCGGCCTGCGCGGACAGCGCACGTTCGAGGCGTTCGCGGTGCTCCGAACTCAGCGGCGCGGCAACCCGGACGACGGCGACACGGCGATGCCGGCGCTCGGCGGCCAGTTCGCCGATGCGCTCCAACGCCTCCTCCAACTTGCGGTCGCGCCGCCCGAGGACCACTTGCTCGACCAACCGAAGGGTTTCGGGCGAGGCCTTGTCCTCGAGCAGACGGCGGACCAGCTCACGACGCGATCGTGCTGGGGCCGCCTGGTCGAGCAAGGCGGTACGGAGATCGGGGTCGCCCTGCACGATCTGTCCGAAGCGGAACACCTCGTCCTGGACGGCATCGAGTCGGCCGCGTTCGTGGGCCGCCGCAAGGTGTGCCGCCACCCCGAACTCCTCGGTCGCGGAGGTGAGCTCGCCCGGGCTACGCCACCGGTCGCGCACGGCGGCTTCCACCAGTTCGGTCGCTGCCGGGTCGACCCGGTCGCCCACCAGCCGCCGAACGAACGCCGCGCGGTCGTCCGGGCTGCGCCCGGTGTCGGTGAGCGCTCGGCGCACGGCAGGCTGGGCCCGCAACATGTCCGCGAAGGCGAACAGGGAGTCACCGATCGCTGCGGCGCGCTGACCGGCGTCGGCGCCCGTACTCGCGAGCGCGGCGTCGAGCCGCTCGTCGAACGCCGCGTATGCAGCCCGGCTGGCTCCCTGCATCAACCCTCCCGCCCGGTCGGGCCGGCGCCGTTTCCGGCCCCGTTACCAGCAGAGTCACTCGACTCCAAGTCGGCGAGGAAACGTTCGACCACGCGCTGTGACCGTGCGTCGTCTTCCAGCGACTCCCCGACGACCCGCTCGGCGAGCTGGGTAGCGAGGGTGCCGACCTCCGCGCGCAGCGAGCGCACCACCTGCTCGCGTTCTGCTGCGATCTGCGCATGCGCACGCACGGTGATCCGCTCGGACTCGGCCTGGGCGTTCTCGCGCATCTCCGCGAGAATCGCGGCGCCCTGAGCCCTGGCCTCCTCCCTGATCCGAGACGCCTCGCCGCGGGCGTCGGCAAGCTGCCGGCGGTAATCCTCCAGTGCCTGCTGAGCCTCGGCCTGAGCTTCCTGCGCCTGTTTCATGCCACCCTCGATGGCGGCCGTGCGCTCGGCGTAGGTCTTCTCGAACATCGGGAAGACGGTCCGGCTCAGGAAGAAGAACAGCAGCGCGAATGCGACCAGCCCGACGATCAACTCGGACAGGTGTGGCATCAACGGGCTGGGCTCCTCCGCTTCCGCCTCCTGGGCCAGCAGAGCCGCCGTCGCGATCAACCCCGACATGGCTAGAGGGCGAACGCGAGGCCGATACCGATGATCGCCAGCGCTTCAGCCAGCGCGAAGCCGAGGATCGCGATGCCCTGCAGCACGCTGCGGGCCTCCGGCTGGCGGGCGACGCCGTTGATATAGGCCGCGAAGATCAGGCCGATGCCGACGCCGGGGCCGATGGCCGCGAGGCCGTACCCGACCATGTTCAGGTTGCCTTCCATCTGTGTCCTCTCTCGGGGTGGTGGTGCTCAGTGGTCGTGGGTCAGGGCGCCGCCGATGTAGATGGCGGAGAGCAGTACGAAGACATAGGCCTGCAGCAGTTGGATGAAGCCCTCGAAGAAGGTCATCACGATGCCGAACAGAATCGCGACCGCGCCGGCCGAGTACCCGATGAGCCCGCCCACGTGCAAGAGCAGGAACTCTCCGCCGAGGATGCACAACAGCAGCACGAGGTGACCGGCGAACATGTTGAACGTGAGACGAAGCGTGAGCGTGATCGGCCGGAAGACCACCGTGGACAGGAACTCGATCGGTGCGAGCAGCGGGTAGATGGCCACCGGCACGCCGGGCGGGAACATCATGTTCTTGAAGTAGCCGCCGAAACCCTGCCGCTTGATCCCCATGTAGTTGTAGATGACCCAGGAGATGAGCGCGAGGAACAGCGGGATCGCGATTCGGGCGGTGGCCGGGAACTGGAGGAACGGGATGATGCCGGAGATGTTCACTGCGATCAGGAACGCCAGCAAGGTGGCCAGGTATGGGACATACTTGATGCCCTCGCGCCCGATCGCGTCGGACGCGATCGAGTTGCGGACGAACCCGTAGAAGCCTTCGGCGGCGAACTGCAGCTTGCCCGGCACGATGCCGGGGCGGCGAGTAGCCACCCAGAAGAACAGCGCAACGACCACGGTGCCGAGAACGACGATCAGCATTGGCTTGGTGAACCCGTCGAAGATCGGCGGGAACTCGAAATCGGCCGGCCCAGGACTGTGAAACTCCTCCGACGACGGCAAGGCGATCATCCAGGCGCTCACGGGGTCCTTCTCTCGACGCGTTGCTTCTCTCGAGCATGGCGGCGCGTTCGCGGGGGGCTTCGTGATCAGGGCTTACCGTAGCGGACCCAGACGAGGTACAGGGCGCCAGCAGCGCCCAGCAGAATCCCCAACATCAAGAAGATCCGGTTGTCGAGCCATTCGGAGAGCAGCCACCCCACGCCACCCCAGAACGTGACCCCTGCGGCGATCAGGCTGAGGGCGTTCCAGGCCTGGTTCTGGTCGCGCCTGGTCTGGTCGGCGGGCGAGCCGGCGCCGACGTCGGGGACTTCTGCCGGCAGCTCGTCGTTGGAGTCCGGCGGCTGGGAGGTCATGGTGGTGGGATCCTCGCCGGCCGCTTGCCCGCCTTGTCGACTTCAATGATCCAACCCGCGCCAAAACGGTGCTGTGAGCGCTGCAACACGAGTTTGATCATTGAAGTCGGCTTCTGCGAACCGCAGTCCCGACGTGGACCGCCGACCAGGTCAATGCGCACGCGATGATCGTCAGGCCGAGTGAACGACGATCGATGACGTCGACGTAGCTGAGCAGCCGGAGCATCAAGAGCACCACGGCCAGCCGCATGGTGTAGGTGAGCAGCAGAACGGCCAGACCGGCGCCGGCGCCGAGCCGGGCGCGGTCTGTCAGCGACACCGGAATCGTCCCAGTCCAGAAGAATCCGACGACGATGACCATCCCGATCGCAGCGGAGGCCGCGCCGTCGGCTCCGACGGCGAACCATGCGACCGCAGAGCACACCACCCCGACGCCGACGGCCGCCCAACGCGCGATCGCCTGCGCCCGCGGGGACTGGGTCGCTGCCGGTGCGATGTCGCTCATCACCGACCGTTCCTCAGCAGGGCCCGGGGATGACCCGTGGTCACCAGCACCGTGAGAGCGACGGCCAGCCCGATGACGACCGGTGCCGTCCACCCGCCGACCAGCGCAATCACGACCAGACCGAAGGCGACCAACGCGGCCCAGACCCACATCAGGAACACCGCCCGCCCATGCGAGTGGCCGAGCTCCAGCAGCCGGTGGTGCAGATGCTGCTTGTCCGGTGCGAACATCGACCGGCCGGCGCGGGTTCGCCGGAACACCGCCATCAGCAGGTCCGTGAACGGCAGCGCGATCACGGCGAGTGGAAGCAGTAGCGGCAGCAGGGCGAGCAGCAGGGTCGCGTTCTCCGGCGTCGTCGGGAACGAGCCCGTCAGACTGATGGACCCCGCCGCGAGCAGGAGCCCGATGAGCATCGAGCCCGAGTCGCCCATGAAGACCCTCGCCGGGTGCACGTTGTGAGGGAGAAAGCCGACGCACATCCCGCAGAGCACGGCCGTGATCAGGGCCGACGTGGTGAGCCGGGAGAAGCCACCTTCGACCGCGAGCAAGTAGGCGTAGCTGAAGAACGCGGCTGCGCCGATGCCCACCACCCCAGCCGCGAGCCCGTCCAGGCCGTCGACGAAGTTCACCGCGTTGGCGGTGGCCACGACCAACAGCACGGTGAGGACCGCGCCTTGGGTTTGGTCCAGCGCCAAGGTCCCGCCCGACGGGATAGGCAGCCAGAACAGTTGCACGCCCTGCACCACGAGCAGCCCGCCGGCAAGCAACTGGCCAGCGAACTTGGCCAGTGCTGACAGCCCCCAGATGTCGTCGGCGACGCCGACGAGGCAGATGACGGCGGCTGCCGTCACGAGCGCCTGGGCATCGTCGGATTGTTCGAATACTCGCTCACTCATCCGGGGCAGGTAACTCGCGACGAGCATCGCGGCGAGCAGCCCGCCGAGCATGGCCAGGCCACCCAGCCGCGGAACCGGTGCCCGGTGGACGTCGCGGTCACGGGTCGGCGGTACCGCCCCGACCAGAAATGCGACCTTCCCGGTCAAGGCGACCAGCAGGTAGGTTGCGCCTGCGGCGACCAGGAGGGTGAGCAGGTATTCGCGCACGCCTAGCCGCGGGGGTACGCAGGATGCTTGGCGACCAGCGCGGAGACCGCGGCACCAACTTCTGCGGCAGCGCTGCCATCGGCATCGCGCACCGCGCGGGCGATCATCGACGCGACTTCCTTCATGTCGCCCTCGGTCATGCCCTGGGTCGTCACCGACGGCGTGCCGACGCGGATGCCAGACGCAGTCATCGGCGGCTGCGGATCGAACGGGATCGCGTTCTTGTTCAGTGTGATCCGCGCGGCGTCGCAGCGATCCTCGGCTTCGGCGCCCGTCACGCCGATCGGTCGTAGGTCGATCAGCGCCAAGTGGGTGTCGGTGCCGCCCGACACCGGCCGCATACCTTCGGCGGCAAGGCCATCGGCCAACGCCTGGCAGTTCGCGATCACCTGACGCGCATATGCCTGGAACTCGGGCTGTTGCGCTTCGCGCAGCGCCACGGCCTTGGCGGCGATGGAGTGCATCAGCGGCCCGCCCTGGCTGAACGGGAACACCGCTTTGTCGATCTTCTTCGCGTGCTCCTCCTTGCACAAGATCATTCCGCCACGAGGGCCGCGCAGCACCTTGTGCGTCGTCAACGTCACGACGTCCGCATACGGCACCGGGCTCGGGATCGCCTGGCCCGCAACGAGTCCGATGAAGTGCGCCGCATCGACCACGAGAATCGCGCCGACCTCGTCCGCGATCTGGCGGAACGCAGCGAAGTCGATGAGCCGGGGATATGCAGTGGCTCCGCAGATGATCAACTTCGGCCGACGTTCGAGGGCGACGTCGCGAACCGCGTCGTAGTCGATCAGTTCGGTGTGCTCGTCGACGCCGTATGAAGCGATGTCGAACCACTTGCCGGAAAAGTTGACCTTGGAGCCATGGGTGAGGTGCCCACCGTGCGGCAGCGACATCGCCAGGACCGTGTCGCCGGGTGCGGTGAAGGCGGCATAGGCCGCGAGATTCGCGCTGGCGCCGGAGTGCGGCTGCAGATTTGCATGCTCGGCGCCGAACAGTGCCTTCGCGCGGGCGATGCCGAGCTCCTCTGCTCGGTCGACCTCCGCGCAGCCGCCGTAGTAGCGCCGGCCCGG
>DASRTE010000093.1:0-72368 GCA_035656095.1 Jiangellaceae bacterium
GGGAGGTTCCACGCGATCAGGTCGCGCTCGAGCCAGTGCGCCAGCTGCCTGGACAGGTCCGGTACGGCACCGGCCTCCTGGGTCCGGATCGTCAGCATGTGCGTCTCCAGCACGTAGGTGAAGACGACCGCCACGCCGTCGCCGGGCACCGTGAACGCGATGTTGGCACCGTCGCGGGCTCCTCCCGCGCCGTAGTTCTCGTCCCAGGACAGCCCGTGCGCGACCTTGACCTCGTACGCGCCCGGCGGGAGCTGGGTGGTGGTGAAGGTGTACGTCCCGTCACCGTCGGGATCCTGCAGCCACGACCGCATGCAGTCGGGTGCCCAGTCGCCGGGACAGCCCAGCTCCGACTGGAAGCTGCCCGGTGCGGTGATGATGGGGCCGAGTACGTCGTTGGTGATCCAGTGCGTGCCGTGGTCGTAGTAGAAGGTCACCGGACCACCCGGGTGCGTGAACGGGATGTCCGAGCCGCCCGGTAGGCCACCGGCGCCGTAGTTCTCGTCCCAGGACCGGTTGATCGCGGCCTTGAACGCGTAACCTCCCGCAGGCAGGTTGTCGACCGCGAGCTTCCAGACGTCGTCGTCGACGTCCCGCGTCATCTGGGCCTGGTCACACCAGGGAGCCCAGTCTTCCGGCGCTCCGGTGCTCGTGACACACCCCAGCTCGCTGTTGTGGCTACCCGGCACGGCCACCTCGGCCGGCTGCTCGACCGGGCCGCCGCCTCCGCCGTCGCCACCGGTCGGCGGTGCCGGCACGCCGGCCACGGCCGAGGTCGTCGCAACGCCGAGGTCGTTGTCGTGCTCGACCACGATGGCCCGGTACTCCACCGGTGTGCCCGCGGCGATGCCGGACACGTCGTGGAAGACGCGGTACGGCGCGTTGTCGTCCGTGCCGAGGACGGTCCAGTCCTCGGTGCCCACGGGCCGCCAGGCGAACGTGACCTGGTAGAAGCCGTCCCCGGGCACCGAGACCCGGATCTCGGCGCGGTCGTTCACCGCACCGCCCGCGGTGGGTGTGCGGAAGAACGGCGCCGGCGACTCGGCGGTCCGCTTCAGCGGTGCCGCGGCCCTCCAGACGACCGCCGACAGAGGCGGCACCGTCACGCTGACCCGACCCTCCTTGTCGCTCATGATCTGTTCGGTGCCCGCCGGCCATACGCCCCTGAACACCATGCGGTCGCTGAAGGTCGGCAGGACGACGGTCTTGGCCGTCTCGGCGTTGTTGGCGGCGACGAGGTACTCGACCTCGTCCTCGGCGTCGATCCGGCTGACCGCGAAGACACCCGCAGCCGCGCTGGCGTAACGGTGGATCTGTGCGCCGTCGGCCAGCGCCGGATGCTCGTCACGCAGCTCCGAGAGGGCGGCGAGGTGCTGGTAGAGAGGGTGGTCCGGGTCGTAGTTGGCGTCGGCGGTCGTGGCATCGGTACCGATGAGGTCGTTGTCGTTGTACTCGGCCACCTGCGACGGGAACATGTCCTCCCGCGCGCGCTGGTCACCGACGCCCTGCGGCTCACCGAGCTCCGCGGCAAAGCCCTGCTCGTCGCCGTAGTAGACGACGGGCTGGCCGCGCGTGAGGTACATCAGCGAGTGGCCCAGCTCGTCGCGAGCGAGCAGCTCGGTGTCTGCCGCATCCGCGTTGCGGGTGCGGATGAAGCTGCCGATGCGGCCCTGGTCATGGTTCCCGAGGAACGTCGGGAGCGTGTACGCGTTGGAGTCGGTGTCGGTGTAGTAGTCGTCGCGCGCGTAGAAGTCACGCAGCTCGGTCGTCGGGTTGCCGTTGGCGAAGTTGGAACCGTTGGCCTGGAACCCGAAGTCGACCGTCGCCTGCAGCTTGCCCTCGGTCGTGTAGCGCGACATGAACCGCGGGTCGGCGTCGAAGACCTCGCCGAACATGAAGAAGTCGTCGTTGCCGAGGCTCGCCGCGAAACCTGTCAGCGCCGGCGCGAACTGCTGCCAGAACTCGATGTTGACGTGCTTGACCGTGTCGATCCGGAACCCGTCGACCCCTGCGTCCTGCACCCAGGTCTGGTAGATGTCGATCATCCCGTCGACCACCTCGGGTCGCTCGGTCCACAGGTCGTCGAGGGCCGAGAACGCGCCCGACGGGAAGTCGCCGTACTCGCTGTTCTCGCCGGCGAACTCGCTCGTGCCCCGGTTGTGGTACATCGTCGGGTCGTTCAACCAGGCCGGCGTCTTCGCGGACGCATCCGACGGGCTGCGGAAGCGCGGCTGGTACGGGAAGGAGACCTCCGGGTCGATGGCGGGGAAGCCCTGGTCGCCGGAGGCGTAGTCGCGGTCGTCGAACGGCTCGCCGGCAGCCGTGCGGTACGGGAAGTCGGCCTTGTTGCGGTACGGGACCTTCTCGCCGTTGTTGATGTAGTCCTCGAGCGGGTAGTCGAGGACGTCGGCGGTGTGGTTGGTGATGATGTCGAAGAAGACCTTGATGCCGCGCGCGTGAGCGGCGTCGACGAGCCGCTCGAGCTCCTCGTTGGTGCCCAGGTGCGGGTCGATCTGGGTGAAGTCGGTGATCCAGTAGCCGTGGTACCCCGCGTTCTCGCCGCCCGGCGGACCCTGGACCGGCTTGTTCTTGAACGACGGCGTCAGCCAGATCGCGGTCGTGCCCAGGCCCTCGATGTAGTCGAGCTGCTCCAGCAGGCCGGCGAGGTCACCGCCGTGGTAGAAGCCGGTGTGCGTCGGGTCGTAGCCGTGCACGAGGCGGTCGCCCGCGATGCCGGCCGTGTCGTTGGACGGGTCGCCGTTGGCGAAGCGGTCGGCCATCACGAAGTAGAAGCGCTCGCGGGTGAGGTCCTTGCGCAGGCTGTCGCCCGCGAGCTGTCGGTCCGCATCGGAGGCCGGCGGCTGCGCCGCCGCCGGCACGACGGTCACCAGATGATTGCCGTGGTCGTAGACGAAGCGCAGCTCGGTGTCCGCCTGGAGTGCCAGGGGGATGTTCGCGCCGTTGGCGGCGCCGGCAGCGCCGTAGTTCTCGGCCCACGACCCGTTGAGCCGCACCTTGAACTCGTACGACCCGGCCGGCAGCGCGCCGACGAACTCCCAGACCTGGCCGTCGCCGGTGGCCGCCAGGTCGGTCGCCGCGCACGACTCGCTCCAGTCGGCGTCACAGCCCAGCTCGGACATCAGGCTGCCCATCAGCGTGACGCGGCCGGGCCGCTCGGTGTGGTCCGCGTTCGCCGGTACGGCGACGGCCGAAAGCGACCCCACCACCACGGCGACGAGAACGGGGACGAGCACACGGCGGGATCGGCGTCTGGACATGTGTCACTCCCGTTATGAGGCGGGGCCGCTGGTGTGACCCTAGCCATATGCCCCGACATCGTGCGACCCACCGCTCCAGGTGAATCGGGTCGTCATGACGTCGCGGCCAGCCAGGCACGGGCCGGGCGACGGGGCTGTGGCCGGTCAGCGCGCCCTGGTGACGCGGCCCTCGTCCCACACCGGCTCCGGCGCCTCGTACACCCGGCCGTCGGCGCCGAACACGAGGTACCGGTCGAACCCCCGGGCGAACCAGCGGTCGTGGGTCGCCGCCAGGACGGTTCCCTCGAACGCGGCCAGTCCCTCCTCGAGCGCCTCCGCCGACATCAGGTCGAGGTTGTCGGTGGGCTCGTCCAGGAGCAGCAACGTGGCGCCGGACAGTTCCAACAGCAGGATCTGGAACCTCGCCTGCTGCCCTCCGGAGAGGGATTCGAACGGCTGTCCTGCCGCATAGGCCAGCTCGTAGCGGTCCAGGGCACGGCTGGCCGGTTCGCGCGGCATGCCGTCGCGGTGGCCGTCACCGCGGTGCAGGACCTCGACGAGGGTGCGACCGGTCAGCTCCGGGTGCTCGTGGGTCTGGGCGAACCAGCCGGGACGGACCCGCGCGCCCAGGCGGGCCGAGCCGGAGTGCCGAACCGGCGGCACGGGCAGGTCATCGACCGGACGCTGCCCGGCGTCGGGATCGGTGCCACCTGCCGCCAGCAGGCGCAGGAAGTGTGACTTGCCAGAGCCGTTCGAGCCGAGCACGGCAACACGTTCGCCGTACCACACCTCGAGGTCGAACGGGTGCATCAGCCCGGTGAGCTCCAACCCCTCGCAGACGACGGCGCGCTTTCCCGTGCGGCCACCCTGCAGCCGCATCCGGACGTCCTGCTCACGTGGCTGTGCCTCCGGCGGGCCGATGTCGACGAAGCGCTCCAGCCGCTTCTCGGCCGCGTGGTAACGGCTGGCCATGTCGGAGTTGTACGCGGCCTTCTGCTTGTAGTAGAGCACCAGCGCCTTGAGCTTCGCGTGGTCCTCGTCCCAGCGGCGGCGCAGTTCCTCGAGCCGCGCGAACCTCTCCCGCCGCGCGTCGTGGTAGGACGCGAAACCGCCGCCGTGGATCCACGCGGTGTTGCCCGCTCCACCCAACTCGAGGGTGATGACCCGATCGGCGGTCCGCGCCAGCAGTTCGCGGTCGTGGCTGACGAACAGCACGGTCTTGGGCGTCTCGACCAGGCGCTGCTCGAGCCAGCGCTTGGCGGGCACGTCGAGGAAGTTGTCGGGCTCGTCCAGAAGGAGCACGTCGTCCGGCCCCCGCAGCAGCGCTTCGAGAACCAGCCGCTTCTGCTCGCCGCCCGACAGCGTCGTCAGCTGACGCCAGCGGCAACGCTCGTACGGCACGCCGAGCGCCGCGGTGGTGCAGACGTCCCACAGCACTTCGCTCTCGTAGCCACCGGCATCGGCCCACTCGGCCAGAGCGTGCGCGTAGGCCATCTGCGTGGGCTCGTCGTCGTGCTCCATCAACGCGAGCTCCGCGATATCGAGACCCGCCGCGGCCGTCCGGACCCGGGGCGGCGCGACCGAGAGCAGGAGGTCGCGCACGTCCGTGGACGCCTGGGCGACGAACTGGCGCATGACGCCCAGCCCGCCGGTGCGGGTCACCGCTCCACCGTGCGGATCGAGTTCACCGGCGATGATCCGCAACAACGTCGTCTTCCCGGACCCGTTCGCTCCCACCAGCGCCGCCTTCGCGCCGTCCCCGACCCGGAACGAGACATCGTCGAGCAGCACGCGCCCGTCCGGGAGCGTGAGGGAGACGGCGTTCAGGTCGATGTGGCCCACAGGGGTCAAGTGTCGCCCGCCGGGCGGCTACAGGGCGAATGCATTCCGGCCCGGAATGTCCGGGGGACGACATGAAGCCAGCACGTCGCTGACCATGATCTCGGCGGAGCCGGAGGTGTTGCCTGTCGGGTGATCCTCACGAGCCCAGGCCGGGGGTTGTCACTGGATGCCGTGCCTCCGGAGAATCTCCTCGATCTCGGCCATGTCGTCGTCGGTGGTCGGGGGCTTGGCCTCGACCGCCGCCTGCTTTCGCCTCTCCACTGCCTGCCCGCGATCGGCCTTCGGCGTGCGGCCTTCCAATCGCTGGCCGGCGATGAACAGGACGCCCGCGAGACCGAGCGCGACCACGCCCAGCCAGGCGAGCGGACTCAGCACGATCCCGGCGAGGAAGCCGACGATGCCAATGGCCGACGCCCCGATCAGCAGGAATCCACCGGCCGCGAGCTGAAGCGATCCGGCCCAGCCCTTGGACCGGGCCTGCCTGACAGCGAGTGCCACGAAGCCGACGCCGGCTGCAGCCACGGCGATCGAGATCAGGTCCTGAAGCACCCTTCCAGGCTACGCGTCGCCGCCACAGCCGCGCCTCCGGGTGTTCCCCGATATGTCTCCCCGAGATCTCCCCGACCCTCCCGGGGGCATGCCCGGTCCTTCCCCGTCTCGGTCGGGTCCCGACCTGTCAGGCCGGACAACTCCGCGGCCACGCCATGGGTCGGGTCTCGCCCTGACGAGTCGGCCTATCGACCGCTTGTCAGGGCGAGACTGCCCGTAACCGCTGGCAGGCGACGTGTCCGGCCTGACAGGTCGGACCAGCCTGACACGTCGACCCTGCCTGACAGGGCCGAGCCGACCCGCCGCAGCCGTGCTCAGCCGAGCCGGACGATCCGGCCCTCTCCACCCTCCGGGTAGTCGGCCGCCGAGACCAGGCCGGCGAGGTCCTGGACGATGTAGTCGGACAGCGCCTGCTGGTAGGACACACCCACCGTGGTGAACGGCAGGCCGCGGAATGGGTACTGGTCCCCACCGCGGGCGCTGAAGTCGTTCGTCGCGATCGCGACACCCGGCCCGGCCACGACCGCTCCGTCCGCCACGATGACGGTGCCGTCGTCGAGCACAAGGGAGCGTACCCGGTCGCCCGGGGTCAGAACGGTGCCTGCGTTGTCGACCACCTGGGCGGTCCTGGTGGCGTCGTAGGTGAAGCTGAAGCCGCCGATCTGGCCGAAGCGCCCGTCGGCCAACGGTATGCGCGACACCAGGTTCTCGACGATCTCCTTGAACTGGGCACGCGGAACGTCGGGTACCACCGAGACGAAGTTCGGGAACGGTGCGATCGCGAACGTGTCGAGCTCGGTGAGCGGACCTGGTGGAATCAACGTGTTGTTCCGGATACCGCCGCCGTTCTGGATCGCGACGTCCGGCGGAACCACGCCGAACGCGGCGGCGTTGTCCTCGCCCGCATCCAGCAGGGCGTCCGCGACCAGGTTGCCGAGGTTGGTCTCCTCGGTGCGCACGCCGGGGTCACGGCGGCCCTCGAGGGCGACCTCGGACTGCCCGATGACGGTCTCGGCCAGGTTGGCGATGAAGGCGTTGACGGGGTCGACCACGAGGTTCTGGATCCGCATATCGGCCTCTACCGCGTCCGGCGCGACACCGGAGACGCGAACCGGTCCGCTGGCATCGTCGACGCCGAGGACGGTCCCCGACTTGTCGAAGTTGACGACCAGCCGGCCGACGTACTTGTAGTCGCCCGCCGTGGTCACGATCGGCACGAAGGCGCCGTCGGCGTCGGTCGCGGCCACCGGGTAGCTGAAGGGCTGGTCCGTCGTCGGGTCCACGGCTCGGGCGTCACCCGGCACCAGCAGGTCGCCCTCGTTCGCGAGGAGCTCGTCGCCGCCGCCGGCGATGGCGACGTCGACGCCACGCAGCATCGGCACCAGGGCCCGGTCCTCGTTCACGTTCTGCAGGTGGCTGATCAGTATGATCTTGTCGACGCCGCGCCCCGTGAGGTCGTCGACCTGATCCTGGACCAGCCCGGTGACGTCGTCGAGCACCTTGACGTTTCTCGGACTCGAGATCGCCGGAAGCAGCGGTGTCGTGGCTCCGACGACGCCGATCCGCTCGCCACGCTCACGGACGACGGTGCTGGCGACGATGGTGCCGTCGGCGGCGAGCGCCGCCAGCCGCGGTTCATCGCTGACGTCGAGGTTCGCCGACACGAACGGCGGCACGTTGCGACCGAAGCTCTCGATGAAATCAGCGAGAACGTCGGGTCCGAAGTCGAACTCGTGGTTACCGATGGCGAAGGCGTCGTAGCCGATCTCGCTCAGTGCGAGGGAATCGTAGAACGGAACACCCTTCTCCAGGCTCGCCTGGAACTCCGGACCGGCGAGGAAGTTGTCGCCCGACGAGAGCAGGATGGCCCCACGCCGCCCGGCCTGGCCCTCCGGTGGCCGGCCCCGCGTCGCCTCGGCACGCAGGTCGTCCACGAGGGTGGCAAATCGCGCCACCCCTCCGAAGTCGGGATTGCCCGGTGCGCCGGTGAGCCGCGACTCGCCGTCGTTGTTGTGCAGGATCGTCAGCGTGAACGCTGGGTTGGCGCCGTCCTGCGCCGCAGCATTGGTGGCTGCACCGACAGGGACGACGAGGGCAGCGGCGAGCGCGGCGCCGAGAACGGCGCGGCGCCGACTGCGCGGGGCGATCGGCGACATCGGGTCTCCTCGTGGCCAACGGTGATAGTGCAGGAGTCTAGGTTCCGAGGGGTGTCGCGCAACCGATCCGGGCACAACGGGGTCGTGAACTCACGGTGTGCCCGGTGTCCTGCGTGGTCGTCGGGTGGCGGCGGCGCGGTCGGCGAGTTCGCCGTCCGGTGGGTAGCCGACGCCCTCGAGCGTCAGACCGTGCGAAGGAGCGACGCCCACCCCCGAGTCCCGGCGCCGACCGTCCAGCACCTGGCCGGGCCAGGAGACCGGGCGTCGTCCGTCGCCGACGGCGAGCAGTGCGCCGACCAGCGCCCGTACCTGGTTGTGGCAGAAGGCGTCGGCCTCGACGGTGGCCACGGCGATGCCGCTGTCCGCACGCTGCCAGCGCAGTGCGCGCAGTTCGCGGATCGTGGAAGCCCCCTGCCGGGCGCGGCAGAACGCCGCGAAGTCGTGTTCGCCGAGTAGTCCCTCCGCCGCCGTGTTCATGGCCGACAGCTCCAGCGGACGGTGGTGCCAGAGCACCCACCACCGCTGGAGCGGATCCACCCCATACGGTGTGTCCGCCACACGGTAGGCATAGCGGCGCCAGATCGCCGAGAAGCGGGCGTCGAATCCATCCGGGGCGACCCCGACGAGGGGTACGCGGACGTCGTCGGGCAGGACGCCGGCCAGTCGGTGCACGATCGCATCGTCGGGTGACCTCGTCGACCGCCCGGGAACGGCGAGCCAGGCGCTGTTCGGCACGTCGGCGTGGCAGACCTGTCCGCGAGCATGGACACCCGCATCGGTCCGGCCGGCGACGGTCAGCCTGGGCGGCGCGATCCTCAGGACCACGCCCAGGGCGTGTTCGAGCGTGCCCTGGACGGTGCGCCGTCCGGGCTGGTCCGCCCAGCCGGCGAAGTCCGTGCCGTCGTAGCCGACGTCGAGACGGAGACGCACGAACCCGCCGCCACCGGGGCCGGTAGCGGCGGGCTGCATGGACGGATCAGGCCGTCAGGCGTTCTCGGGCTTGGAGGAACCAGCAGCGTCGCCCTCGCCGGTCTCGTCGTCGGGTAGCTCGGCGAACTCGACGACATCGGTCTCCGCCGGGGCGACCGGCTCCTCCGCCGCGGAGTCCTCCGCGGCGACCGGCTCGTCGACCGGAGCCTCCTCGGCCGGCTCGGCTTCGACCGCCGTGCTCGTGGGCACCGTCGGCGCTGCCTGCCGGGCTGCACGCCGGGTCGCTGCCTCGGCCTCCGCCACCGTCCGCTCGGCCAGCGGCTCGACCAACTCGATGACGGCCATCGGCGCGTTGTCACCCTGGCGTGGACCGATCTTCACGATCCGCGTGTAGCCACCGTTGCGGTTCTCGTACCTCGGACCGATCTCGGTGAACAGGATGTGCACGACGCCCTTGTCGCCGATCGTGCTGGCCACCTGCCGGCGGGCGTGCAGATCGCCCCGCTTGGCCTTGGTGATCAGGCGCTCCGCGACCGGACGGAGGCGGCGAGCCCGGGTCTCCGTCGTGGTGATGCGGCCGTGCTCGAACAGCGCCGTGGCCAGGTTCGCCAGGATGTGGCGCTGGTGCGCCGGCGAGCCGCCGAGGCGGGCACCCTTGGTGGGGGTGGGCATGATCTCTCCTCGAGTGAAGGTGGCTACGGGACGGCACCCGTCCCGTAGCCCCCAGGTCAGTACTGCTCGTCCTCGGCGTAGGACTGGTCCTCGTCGCCGTAGGTGTCCACGGCCGCCGCCGGGTCGAAGCCGGGCGCACCGTCCTTGAGCGCAAGGCCCATGGTGGCGAGCTTGGCCTTGACCTCGTCGATCGACTTCTGTCCGAAGTTGCGGATGTCGAGCAGGTCCGCCTCGCTGCGCGAGATGAGCTCCCCCACCGTGTGGATGCCCTCGCGCTTGAGGCAGTTGTACGACCGGACGGTGAGCTGCAGGTCCTCGATCGGAAGCGCGAGGTCCGCGGCGAGCTGAGCGTCGACCGGCGACGGACCGATCTCGATGCCCTCGGCGTCGACGTTGAGCTCGCGGGCGAGCCCGAACAGCTCGACCAGCGTGGTGCCGGCCGATGCGACGGCGTCGCGGGGACGCATGGACGGCTTGGTCTCGACGTCGACGACGAGCTTGTCGAAGTCGGTTCGACCCTCGACCCGGGTGGCCTCGACCTTGTAGGTGACCTTGAGCACGGGCGAGTAGATCGAGTCGACCGGGATTCGGCCGATCTCGGCGTCGGCGCGCTTGTTCTGGACCGCGGACACGTAGCCGCGTCCGCGCTCCACGGTCAGCTCCATCTCGAGCTTTCCCTTGCCGTTGAGCGTGGCGATGTGCAGGTCCGGGTTGTGCACCTCGACACCGGCGGGCGGTGCGATGTCGGCCGCCGTGACCGCGCCGGGGCCCTGCTTGCGCAGGTACATCGTGACCGGCTCGTCGTGCTCTGAGGAGACCACGAGCTCCTTGAGATTGAGGATGACGTCGGTGACGTCCTCCTTGACCCCCGGGATGGTCGTGAACTCGTGCAGCACGCCGTCGATCCGGATCGAGGTGATCGCCGCACCGGGAATGGACGAGAGCAGGGTACGACGCAACGAGTTGCCGAGCGTGTAGCCGAATCCCGGCTCCAGCGGTTCGATGGTGAACCGGGACCGGGTCTCGTCGACCGGCTCCTCGGCGAGGTTGGGACGCTGGGTGATGAGCACTGGTGTTTCCTCTCCGCGACGCCCGCTATATGACGGTCGCGACTAGTGGTCTGGTCGAGCTCCGGCACTCCGCTTCGCTCCGAGCCGGCACTCTCCAGAGGCTGGCATCCGGTCGGACACCAGGTCGGTTCGGGCCGAGCTTCGGGTCACTTCGAGTAGAGCTCGACGATGAGCTGCTCCTGGACCGGCGTGTCGATCTGCTGCCGGACCGGGAGCTGGTGGACGAGGATGCGCATCTGCGCCGGCAGGACCTCCAGCCACGCCGGGACGGGACGTTCACCGAGGGTCTCCCGGGCGATGATGAACGGCGTCGTCTCCAGCGACTTGGTCCGGACGTCGATGACGTCGTGCGGCGCGACCCGGTAGGACGGAACGTCGACCTTCTGGCCGTTGACCAGGAAATGACCATGGACGACGAGCTGCCGGGCATGCCGGCGGGTACGCGCCAGGCCGGCCCGGTAGACGACGTTGTCGAGCCGGGTCTCCAGGATCTGCAGCAACGCCTCGCCGGTCTTGCCCTGAGTCCTGTTGGCCTCCTCGTAGTAGCGGCGGAACTGCTTCTCGAGGATGCCGTAGGTGTAGCGCGCCTTCTGCTTCTCGTGCAGCTGGAGGCGGTACTCGCTCTCCTTCTGCCGGCCGCGTCCGTGCTGGCCGGGCGGGTAGGGACGCCGCTCGTAGGCCTTGTCGAAGCCGACGAGGTCGACGCCCAGGCGGCGCGACTTCTTGGTGATGGGTCCGGTGTATCGGGCCATGGTTCTCAGGTCTCCTGTCGGTCTCTGACGCTCAGACGCGGCGGCGCTTCGGCGGGCGGCAGCCGTTGTGCGCCTGCGGCGTCACGTCGGAGATCGTGCCCACCTCCAGGCCGACGGCCTGCAGCGAGCGGATGGCGGTCTCGCGGCCCGACCCCGGGCCCTTGACGAACACGTCGACCTTCCGCATGCCGTGTTCCTGCGCCCGGCGGGCGGCCGCTTCGGCGGCCATCTGCGCCGCGTACGGAGTGGACTTGCGCGAACCCTTGAACCCCACCTGGCCGGCGCTGGCCCACGAGATCACATTACCTTGCGGGTCGGTGATCGAGACGATCGTGTTGTTGAACGTGCTCTTGATGTGCGCGACACCGTGAGCGATGTTCTTCTTCTCCTTGCGGCGCACCTTGGTGGTCCTGGCGCCCGTGGCCTGGCGGCTCTTGGGAGGCATCTGTGGCTGTGCTCCTGTCTGCGTTCTCTTCCGAGGTCGTGGTCAGCGGGGCGGCGGGAACGTGTGAGCGTGCCGCCGCGACGTCACTTGCCGGCCTTCTTCTTGCCGGCGACGGTCTTGCGCGGACCCTTGCGGGTGCGGGCATTCGTGTGCGTGCGCTGACCGCGGACGGGAAGACCGCGACGGTGCCGGATGCCCTGGTAGCTGCCGATCTCGACCTTGCGGCGGATGTCCGACTGGACCTCCCGGCGCAGGTCGCCTTCGATCTGGTAGTTGGTCTCGATCCAGTCGCGGAGCTTGACCAGATCCTCGTCGCCGAGATCGCGGACACGCAGGTCGGGGCTGACCCCGGTCTGCTGGAGCGTCTCGAGTGCGCGGGTGCGGCCGATGCCGAAGATGTAGGTGAGGGCGACCTCCATGCGCTTGTCGCGCGGGAGATCGACGCCGACGAGTCGGGCCATGTGGCTCGTGTTCTCCTAGGTTGGCGGAGGTGTCCGGCGCACCGCGTCCCACCGCGTCGGTAGCGGTGGGCCCCGGCCTCCGTCCCGGGGGTGGCCTCCGCACGGGGCGGAGGTGCAGGTGCGTTGTTCAGATGTCGGGCGACGCGTGCGGGCTCAGCCCTGGCGCTGCTTGTGGCGCAGGTTCTCGCAGATCACCATGACCCGGCCGTGGCGACGGATCACCTTGCACTTGTCGCAGATCGGCTTGACGCTCGGCTTGACCTTCATCGATCTCTCCGTCGGGCGTGCGCGAGGGCTCGCCCTCGACGTCGTGGATTCACTTGTAGCGGTAGACGATGCGGCCGCGGGTCAGGTCGTACGGACTCAGCTCCACCACGACACGGTCCTCGGGGAGGATCCGGATGTAGTGCTGGCGCATCTTGCCCGAGATGTGCGCGAGCACCTTGTGGCCGTTGGAGAGCTCGACCCGGAACATGGCGTTCGGAAGAGCCTCGACCACGGTGCCCTCGATCTCGATGACCCCGTCCTTCTTCGGCATAGCCTCCGCGCTTCTGTCGGTGGTTGACTGCTGGGTTCAGCCGCACTGCCGTCGTAGCGACCAGCCCGCCCGCGCACCCCTGTCCTGTGGAAGGGACCAGCCGCGGGGCACGACGAAACAGGCCACAGTGGGCCGACTGAGAAGTTTACGCCACGACCGGGCTCCGACGCCAAACGGCGAGAGTTCACCCTGCCTTGCGGCGGCGCACCTCGCGCTCGGCGGCCGTCCAGACGCCGAGCAGTGCGCCCCAGGGGCCGGCCACCCACATCGGCCAGAAATAGGCAGGCTCCGGGCCGCTGATGGACACCAGGAACCAGACCACGAGGTTGATGGCGACCGCACAGCCCCACAGCCACCAGTTCACGACGAGGAAGCCGCTCATCCCCGAGCGGGGCTTCGCCGGCTGAGCGGTCTTCGCGGCAGGAGGCTGCACCGGCCGCGGCGACACCTGCCGCTGCGGCGGCGGAATGTCGGCCACGAGCCGATCGAGCTCGCGGTAGGTCTGTGCCTGGAAGGCCGCACCGATCCGCTCGAGGAGCTCGTCCTGGGGAAGCCGGCCTTCGGCGTGCGCGTCGCGCAGGACGGCCGAGATCCGCTCCCGGTCCGCGTCGGATGCGCGCATCTCCGGTGGCTCGACCATGAGAGTCAGTATCGCCGAGGGTCATCCCTGACCGCCATCCGGGATTCCCCCGGAATTGCCCTTCGACATGTGGCTGGTTCTGAACCCCTCGTCGGCGCCTGAGACGTCCTGTGCCCGCCACATGATGGCGCGGCTGGTCACTGTCAGGGTGTCGCCTGCGTGGGGACGCCGAGGGAGGTGAGCTGCGAGGCCCCGCCGTCGAGCGCGGTGAGTACCCATGGGCCGTTCTCGGTGACGGCGACCGTGTGCTCGAAGTGCGCGGACAGCGAGCCGTCCGCGGTCGACACCGTCCACCCGTCGTCCTGCAGCACCGTCTCCGGCCCGCCGACGTTGACCATCGGCTCGATCGCGAGCACGATCCCGGGCACCAGTCTCGGCCCCCGAGCCCGGGTGCGGTAGTTGAGCACGTGCGGGTCCTGGTGCATCTCGGTGCCGATCCCGTGCCCGCCGTACTCGGCAACGATGCCGTAGTCACCCTGGCCGCGCACGTGGTCCTCGACCGCGCCGCCGACGTCGCGCAACCGGCGACCGGCCTGAAGCGATGCGATGCCCGCCCACAACGCGTCGGCACAGACCCCGAGCAGGCGTGCGGCCTGCTCACTCACCCGGCCGACCGGCAAGGTCACGGCCGCGTCGCCGTGCCAGCCGTCGAGGATCGCCCCGCAGTCGACGGAGACGACGTCGCCCTCGACCAGCCGCCGCTCGCTCGGGATGCCGTGAACGATCTCGTCGTTGACCGAGGCACAGATGGTGGCCGGGAACGAGTTGCGGCCGGGGCCGGGACGCACGTATCCGACCCCGGGCAGGTAGTGGAGGAAGGAGGGGATGGCGCCGCGGGCCCGGATCTCGCGCTCGGCGACGGCGTCGAGTTCGAGCAGGGTCACGCCCGGGGCAACGGCGGCGCGCACGGCTTCCAACGCCTCGGCGACCACCAACCCCGCCAGCCGCATTGCGGCCACCTCGGCCTCGGTCTTGAGCTGGATCATGCCCGCCCGGCCGCGCCGTCGACGGAGGACTGCACGCCCGAAGCCGCACCGGTGGCACCCGAGGCCGGTTCGGCGGCTTCGGCGCCGTCGTCGGTCGCCGCCGCCAGCATGCGTGCCGCGACCTCGTCGATCGCGCCCATGCCGTCGACGCGGACCAGCAGGCCGCGCCGTTCGTACTCGGCGGCGAGCGGAGCCGTCTGCTCGGCGAACAGTCTCAGCCGGTGTCGGATGATCTCCTCGTCGTCGTCGTGGCGCCCTTCGGCACCGGCCCGCCGCTTCAGCCGGCCCACGACCTCCTCCACGTCGACGGTCAGCAGCAGAACGCGATCCAGTTCGACGTCCTGCGCGGTCAGCACCTCGTCGAGGAACTCGACCTGTGGCACGGTCCGCGGATAGCCATCGAGGATGAACCCGCGGACGGCATCGGCCTCGGTCAGCCGGGACCTCACCATCTCGTTGGTCACCGAGTCGGGAACGTAGTGGCCGCGCTCCATGTACGTCTCGGCCTCGCGACCCAGCGGGGTACCGGCAGCGACGTGCTCACGGAAGATGTCGCCGGTCGAGATCGCCGGGATGCCGAGGTGGCGTGCTACGACTGCCGCCTGGGTACCTTTGCCCGAGCCAGGCGGACCCATGAGCAGAAGTCGCCTCACCGAAGGAAGCCCTCGTAGTTCCTCTGCTGTAGCTGGCTCTCGATCTGCTGGACGGTCTGCAGCCCGACACCCACCATGATCAAGATGCTGGTTCCGCCGAACGGGAAGTTCTGGTTCGCGTTGATCAGCACGAACGCCACCAGCGGAACCAGCGAGATCAACCCGAGATAGACCGAACCGGGTGCGGTGAGCCGGGTGAGGACGTAGTCGAGGTACTCCTCCGTGGGCCGGCCGGCCCGGATGCCGGGGATGAAGCCGCCGTACTTCTTCATGTTGTCGGCGACGTCCTTCGGGTTGAACGTGATCGACACGTAGAAGTAGGTGAAGAACACGATCAACGCGAAGAACGTGATCATGTAGATCCAGTTGTCGCCCTGGGCGAAGTTGGCCTGGATCCACACCCCCCAGCCGGACTCCTGGTTGAACTGGCTGAACAGCAGCGGCAGGTACAGCAGCGACGAGGCGAAGATGACCGGGATGATGCCGGCCTGATTGATCTTCAGCGGGATGTACGTGGACGAGCCGCCGTACATCCTCCGCCCGACCATCCGCTTCGCGTACTGCACCGGGATGCGGCGCTGGGACTGCTCGACGAAGACCACCAGGGCGACGATCACGAGCCCCACCAGGCAGACGATGGTGAACGTCGGCCAGCCCTGCTCGACCCGGATCTGCCAGAGCGCGCTGGGGAACGTGGCGATGATCTGCGTGAAGATCAGCAGGGACATGCCGTTGCCGACGCCTCGATCGGTGATCAACTCGCCCAGCCACATGATCACCGCTGTGCCGGCGGTCATGACGAGGACCATGAGGGCGATCGTCGCGATCGAGTCGTCGGGCAGGATCTCCTCGGGACAGTTCGGGAACAGCTGCCCGCTGCGGGCCAGGGAGATGATCGTCGTCGCCTGCAGTACCGCGAGGCCGATGGTCAGGTAGCGCGTGTACTGGGTGATCTTGGTCTGACCGGCCTGCCCCTCCTTCTTCAGGGCCTCCAACCGTGGAATCACCACCGTCAGCAGCTGCAGGATGATGCTCGCCGTGATGTAGGGCATGATGCCCAGCGCGAACACCGCCAGCTGGAGCAAAGCTCCACCCGAGAACAGGTTGAGCATGCCGTAGACGCCCGTGGTGCCCACCTGTTCGACGCAGGTGTTGACCGCCTGCACGTCGATCCCGGGTGTAGGGACGACCGAACCCAGCCGGAACAGGACGATGATGCCGAGTGTGAACAGCATCTTCCGGCGCAGGTCGGGTGTCCGAAACGCCCGAGCGAACGCGGTGAGCACTTGATGGCCTCCTGCGCGCCACCCGAGCGGTGGCGCGGTGGTGCGGACGGGTCGGCCGAGCCGACGCGGTTGTCATGTGGTCTCGTGACGATAACAGCCCGGGCGCCGGTGGTCAGAGCTCGGTGGTCGAGCCACCCGCCGACGTGATCTTCTCCTTCGCCGAGATGGAGAACGCGTGCGCGCTCACCTGCAGGGCGACGGAGACCTCGCCCGCGCCGAGGACCTTGACCGGGCGACCGGCCCGCACGGCGCCCTTGGTGACCAGATCCTCGACCGTGACGTCGCCGCCGTTGGGATAGAGCGAGACGAGCCGGTCCAGGTTGACGACCTGGTACTCCACCCGGAACGGGTTACGGAAGCCCTTGAGCTTGGGCAGCCGCATGTGCAGCGGCATCTGCCCGCCCTCGAAGCGGGCCGACACGGTGCCGCGGGCCTTGCTGCCCTTGGTTCCGCGCCCGGCGGTCTTGCCCCTGGCACCGGCCTCGCCGCGACCGACGCGGGTCTTGGCGGTCTTGGCACCCGGCGCTGGCCGCAGGTGGTGGGGCTTGAGTGGCGAGTCAGCCATGTCAGTCGACCTCCTCGACGGTGACCAGATGGGCCACGGTCGCGACCATGCCGCGGATCTCGGGCCGGTCCTCCTTGACGACCTCGTCGCGGATGCGCTTGAGGCCCAGCGAGCGCAGGGTCTCGCGCTGCGACGACGTGCCGCCGATGACGCTCTTGATCTGACGAACCTTCAGCCGGCTCACGACGGCGTACCTGCCTGTGCCCGTAGCAGCGCGGCCGGAGCCACGTCCTCAACCGGCAGGCCGCGGCGGGCCGCCACCTGCTCGGGACGCTCGAGGTTCTTCAGGGCCTCGACGGTTGCATGCACGATGTTGATGGCGTTCGACGAGCCGAGCGACTTGCTCAGCACGTCGCGGACGCCTGCGCATTCCAGAACGGCGCGCACGGGTCCGCCGGCGATGACACCGGTACCAGGCGACGCCGGGCGCAGGAGCACGACGCCCGCCGCCTTCTCACCCTGGATGGGGTGCGGGATCGTGCCCTGGATTCGAGGCACCTTGAAGAACTGTTTCTTGGCCTCCTCGACACCCTTGGCGATCGCCGCCGGCACCTCCTTGGCCTTGCCGTAGCCGACACCTACCGTGCCGTCGCCGTCACCGACGACCACGAGAGCGGTGAAGCTGAAGCGCCGACCACCCCGCACAACCTTGGCGACGCGGTTGATGGCGACGACACGCTCGATATAAGCCGTCTTCTCGGCTCCGCCGTCGCGACGGTTGTCTCGGTCGCGGCGGTCGCGGCGGTCGCCGCCGGCACCACCACCGCGGCGCTGGGGTCCAGCCATGATCTCCCTACTTCCTACCTACTCGTGGTCTAGAACTGCAGGCCGCCGTCGCGGGCGCCTTCGGCCACCGCGGCCACGCGGCCGTGGTAGTGGTTGCCGGCACGGTCGAACACGACGGTCCCGATGCCGGCGGTCTTGGCCCGCTGTGCTACCAGCTCGCCGACCTTGCGGGCCTTCGCCGTCTTGTCCCCCGCCTCGCCGCGCAGGTCGGTTTCCATGCTGGACGCCGAAGCGAGCGTGCGCCCGGTGGAGTCGTCGACCACCTGCACCACCATGTGGCGTAACGACCGGGTGACCACCAGGCGGGGACGTTCGGCCGAGCCGGTGATCTTCTTGCGGACGCGCAGATGCCTGCGGTCGCGGGCGGCGGCCTTGCCGCCGTGCCCGACGCGCCGGTTGATCGCGATGCCCATGACTACTTCTTCCCAGCCTTTCCGACCTTGCGGCGGACCTGCTCGCCCGCGTAGCGGATGCCTTTGCCCTTGTACGGCTCCGGCTTGCGCAGCTTGCGGATGTTCGCGGCGACCTCGCCGACCTTCTGCTTGTCGATGCCCTGCACGGCGAACTTCGTCGGTGACTCGACCGCGAAACTGATGCCGTCCGGAGCCTCGACGGTGATCGGATGGCTGTAGCCCAGCGCGAACTCGAGGTTCGAGCCCCGGGCGATCACCCGGTAGCCGACGCCGACGATCTCGAGCTTCTTCTCGTAACCCTGTGTCACACCGGTGACCATGTTGGCCACCAGCGTGCGAGTGAGCCCGTGCAGGGCGCGGCTGTCACGCTCGTCGTCGGGCCGATGGACCGCGAGAGTGCCCGCGTCGGTCCGCTCGACGTCGATCGTCGACGGCAGGATGTGGGTGAGGCTGCCCTTCGGCCCGTTGACCGTGACCTCGCGGCCGTCGATGGCGACGTCGACACCGCTGGGAACGGGGATGGGCAGCTTGCCGATTCGCGACATCTCCTTCTCCTCCCGTCACCACACGTAGGCGAGGACTTCCCCGCCCACGCCCTGCTTGGTCGCCGACCGGTCGGTCAGCAGCCCGTGCGACGTCGAGATGATGGCGACGCCCAGCCCACCCAGGACCTTCGGCATGTTGGTCGACTTCGCGTAGACCCTCAGGCCCGGCTTGCTCACCCTGCGCACGCCGGCGATGGAGCGCTCCCGGCTCGGGCCGTACTTCAGCGTCAGCACCAGAGTCTTCGCTACCGGTCTGTCCGCGCTCTCCTGGACGGTCCAGCCGGCGATGAAGCCCTCCTGCCGGAGGATCTCGGCGATGTGCGACTTCAGCTTGCTGTAAGGCATCCCGACGGTGTCGTGATAGGCCGAGTTGGCGTTGCGCAGACGGGTCAGCATGTCTGCGATGGGGTCTGTCATGGTCATGATGCAACGGCCGCTTTCCCGCCGTGGTTTCCGAACCGGTGTCCGGATCGGACCTGCGGCGATCGTGGGTAGATCAGTGGTTACCAGCTGGACTTCGTGATGCCCGGGAGCTCGCCGCGGTGTGCCATCTCACGCAGGCACACCCGGCACAGGCCGAACTTGCGGTAGACCGAGTGCGGCCGCCCGCACCGCTGGCAGCGGGTGTAGGCACGAACCGCGAACTTGGGCTTCGCATTCGCCTTGTTGACAAGGGCCTTCTTCGCCACGTCAGTTCTCTTCCCTCATGGTTTGGCTCATCCGGTCATTGCTCCTGCTTGAACGGGAAGCCCAGCCGCTGCAGCAGCGCCCGGCCCTCGTCGTCGGTGTGCGCCGTCGTCACGACGGTGATGTCCATCCCGCGGACCCGGTCGATGGCGTCCTGGTTGATCTCGTGGAACACCGCCTGCTCGTTGAGGCCGAAGGTGTAGTTGCCGCGGCCGTCGAACTGCCGCTGCGACAGGCCGCGGAAGTCGCGGATGCGCGGCAAGGCGATCGTGGTCAGCCGGTCGAGGAACTCCCACATGCGGTCGCCGCGCAGCGTGACGTGCGCACCGATCGGCATGCCCTCGCGCAGCTTGAACTGAGCGATCGACTTGCGCGCCTTCGTGACCGCCGGCTTCTGACCGGTGATGGCCTCCAGGTCGCGGATGGCACCCTCGATCAGCTTGGCGTCCCTGGCGGCCTCGCCCACGCCCATGTTGACGACGACCTTGGTGACCGTCGGGACCTGCATGACGTTGCCCACGTCGAATTGCTCGCGAAGCGCCGGGACGATCTCCTCGCGGTAGCGCTGCTTGAGCCGGGGAAGCGGCCGGGTCTCGGTTGCCGTGCTCATCAGATGTCCTCACCGGTGCGCTTGGCGAACCGGACCTTGTTGCCGTTGTCGTCGACCCGGAACCCGACCCGCGTGCCGACGGTCTTCTTCTCGCCCTCGACATCGACCTCGACGGCCAGCATCACGTTGCTGATGTGGATCGGGGCCTCCTGATGCACGATCCCGCCGGACTTCGCGCCGCGGGCGCTCTGGACGGTCTTGGTGTGCTTGGTGATGCGGTTGACGCCCTCGACCAGCACGCGGTCCTGCGTCGGGTAGGCGGCGATGACCTTGCCGATCGCACCCCTGTCCCGGCCGGCGACGACCACGACCGTGTCGCCCTTCCTGATACGCATGCTCACAGCACCTCCGGTGCGAGCGAGATGATCCGCATGAATCTCTTCTCGCGCAGCTCGCGGCCGACCGGCCCGAAGATGCGCGTGCCGCGCGGGTCCCCGCCGTCCTTGATGATCACCGCTGCGTTCTCGTCGAAGCGGATGTAGGAACCGTCCGGCCGGCGGCGTTCCTTGGCGGTGCGGACGATGACGGCGCGGACGACCTCGCCCTTCTTGACACCGCCGCCGGGGATGGCGTCCTTGACGGTCGCCACGATGACGTCGCCGATGCCGGCGTAGCGCCGCCCGGAACCGCCGAGAACGCGGATGCAGAGCAGCTCCTTCGCACCCGTGTTGTCGGCGACGCGCACCCGCGACTCCTGCTGGATCATGTCGATGACTCCTGGTTGTCGCGCCGGTTCTCATCCAGTCCTGACGACCTGGGCTGAGCCTGGCGGAACGGTCGGGTTACTTGGCCTTCTCGAGGATCTCCACGACCCGCCACCGCTTGGTCGCCGACAGCGGCCTGGTCTCCATCAGGAGGACCCGGTCGCCGGCGACGGCGGCGTTCTGCTCGTCGTGGGCCTTGAGCTTGCTGGTCCGCCGGACGACCTTGCCGTACAGCGGGTGCTTGAAGCGGTCCTCGACGGCCACGACGACCGTCTTGTCCATCTTGTCGCTGACGACGAGGCCCTCGCGGACCTTGCGGAAGCCCCGGCTCGGCGTGGTCGGCTCGGCGCGGGTCGTCTTCTCGGTCACAGTGGTGTCCTCGTTCGGTGTGGTCATGCGGCACCGCCGGTGGCCGCGCCGGTGTCCTCGACGACGGTGGTGATGCCGAGCTCGCGCTCGCGCATGATCGTGTAGATGCGTGCGATGTCGCGACGCACGGCCTTCAGCCTGCCGTGGCTCTCGAGCTGTCCCGTCGCGGCCTGGAAGCGCAGGTTGAACAGCCCCTCCTTGGCCTTGTGGAGCTCCTCGACCAGGTCGGCGTCGGTCATGGCTCGCAGCGCCGCAGAGGTGAGGTCCTTCGATCCGATGGCCATCACAGTTCACCTGCCTCGCGCGTGACGATGCGGCACTTCATCGGCAGCTTGTGGATGGCGCGGGTCAGCGCCTCACGGGCCACCTTGTCGTTGGGATAGGACAGTTCGAACATGACCCGGCCCGGTCGGACGTTGGCGACCCACCATTCGGGCGAGCCCTTGCCGGAGCCCATCCGGGTCTCGGCCGGCTTCTTGGTGAGCGGGCGGTCCGGGTAGATGTTGATCCAGACCTTGCCGCCACGACGGATGTGGCGAGTGATCGCGATACGGGCCGACTCGATCTGGCGGTTTGTGACGTAGTGCCCTTCGACCGCCTGGATGCCGAACTCGCCGAACGCCAGCGAGGTACCGCCCTTGGCGACGCCACGTCGCCTCGGGTGGTGCTGCTTGCGGTGCTTGACCTTCCGCGGAATCAGCATGGTCAGGCCTCCTGCTCGCCGCCGACAGGCCGGCCTGCGGCCGCCTCCGGCGCGGAGGCACCGCCGTCGCCGGCGGCCGGAGCACCGGTTTCGACGCCCCGGGAGGTCTCGCCACGGGCCGGCCGGCGCCGCTCGGGCCGCCGGCGCTGTTGCTGGACCCGGGCCTGAGCGGCCTGTGCCTCGCGCTCGGCCCGCGAGCCGGCCACCTCGCCCTTGTAGATCCAGACCTTGACGCCGATCCGTCCGAAGGTGGTCCGCGCCTCGTAGAAGCCGTAGTCCACGTCGGCGCGAAGGGTGTGGAGAGGCACTCGCCCCTCGCGGTAGAACTCCGACCGGCTCATCTCTGCACCGCCGAGGCGGCCCGAACACTGCACCCGGATGCCCTTGGCGCCCGCGCGCATGGTGGTCTGGATCGCCTTGCGCATCGCGCGCCGGAATGCCACCCGGGCGGACAGCTGCTCGGCCACGCCCTGCGCGACGAGTTGTGCGTCGATCTCGGGCTGCTTGACCTCGAGGATGTTGAGCTGCACCTGCTTGCCGGTCAGCTTCTCGAGCTCGGTGCGCAGCCGGTCGGCCTCCGCGCCGCGGCGACCGATGACGATGCCCGGTCGGGCGGTGTGGATGTCGACCCGGACGCGGTCACGCGTGCGCTCGATCTCGACCTTCGAGATGCCGGCGCGCTCCATGCCCTTGCCCATGAGCTTGCGGATCGCCACGTCCTCGGCGACGTAGTCGCGGTAGCGCTGGCCCGAGGTCGTGCTGTCGGCGAACCACCGGCTCTGGTGGTCGGTGGAGATGCCGAGCCGGAACCCGTGCGGGTTGATCTTCTGACCCACTAGCGGGTCCCTCCCTTCGAACCTGCCGTACTGCGCGTGCGCTGTACGGGCGTGCGTTCCTCGACGACGACGGTGATGTGGCTGGTGCGCTTGGCGACGCGGTAGGCGCGCCCCTGCGCACGCGGCCGGAACCGCTTCATGGTCGGGCCCTCGTCGACGTAGGCCTCGGCCACGTACAACGTGTCCGGCGCCAGGCCGTCGTTGTTCTCGGCGTTGGCCATGGCGCTCTCGAGCACCTTGCGCACCGGCTCCGCAGCGGCTTGTGGCGCGAACCGCAGGAGCGCGGCGGCCTCGTCGGCCTTCATGCCCCGGATGACGTCCACCACGCGGCGCGCCTTCAAGGGCGTGACGCGGACGAACCGCGCCTGGGCCCTGGCTTCCATCGTGACTCCCTCGATCTCGTCAGCTTCGTGGTGGACTCACCGGCGACGGGCGCGCCGGTCGTCCCTCTCGTGGGCCCGGAAGGTCCGTGTGGGCGCGAACTCGCCGAGCTTGTGCCCGACCATCGCCTCGGTCACGAAGATCGGGACGTGCTTGCGGCCGTCGTGGACGGCGATCGTGTGGCCGATCATGTCCGGGACGATCATCGACCGGCGGGACCAGGTCTTGATGACGTGCTTGGTGCCCTTCGTGTTCTGCGCCTCGACCTTTCTGGCCAGGTGCTCGTCCACGAAGGGACCCTTCTTGAGACTGCGCGGCATGGTCTACCTGCTCCCGATCAACGCTTCTTGCCGGTCTTGCGGCGGCGGACGATCTGGCGGTCGCTGGGCTTACCGGCCCGGCGGGTGCGCCCCTCGGGGCGGCCGTTGGGGTTGACCGGGTGACGGCCACCCGAAGACTTGCCCTCACCGCCACCGTGCGGGTGGTCGACCGGGTTCATGGCCACGCCGCGGACGGACGGGCGCTTCCCTTTCCACCGCATCCGGCCGGCCTTACCCCAGTTGATGTTGGACTGCTCGGCGTTGCCCACCTCGCCGACCGTGGCGCGGCAGCGGACGTCGACGTTGCGGATCTCTCCCGAGGGCATCCGCAGCTGAGCCCAGGTGCCCTCTTTCGCCACGAGCTGGACCCGGGCGCCGGCCGAGCGGGCGATCTTCGCACCGCCACCGGGCCGGAGCTCGATGGCGTGCACCACCGTGCCGACCGGGATGTTGCGCAGCGGCAGGTTGTTGCCCGGCTTGATGTCCGCCCTGGGGCCTGCCTCGACGGCGGCACCCTGCACCAGCCGGGTCGGGGCCAGGATGTAGCGCTTGTCTCCGTCGGCGTAGTGCAGCAGCGCGATCCGGGCGGTGCGATTGGGGTCGTACTCGATGTGCGCCACCGTCGCGGGCACGCCGTCCTTGTCCGCCCGCCGGAAGTCGATCACGCGGTACTGGCGCTTGTGGCCACCGCCCTGGTGGCGGGTCGTGATCCGCCCCGCGTTGTTGCGGCCGCCCTTCTTCGGGAGCGGACGCACCAGTGACTTCTCCGGCTCGGAGCGGGTGATCTCGACGAAGTCGGCGACGCTGGCACCGCGCCGGCCCGGCGTCGTCGGCTTGTACTTACGGATTCCCATGTCTGGTCAGTCCCTCGAATGCTCTGGTGCCGGTCAGGAGACCGGCCCCCCGAAGATGTCGATGCGCTGTCCCTCGGCGACGGTGACGATCGCGCGCTTGGTGTCCGGACGCCGACCCACGCCGAAGCGGGTCCGGCGCCGCTTACCTGCCCGGTTGAGGGTGTTGACGCCCGTCACGGTCACGCTGAAGACCTTCTCGACCGCGATCTTGATCTCGGTCTTGTTCGCGTCGGGCGCGACCACGAAGGTGTACTTGTTCTCGTCGAGCAGTCCGTAGCTCTTCTCGGAGACGATCGGGCCGCGCAGCACGTCGCGCGGGTCCTTGTGGATCGCGCTCACGTGCCGTCCTCCTTGGTCGCCTTCGTCGTAGCTGTCTTCTTCGCCGCGGCCTTCGTCGTCGTGGCCCGCGTCGTGGCCTTCCTCGCCGTGGCCTTCTTGGCCGTGGCCTTCTTCGCCGTGGCCTTCTTGGCCGCGGTCTTCGTAGCCGGTGCCTTCTTCGCCGCCGACTTCTCCGTCGACGTCGTCGAGGCGGCCGGCGTCCTGTCCGCGTGCTGCTCGTCGGCCGAGTCGTCGTCACCGCCGCCGGCGGTCACGCGGACCGTCCTGCCGTCGAGAAACGCCTCGAGTGCGGACTGGGTGAACACGACGTCGTCGGAGCACAGGACGTCGTACGTGTTGAGCTGGTCGGCGGCGATCAGGTGGACCTGCGGCACGTTCCGCAGGCTCTTGACTGTGAGCTCGTCGCCGCGGGCCGCGACCACCAGGACGTTGTCGCGGTCGGTGACGGTGCCGAGCGCGGCGAGGGCCGCCTTGGTGGAAGGTGCGTCGCCCTCGACGAACCCGGCGATCACATGGACCCGCCCGTGCCTGGCCCGGTCGGACAATGCCCCTCGCAGGGCAGCCGCCTTCATCTTCTTGGGTGTTCGCTGCGCGTAGTCGCGTGGCGTCGGACCGTGCACGATGCCACCGCCGGTGAACTGCGGCGCGCGAATCGAGCCCTGACGGGCCCGACCGGTGCCCTTCTGGCGGTACGGCTTGCGCCCGCCGCCGCGTACCTCACCACGAGTCTTGGTGCTGTGGGTGCCCTGGCGGGCGGCGGCCAGCTGCGCGACGACGACCTGGTGGATCAACGGTACGTTGACCTGGACGTCGAAGACGTCGGCCGGCAATTCGACGCTGCCGGCCTTGCGGCCCTGGGCGTTCTTCACGTCGATCTCGGTCATGTCCTCAGGCCCCCTTCGCGGCGGTCTTGACCAGCACCAGCCCACCGACGGGGCCGGGCACGGCACCCTTGACGAGCAGCAGGCCCTTCTCGGCATCCACCGCGTGGATCGTGAGGTTCTGCGCCGTGACCCGGACGCTCCCCATCCGACCGGCCATCCGCAGGCCCTTGAAGACCCGGCTGGGCGTCGAGGCCCCGCCGATCGAACCCGGCTTGCGGTGGTTGCGATGCGCGCCGTGGCTGGCGCCCACCCCGGAGAAGCCGTGTCGCTTCATGACCCCGGCGAAGCCCTTGCCCTTGCTGGTGCCGACGACGTCGACGACCTGGCCGGGCTCGAAGATCTCGACCGTGAGCTCCTGACCCACCGTGTACTCCGACGCCGCCGAGGTCCGCAGCTCGGCCGTGTGCCGACGCGGCGTCACGCCGGCCTTGTCGAAGTGGCCGCGCATCGGCTTGGTGACCTTGCGGGGATTGGGCGCGCCGAACGCGATCTGCACGGCGTCGTAGCCGTCGGTCTGCGGGGTGCGGACCTGCGTCACGACGCATGGGCCGGCCTTGACGACGGTGACCGGAACGATGCGGTTGTTGTCGTCCCACACCTGGGTCATGCCCAGCTTCTCGCCGAGCAGGCCCTGCAGCCTCGCCTGAACTTGGGTGGTCATCGCAGGCGCGTCCCTTACAGCTTGATCTCGATGTCGACGCCGGCGGGAAGGTCGAGGCGCATGAGCGAGTCGACCGTCTTCGGCGTGGGATCGATGATGTCGATGAGCCGCTTGTGCGTGCGCATCTCGAAGTGCTCGCGGCTGTCCTTGTACTTGTGCGGCGATCGGATGACGCAGTACACGTTCTTCTCGGTCGGCAGCGGCACCGGGCCCGCGACCTGCGCACCGGTACGGGTCACCGTGTCGACGATCTTGCGCGCCGACGAGTCGATGACCTCGTGGTCGTAGGCCTTGAGCCGGATGCGGATCTTCTGTCCCGCCATGGCTGCTTGTCGTCCTTCTCTCGTACCGCTAGCGAACCGATAGCTGTCCGTGGTCGCCGCCCGGCCACCGATGGACGGCCCTCCGACCCCCGCGGTCGGGCGTGTCGCACGCGCAGGCCGCATTTCGGGCACATGCGAGGACTCGCTCGATCTTCGTCGGGGGACTCGGTGGCCCGGCCTGGCGCCGGACGTCGGGTGGAGGTCTCCGGATCGGGCGCGGACACGGGCATCAACCCGATCCACGCACCCCGGCGGCCTCCGCCGAGCAACCTGTTCAGTATGCCAGAGGCCGGTCGCCCCTGGCCAATTGCGGGGACGCGGGCGGTGGGGTCGAGCCCGGCCGGGCCTGACCCCACCGGCCGCGTCTTACTTGTTGATCTTCGTGACCCGGCCCGCGCCCACGGTGCGGCCGCCCTCGCGGATGGCGAACCGGAGCTGCTCCTCCATGGCGATCGGCTGGATCAGCTCGACCTTCATCTGCGTGGTGTCACCGGGCATGACCATCTCGGTGCCCTCGGGCAGGCTCACCACGCCGGTCACGTCCGTCGTCCGGAAGTAGAACTGAGGACGGTAGTTGTTGAAGAACGGCGTGTGCCGCCCGCCCTCGTCCTTGGACAGGATGTAGACCTGCGCCTCGAAGTCGGTGTGCGGGGTGGTCGTGCCGGGCTTGACGACGACCATGCCGCGCTCCACGTCCTCCTTCTTGGTGCCGCGGAGGAGCAGCCCGACGTTCTCGCCGGCACGGGCCTCGTCGAGGAGCTTGCGGAACATCTCGACTCCGGTGACGATCGTCTTCTGCGCCTTACCCTCGTGGATGCCGACGAGCTCGACCTCCTCGTTGATCTTGAGGATGCCGCGCTCGACCCGGCCGGTGACGACCGTGCCGCGACCGGTGATCGTGAAGACGTCCTCGATCGGCATCAGGAACGGCTTCTCGGTGTCGCGCTGCGGCTCCGGGATGTACTCGTCGACGGCGTTCATGAGCTCGAGGAGCTTCTCGCTCCACTCGGCGTCGCCCTCGAGCGCCTTGAGTGCCGAGACCCGCACGACCGGGACGTCGTCGCCGGGGAACTCGTAGTCCGAGAGCAGCTCGCGAACCTCGAGCTCGACGAGCTCGAGGATCTCCTCGTCGTCGACCATGTCGGCCTTGTTGAGCGCCACGACGATGTACGGGACGCCGACCTGGCGCGCCAGCAGGACGTGCTCCTTGGTCTGCGGCATCGGGCCGTCGGTCGCCGCCACCACCAGGATGGCGCCGTCCATCTGCGCCGCGCCGGTGATCATGTTCTTGATGTAGTCGGCATGCCCGGGGCAGTCGACGTGCGCATAGTGCCGCTTCTCGGTCTGGTACTCGACGTGCGCAATGGCGATGGTGATGCCGCGCTGGCGCTCCTCGGGCGCATTGTCGATCTCGTCGAACGGAGTGTACGGGTTGAGGTCCGGGTGCTGATCGTGCAGGACCTTCGTGATGGCCGCGGTCAGCGTCGTCTTGCCGTGGTCGATGTGACCGATGGTTCCGATGTTGACGTGCGGCTTGGTCCGCTCGAACTTCGCCTTGGCCACTGTGGGGTCCTCCTGTAGTGACGTCTTCCGTGCCGTTGTCGGCCTGGCTGGTTGGGTTTGGGCCGGTTGAGCGCCCGGAGCGTCGTTACTCGCCCCGGACCTTCTTGATGATCTCCTCTGCGACGGTACGCGGAACCTCGGCGTAGGAGTCGAACTGCATCGAGTAGCTGGCCCGGCCCTGGGTCTTGCTGCGGAGGTCCCCGACGTAGCCGAACATCTCCGACAGCGGGACCAGCGCCTTGATGATGCGGGCGCCGGTGCGCTCCTCCATGGCCTGGATGTGACCACGGCGGGAGTTGAGGTCACCGATCACGTCCCCCATGTAGTCCTCGGGCGTGGTGACCTCGACGGCGAACATCGGCTCGAGGAGCACCGGGTCGGCCTTGCGGGCCGCGTCCTTGAACGCCATCGAACCGGCGATCTTGAACGCGAGCTCGGAGGAGTCGACGTCGTGGTACGCGCCGTCGCGGAGCGTGACCTTCACGTCCACCAGCGGGTAGCCGGCGACGACGCCGAACTCCATCGCCTCCTGGATGCCCTCGTCGACGGCGGGGATGTACTCCCGTGGGATGCGACCACCGGTGACGGCGTTGACGAACTCGTAGCCACCGTCGCCGTCGCCGCCGGTCGGCTCGATGTCGATGACGACCCGGCCGAACTGGCCCGAGCCGCCGGTCTGCTTCTTGTGCGTGTACTCCACCTTCTCGACCCTGCGGCGGATGGTCTCGCGGTAGGCCACCTGCGGCTTGCCGACGTTGGCCACGACCCGGAACTCGCGCTTCATCCGTTCGACGAGCACCTCGAGGTGAAGCTCGCCCATGCCCGAGATGATGGTCTGGCCGGTGTCGTCGTCGGTGCGGACCTGGAAGGTCGGGTCCTCCTCGGAGAGCCGCTGAATCGCCGCGCCCAACTTCTCCTGGTCGCTCTTCGTCCTCGGCTCGATGGCGACCGAGATGACCGGCGCCGGGAAGGTCATCGACTCGAGGATCACCGGCGCGTTGGTCGCACTGAGCGTGTCGCCGGTCGTGGTGTTCTTCAGGCCCATGACGGCGACGATCTGCCCCGCGCTGGCCGTCCCGATCTCCTCGCGCTTGTTAGCGTGCATTCGGTAGATCTTGCCGATGCGTTCGCGATGGCCCTTGGTGCTGTTGAGCACCTGGCTGCCGGCCGAGAGCGTGCCGGAGTAGACCCGCACGAAGGTCAGCTTGCCGAGATGCTGGTCGCTCATGATCTTGAACGCCAGAGCGGATGCCGGAGCGTCCTCGTCCGGCTCGCGGGTCATGACGGCATCCTCGTCACCCACCGCGTGGCCCTCGACTGCCCCGACGTCCAGGGGCGAGGGAAGGTAGCGGACGACGGCGTCGAGCATGGGCTGCACGCCCTTGTTCTTGAACGCCGAACCGCACAACACCGGCGTGAGCCGACCGGCGATCGTCGCCCGCCGGATGGCGGCGATGAGCGCTTCCTCGGTGGGCTCCTCGCCCTCGAGATAGAGCTCCATCATCTCGTCGTCGTTCTCGGCGATCGTCTCGAGCAGCCGGTCGCGGTATTCGGCGGCGGCCTCCGCGTGCGTGGACGGGATGTCGACGGTGTCGTACATCTCGCCCTTCTCGGCCTCCGCGCTCCAGACCAGAGCCTTCTGTCCGACCAGGTCGATGACGCCGCGGAAGTCGGCCTCGGCCCCGATCGGGAGCTGAACGACCAGCGGGACGGCCTTGAGCCGCGAGACGATCATGTCGACGCAGCGGTGGAACTCGGCCCCGACCCGGTCGAGCTTGTTCACGAAGCAGATGCGCGGCACGTGGTACTTGGTGGCCTGTCGCCAGACCTGCTCGGACTGAGGCTCGACACCCGCGACGCCGTCGAACACGGCGACCGCGCCGTCGAGAACACGCAGCGATCGCTCCACCTCGACGGTGAAGTCGACATGGCCGGGCGTGTCGATGATGTTGATCGTGTGGCCGTCCCACTGACAGGTGGTGGCGGCGGAGGTGATGGTGATGCCGCGCTCCTGCTCCTGCTCCATCCAGTCCATCGTGGCCGCGCCTTCGTGGACCTCACCGATCTTGTAGTTGATGCCGGTGTAGAACAGGATGCGCTCGGTCGTCGTGGTCTTGCCCGCGTCGATGTGGGCCATGATCCCGATGTTGCGGACCTTGGCCAGGTCGAGCGTGCGCAGGTCGGTGACCATGTTGGTGCGTCGCTTCCTCGGTTCGTGTTCGTGAACCGCCGGGGCTACCAGCGGTAGTGGGCGAAGGCCTTGTTGGACTCGGCCATCTTGTGGGTGTCCTCGCGGCGCTTGACGCTCGCGCCCAGGCCGTTGGAGGCGTCGAGGATCTCGTTCATCAGCCGCTCGGTCATCGTCTTCTCGCGCCGAGCACGGGAGTAGCCGACCAGCCAGCGCAGGGCCAAGGTGGTGCTGCGGTTGGCGCGCACCTCGACGGGGACCTGGTACGTGGCCCCGCCGACGCGGCGGCTCTTGACCTCGAGGGTGGGCTTGACGTTGTCGAGCGCGCGCTTGAGCGTGACGACCGGATCGGTCCCGGTCTTCTCGCGGCAGCCCTCGAGTGCGCCGTGGACGATCGACTCCGCCACCGACTTCTTCCCGTCAGAGAGAACCTTGTTGACCAGCTGGGTGACCAGCGGCGAGTTGTAGACCGGGTCGATGACGATCGGTCGCTTCGGGGCCGGGCCCTTGCGCGGCATCAGCTCTTCTCCCTCTTCGCGCCGTACCGGCTGCGCGCCTGCTTGCGATTCTTCACGCCCTGGGTGTCGAGCGAGCCACGGACGATCTTGTAGCGGACGCCCGGAAGGTCCTTCACCCGGCCGCCACGCACGAGCACCATCGAGTGCTCCTGCAGGTTGTGCCCGACACCGGGGATGTACGCCGTGACCTCGATCTGGCTGGTCAGCCGGACGCGTGCCACCTTGCGCAGCGCCGAGTTGGGCTTCTTCGGAGTCGTCGTATAGACGCGAGTGCACACGCCGCGGCGCTGAGGGCTGCCCTTCAGAGCCGGGGTCCTGTTCTTGGCGACCTTGTCCTGGCGGCCCTTGCGGACCAGCTGCTGGATCGTGGGCACTGCGTCTCCGTTGCTGCTCGTGTGCGAGGTGGTGTGGGTCGACCGGACGTCAGGGCGCCGGGGGCCTTGCGGCTGAGCGCGTCGGCCGTGCCGACGACCCCCGCGGTCGGGCGTGTCGGCCCGTCCAGCCCGGCGCCGCCGGCAAACCGGTCGGCGTGGTCGGTGGAACTCCGGCGTGCGCCCGCGGGCGCACCGGACGGCCCGGATCACATCCAGGCACGAGGAGTGAGATTACCCTTTCGGGCACGCACAGGTCAAAGCGAGCCACCCACCTTGTGGATGGGCGACAACGTCAACGTTACCCAAGCAAAGTCGCCTCGTGCCACTGCCTGGCCAATGTCAGGCCGTGGCGCCACGCGACCTGGGTCCCGACCAGCCGCCGGGCCTGACAGGTCGTCCGGCCCGGTGCAGGAGGTCGACGGTGGTCCGCCGCAGTGGAGTCCGCGTCTCATGCAGGTGGCGCAACACCTTGGTCACCGCTTTGAGTAGCTTGTCCTCGGGCGCCTGCACATCCGATGGGCACCCGTTCGGGCAGGCGAACACGTACCGGGCCCCTTCGGGCAGGCTCGCCATATCTCTGGGTACCCACCTGTACCATCGACCGTCACTTGCCGGCAGCCACGACCCCGGCGACTGACTCTTGACGACTCCCGGCGCAGGTATCCACGTCGCCAGCCGCTGCTCATCGAACGGCACGGCCAGGTCGACCGTCCAGCGCATCCACCAGTGGCCGCAACGGCCGCAAACCAACTCCAGCACCGCCGTGTGTGCGGGGGTCACTGGGTCCGCCTGGCGATGCCGACGGTCTCTGGGCCGAACGCGACCACGGCGGGTTGGCCGTCCACGTCCATGTCCTTCCACACGCAGCCCGGGTCGCCGGCGTTCACCATGCCGCCACGATGGTCGGCACAGGTCGCCACCATCCACAACCCGCGCCGCTCGCGGGCGCTCGATCCACAGGCAGCGCCTGCGCCTGGAACATCGCCCGCCAGGTCATGACGCTCGAGGCATGTCCAGCCTGGCCTTGCCAGATCCGGTCGAGCTTCTGCTCGACAGGCAGGATGCAGTTGCCCGCCTCGATCAGCTGGCGGATCGCGGTCTGAGCCCGGACGAGGTCGAGTACCAGCTCGGGTGGGGTCGGTGGCAGCACATCTGTCGGACGGTCATCGTCGCCCACAACGGGCCGCTCACCCCAGCGCAGCAGCAGTGGGCGTCCGTTCTCGGGGCCGGACGGCGGGCTGCGTTGTGCGGACGAAGTGCTGCTGCGCATCACGGACTGGATGGGTGGGACGACGGCCGGATCCACGTGCTGGTAGAGCGAGGCACAACACCGCCCCTGCTGCCCTTGCCGGTGGCCGTCCACGAATCCCGCCGCTACTTCCCGCGGACCGATCCTCATCCGGTGCGCGTGCCACCGATGACTCGCGTCGAGCGGAGCATCGTCGACGCCGCTGCCTGGACCCGTCATTCCCGCAGCGCTTGCGGCCTGGTCATCGCCGGTGTCCAGCAGCGGCTCACAAGTCCCGGGCGCCTGGTCGAGGAGCTGCACACCGTCGGCGCCGTCCGACACCGGAAACTTCTGCGCACGGTGCTTGCCGACGTCGAGGGCGGAGCGCAAGCTCTGTCCGAGGTCGACTTCGGGCGACTCTGCCGCCGACATGGGCTCCCGATCCCGATGCGGCAATCCGTTCGCCTCGACCACCAGGGCCGTCGACGCTACATCGACGTCGAACTACGGACCCGCCGTGGCAAGCAGATGCTCGTCGAGGTCGACGGCGCGATTCACCTGATCGTCGGCACGTATTGGAGCGACATGGCCAGGAACAACGAGTTGGTCATCGCAGGTCAATCACTCCTGAGATTTCCCACGGTCGCTCTCTACCTCGACGAGTCCGCAGTGGTCGATCAACTCCGCCGCTCGCTTGACGATTGAGGCAACGCCGCACGCGAGAGAGCCGGTCCGGCCGACCTGTCAGGCGTCATGGCGCCTTCGTGACTTGTCCGGGCGGTCAGGTGCTCCACCTCGACTGATCGGAGCGGTCATCCTGACAAGTCGTGCATCCCCGACGTGTCAGGGCGGGCACCGCGCTCCCTCCCCGATGGACGAGTTGTCAGGCCTGACAAGTCGAAGAAAGGACCATCGAAAGAGGTGCCGGGGTTCCCGATCGGGAACCCCGGCACCTGCTCGACCTCAGCTGTAGGAGCCGAAGTCGTAGTCCTCGAGCCGGACCGCCTCGCCCGAACCCTGGCCGAACTCGTAGTCGGAGTAGTCGGCGCCGTAGTCGACCATCGAGTACATGGCCGCCTTGGCCTCCTCGGTGGGCTCGACCCGGAGGTTGCGGTATCGGGCCAGCCCGGTGCCTGCGGGGATGAGCTTGCCGAGGATGACGTTCTCCTTCAGCCCGATGAGCGGATCGGACTTGGCGTTGATCGCCGCCTCCGTCAGCACCCGGGTCGTCTCCTGGAACGACGCCGCGGACAGCCACGAGTCGGTCGCGAGCGACGCCTTGGTGATGCCCATCAGCTGCGGCCGCCCGGAGGCCGGCTGACCACCCTCGGCGATCACCCGGCGGTTCTCCTCCTCGAAGCGAGAACGCTCCACGAGCTCACCGGGCAGCAGGTCGGCGTCGCCACTTTCCAGCACGGTGATCCGGCGCAGCATCTGCCGCACGATGATCTCGATGTGCTTGTCGTGGATCGACACGCCCTGCGACCTGTAGACCTCCTGCACCTGGTCGGTGAGGAAGACCTGCACCGCACGCTGGCCCAGCACCCGCAGCACGTCGTGCGGGTCGGAGGTGCCGGCGTGGAGCAGCTCGCCGACCTCGACCGTGTCGCCGTCCTGGACCCGCCACTGGGCGATGCCGGGGCTGCGGCGGTTGGTCCAGTCGTGGACCCGGCGTGACATCGGAAAGGCCTGCTCGTCCGAGCCGTCGTCGGGAACGACGACGATCTTCGGGCCCTTGCCGTCCTCGTCGATGCGCACGCGGCCGACGGCCTCGGCGATCGGGGCCTTGCCCTTGGGTGCACGAGCCTCGAACAGCTCGACCACACGTGGCAGGCCGTGGGTGATGTCCTCGCCCGCGACCCCGCCGGTGTGGAACGTCCGCATCGTCAACTGCGTGCCCGGCTCGCCGATCGACTGCGCGGCGACGATCCCGACCGCCTCGCCGACATCGACGAGCTTGCCCGAGGCGAGCGACCGGCCGTAGCACATCGCGCAGACCCCGGACTTGCTCTCACACGTGAGCACGCTGCGCACGCGCACCCGCTCGACACCTGCCTCGATCAGCCGGCGGATCTCGACGTCGCCGAGGTCGGTTCCGGCCGTCGTGACGGCCGCACCGTCCGGGCCGACGACGTCCTCGGCCAGAGCGCGCGCGTACACGCTGGTCTCGACGTCCTCGCCGACGACCAGGGAGCCTTCGGCGTTGCGGGTCGCGATCGGGAGCACAAGGCCACGCTCGGTGCCGCAGTCGACCTCCCGGATGATGACGTCCTGGGAGACGTCGACCAACCGCCGGGTGAGGTAACCGGAGTCGGCGGTCCGCAGTGCGGTGTCGGCCAGGCCCTTGCGGGCACCGTGCGTGGAGATGAAGAACTCCAGCACGGACAGGCCCTCGCGGAAGTTGGCCTTGATCGGGCGCGGGATCGTCTCGCCCTTCGGATTGGCGACCAGGCCGCGCATGCCGGCCAGCTGGCGGATCTGCATCCAGTTACCGCGTGCCCCGGAGTGGACCATCATGTGGATGGGGTTCTCGCGGGTGAAGGCGTCGCGGATGGCGTCGTCGACCCTGTTGGTGGCGTCGGTCCAGATGTCGATGAGTTCCTCACGACGCTCACCGCCGGAGATGACACCACGCTCGAAGTTGCGCTCGACCTTCTCGGCCTTGGCCTCGTACTCCTCGAGGATGGCCTGCTTCTCCGTCGGGGTCGGGATGTCCTCGAACGAGACCGTCACGCCGGATCGGGTGGCCCAGTGGAATCCGGCCTCCTTGAGCGCGTCGAGGGTCGCCGCGACCTGAACCTTCTGGTAGCGCTCCGCGAGGTCGTTGACGATCGTGCCGAGGCGCTTCTTGTCGACCTCCTCGTTGACGAACGCGTAGTCCTCGGGCAACGCCTCGTTGAACAGCGCTCGGCCCAGCGTGGTGGTGAACGTCACCGGCTGGCCCGGCTCCCAGCCCTCTGGAACCGTCCAGTCCGGGGGCGGCACGATGCCGGTCTGACGCAGCGTGATCGGCGCCTGCATCGACAGCTCGCCGGCGTCGAAGGCGCGGATGGCCTCGGCGGGCGAGGAGAACGCCCGGCCCTCGCCCGGCTGGCCGGCGTACTCGCTGGTGAGGAAGTAGATGCCGAGGACCATGTCCTGGGTGGGCATCGTCACCGGCCGACCGTCGGCCGGCTTGAGGATGTTGTTGCTGGACAGCATGAGGATCCGCGCCTCGGCCTGCGCCTCGGCCGACAGCGGAAGGTGCACCGCCATCTGGTCGCCGTCGAAGTCGGCGTTGAACGCCGTGCAGACCAGCGGGTGGATCTGGATGGCCTTGCCCTCGATCAGTTGTGGCTCGAAGGCCTGGATGCCGAGGCGGTGCAGCGTCGGCGCCCGGTTGAGCAGCACCGGGTGCTCGGCGATGACCTCCTCGAGCACGTCCCAGACGACCGGCCGTGCCCGCTCGACCATCCGCTTGGCGCTCTTGATGTTCTGCGCGTGGTTGAGGTCGACCAGCCGCTTCATCACGAAGGGCTTGAACAGCTCGATCGCCATGCCCTTCGGCAGGCCGCACTGGTGCAGCTTGAGCTGCGGGCCGACGACGATGACCGAGCGGCCGGAGTAGTCGACGCGCTTGCCCAACAGGTTCTGCCGGAACCGGCCCTGCTTGCCCTTGAGCATGTCCGAGATGGACTTCAGCGGCCGGTTGCCCGGACCGGTCACCGGGCGGCCGCGGCGACCGTTGTCGAACAACGCGTCGACGGACTCCTGGAGCATCCGCTTCTCGTTGTTGACGATGATCTCGGGCGCACCGAGGTCGAGCAGCCGCTTGAGCCGGTTGTTCCGGTTGATCACCCGGCGGTAGAGGTCGTTGAGGTCACTGGTCGCGAACCGGCCACCGTCGAGCTGCACCATCGGCCGCAGGTCCGGCGGGATCACGGGCACGGCGTCGAGCACCATGCCGCGCGCATCGTTGCGCGTGGTCAGGAAGGCCGAGACGACCTTGAGCCGCTTGAGCGCCCGGGTCTTCTTCTGGCCCTTGCCGGTGCGGATGATCTCGCGCAGGTTGAGCGCCTCGGCCTCGAGGTCGAAGTTCTCCAGCCGCTCCTTGATGGCCTGTGCTCCCATGCCACCGCGGAAGTAGAGGCCGTAGCGGTCGCGCATCTCGCGGTAGAGCATCTCGTCGCCCTCGAGGTCCTGGACCTTGAGGGTGCGGAAGCGGTCCCAGACCGCGTTGATGCGGTCGAGCTCGGCGTCGGCCCGCTTGCGCAGCTGGCTCATCTCACGCTCGGCGGACTCGCGGACCTTGCGCCGGACGTCGCCCTTGGCACCCTCGGCCTCGAGCTCGGCGAGGTCGGCCTCCAGCTTCTTCGTCCGGACCTCGATGTCGCTGTCCCGGCGCTGCTCGACCTGTTTGCGCTCGATGTCGATCTGGCCCTCGAGCGACGCGAGATCGCGGTGGCGCGCCTCCTCGTCGACCCAGGTGATCATGTAGGCCGCGAAGTAGATGACCTTCTCGAGGTCCTTCGGGGCGAGGTCGAGCAGGTATCCCAGACGGGACGGGACACCCTTGAAGTACCAGATGTGCGTAACGGGAGCGGCCAGCTCGATGTGCCCCATCCGTTCGCGGCGGACCTTGGCACGGGTGACCTCGACACCGCAGCGCTCACAGATGATGCCCTTGAACCGGACCCTCTTGTACTTGCCGCAGTAGCACTCCCAATCACGGGTCGGACCGAAGATCTTCTCGCAGAACAGGCCGTCCTTCTCCGGCTTGAGGGTGCGGTAGTTGATCGTCTCCGGCTTCTTGACCTCGCCGTGCGACCACTGACGGATGTCTTCCGCGGTGGCGAGGCCGATGCGCAGCTCGTCGAAGAAGTTGACGTCGAGCACGTGGTTCCTTCTCTCAGTTCGTCTCAGTCATCAGTCGGCCGGTTCGCGCTCTCGGGTGGGTCATACCTCTTCGACGCTGCTCGGCTCGCGCCGCGACAGGTCGATGCCGAGCTCCTCGGCTGCCCGGAAGACGTCCTCGTCGGTGTCGCGCATCTCGATCTGCGTGCCGTCGCTGGAGAGCACCTCGACGTTGAGGCACAGCGACTGCATCTCCTTGATGAGCACCTTGAACGACTCAGGAATGCCGGGCTCGGGGATGTTCTCGCCCTTGACGATCGCCTCGTAGACCTTGACCCGGCCCGTGACGTCGTCGGACTTGATCGTCAGCAGCTCCTGCAGGGCATAGGCGGCGCCGTACGCCTGCAGCGCCCACACCTCCATCTCGCCGAAGCGCTGGCCGCCGAACTGCGCCTTACCGCCCAGCGGCTGCTGCGTGATCATCGAGTAGGGACCGGTGGCCCTGGCGTGGATCTTGTCGTCGACGAGGTGGTTGAGCTTGAGCATGTAGATGTAGCCCACGGCCACCGGGTGCGGGAACGGCTCGCCCGAACGCCCGTCGAACAGGCGCGCTTTGCCGTCGGCAGCGACCAGGGAGTCGCCGTCGCGGTTGGGCAGGCTCGACGCCAGCAGACCGGAGATCTCGTCCTCGCGCGCGCCGTCGAAGACCGGCGTCGCGACGTTGGTACCCGGCTCGGCCTTGGCCGCGCCGATGCTCCGCAGCCGCTTCTGCCACTCGGTGCCCGACCCGTCGATCTGCCAGCCGGACTTGGCCACCCACCCGAGGTGGGTCTCGAGCACCTGGCCGAGGTTCATCCGGCTCGGTACGCCGAGCGGGTTGAGGACGATGTCGACCGGAGTGCCGTCCTCGAGGAACGGCATGTCCTCGACCGGAAGGATCTTGGAGATGACGCCCTTGTTGCCGTGCCGGCCGGCGAGCTTGTCGCCGTCCTGGATCTTGCGCATCTGGGCGATGTAGACCCGGACCAGCTGGTTGACGCCCGGCGGCAGCTCGTCACCCTCGTCACGGTCGAACAGGCGCACCCCGATGACCTTGCCGGTCTCGCCGTGGGGCACCTTCAACGAGGTGTCGCGGACCTCGCGCGCCTTCTCACCGAAGATCGCGCGGAGCAGCCGCTCCTCCGGAGTCAGCTCGGTCTCTCCCTTGGGCGTGACCTTGCCGACCAGGATGTCTCCGGCTTGGACCTCGGCGCCGATGCGGATGATGCCGCGCTCGTCGAGGTCGGCCAGGATCTCCTCGGAGACGTTCGGGATGTCCCGCGTGATCTCCTCGGGGCCCAGCTTGGTGTCGCGTGCGTCGACCTCGTGCTCCTCGATGTGGATCGAGGTGAGGACGTCGTCCTTGATCAGACGCTGGGAGAGGATGATCGCGTCCTCGTAGTTGTGGCCCTCCCAGGGCATGAACGCGACGAGAAGGTTCTTGCCGAGCCCCATCTCGCCGTTCTGCGTGGACGGCCCGTCGGCGATGACCTGCCCGGACTCGATCCGGTCGCCTTCGTCGACGATCGGGCGCTGGTTGATGCACGTGCCCGCGTTGGAGCGGTGGAACTTGGCCATCTGGTAGGTCTGGTACGAGTTGTCGTCGGCCATGACGGTGACATAGTCGGCGGACACCTCGGTGACCACGCCGGGCTTGTCGGCCACCAGCACGTCACCGGCGTCGACGGCGGCGTGCAGTTCCATGCCGGTGCCGACCAGCGGGGCCTCGCTGCGCAGCAGCGGGACGGCCTGGCGCTGCATGTTCGAGCCCATCAACGCGCGGTTGGCGTCGTCGTGCTCGAGGAACGGGATCATGGCGGTGGCCACCGACACCATCTGGCGCGGCGACACGTCCATGTAGTCGACGGTGTCGGCGCGCACCAACTCCAGCTCCCCGCCACGCTTGCGGACCGACACCCGGTCCTCGGCGAAGCGGTTGTCGTCGGTGAGCGGCGCATTGGCCTGGGCGATGACGTAGAGGTCTTCCTCGTCGGCGGTGAGGTAGTCGACCTTGTCGCTGACCTTGCCGTTCTTGACCCGCCGGTACGGGGTCTCGACGAAGCCGAACGCGTTGATGCGTCCGTAGGTGGCCAGCGACCCGATCAGGCCGATGTTCGGACCCTCGGGCGTCTCGATCGGACACATCCGGCCGTAGTGCGACGAGTGGACGTCGCGGACCTCGAACCCGGCCCGCTCACGGGAGAGCCCGCCCGGACCCAGCGCCGAGAGCCGGCGCTTGTGGGTCAGCCCGGCCAGGGGGTTGGTCTGGTCCATGAACTGCGAGAGCTGCGAGGTGCCGAAGAACTCCTTGATCGCCGCCACGACGGGACGGATGTTGATCAAGGTTTGCGGCGTGATGGCCTCGACGTCCTGGGTGGTCATGCGCTCACGGACGACGCGCTCCATCCGGGACAGCCCGGTGCGGACCTGGTTCTGGATCAGCTCGCCGACCGTGCGCAGACGCCGGTTGCCGAAGTGGTCGATGTCGTCGGTCTCGACCCGCAGGGTGGTCTTGCCCTGGGTGATCTCGGTCTCGCCGGCGTGCAGCCGGACGAGGTAGCGCAGCGTGGCGACGATGTCGTCGAGGGTGAGTGTGCTCTGGCCGAGGGGCAGGTCGAGGCCGAGCTTCTTGTCGACCTTGTAGCGGCCCACCTTGGCCAGGTCGTAGCGCTTGGGGTTGAAGTAGGCGTTGTCGAGCAGCTGCTGGGCGGCCTCGCGCGTCGGCGGCTCACCCGGACGCATCTTGCGGTAGATGTCGAGCAGTGCCTCGTCCTGGTCGGACGTGTGGTCCTTGTCCAGGGTGGCGCGCATGGACTCGTAGTCGCCGAACTCGGTGAGGATCTGATCGGTAGTCCAGCCGAGCGCCTTGAGCAGCACGGTGACGTTCTGCTTGCGCTTGCGGTCGAGACGGACGCCGACCATGTCGCGCTTGTCGATCTCGAACTCCAGCCATGCTCCCCGGGAGGGGATGACCTTGGCCGTGTAGACGTCCTTGTCCGAGGTCTTGTCGAGGTTGCGCTCGAAATAGACGCCGGGCGAGCGGACGAGCTGCGAGACCACGACCCGCTCGGTGCCGTTGATGATGAACGTCCCCTTGTTGGTCATGAGCGGGAAGTCGCCCATGAACACCGTCTGGGACTTGATCTCGCCGGTCTCGTTGTTGATGAACTCGGCGGTGACGAACAGCGGGGCCGAGTACGTGAAGTCACGCATCTTGCACTCGTCGATGCTGTTCTTCGGGTCCTCGAACCGCGGGTTCGAGAACGAGAGGGACATGGTCCCGGAGAAGTCCTCGATCGGGCTGATCTCGTCGAGGATCTCCTGGAGGCCGGAGGCGGCCGGCAGGTCGTCGCGGCCTTCGGCGTTGGCGGCGTCGACCCGCGCCTGCCAGCGCGAGTTGCCGAGCAGCCAGTCGAAGCTGTCGATCTGGAGCGCGAGGAGGTTGGGAACCTCGAGGGGCTCTCGGATCTTGGCGAAGGAGATGCGGCGCGAGCCGTTGGTGGTCTGGGAAGCGGTGCGCGAGACGGCCAAGAGTGGTCCTTCCGAGGGCTCACGGTCGGAGTCGTGCGCCGTCCTCACCCACACGGGCACGAGAAGGCGGAAGGCAGCGCAAAATAGCAGTTTAGCCTAAGAGGCTCACTGCTGTCGAGTGGCGGCTCGTCATCCCTTGACGTACCGTCCTATCTCCTGCTGGCCGCTCTGTGGGCCCTGGCCTGGGCCTGCTCGCAGCATCCCCTCGTCGGGGCGTGTTCGTCAAGCCACCTGGCCGCGAATTGTCCAGATGATGCTGGTATCAGGCGGCGATTCTGTGCAGATCTCCAGGCTCGACAGGCGGGTACGCAGGGGTCGCCGAGCCCGGACCGTTCCTGGCCCGTCGACGGAACGAGACAGGACCGGGAGAGCGGAACACCGATCTCCCGGTCCCACCTGCCGTGGAACGTCGGGTCAGGACGTCACTTGACCGTGACGGTGGCGCCGGCGGCCTCGAGCTGCTCCCTGGCCTTGTCGGCGGCCTCCTTGTTGACCTTCTCCAGGACCGGGTTCGGCGTGCCGTCCACCAGGTCCTTGGCCTCCTTCAGGCCGAGGGAGGTCAGCGCACGGACCTCCTTGATGACCTGGATCTTCTTGTCACCGGCGGCCTCGAGGACGACGTCGAACTCGTCCTGCTCGACGGCCTCCTCGGCGGCAGCCGTGCCTGCGGCGGCCGGACCGGCAGCCGCGACGGCCACCGGCGCGGCGGCGGTGACCTCGAAGGTCTCCTCGAACTTCTTCACGAACTCCGAGAGCTCGATGAGGGACATCTCCTTGAACGCGTCCAGGAGGTCGTCGGTGCTGAGCTTCGCCATGATGGCGGTTCCTTTCTCGGGCGGATCGGCTGACGCCGGGTGGTCGTCACGGGTGGGGCTCGTCTGCGACTCCCGCAGTCAGCCCTCGTTCTGGTCGGTCTCGGCCTGGCTGTCCGAGGCCTCGGCGGAGGTACGAGCCTCGACCTCGCTGTGCGGGATCTCGGCGGAGGTACGAGCCTCGACCTCGCTGTCCGGGACCTCGGCGGAGGTACGAGCCTCGACCTGCTGGCGCAGTGCCTCGACCAGCCGGGCGGTCTGCGTCAGTGGAGCCTGGAACAGCGATGCCGCGTTGGCGAGCGAGGCCTTCATCGCGCCGGCCATCCTGGCCAGCAAGACCTCTCGTGACTCCAGGTCGGCGAGCTTCCTGATCTCGTCGGCGGTGAGCAGCTTGCCCTCGAGCACACCGCCCTTGATGACGAGGACGGGGTTCGCCCTGGCGAAGTCACGCAGACCCTTGGCGGCGTCGACCGGGTCACCCTTGACGAAGGCGATGGCCGACGGGCCGACCAGCTGGTCCTCGATGCCCTCGATCCCGGCTTCCTTGGCCGCGATCTTGGTCAGAGTGTTCTTCACCACGGCGTAGGACGCGCTGACACCGAGTGAGCGACGCAGGTCCGTCAGCTGCCTGACGGTGAGCCCTCGGTACTCGGTCAGCACGACGGCGCTCGAACCGCGGAACTCCTCCGCGAGCTCGGCGACCGCGGCCGCCTTGTCGGACCTCGCCATGGGACTCCTTCGTTGGCGCTGGGTGTGGTGCCACCGGGCCCGACCCCGAACGTGCGAAACGCCCCGGCGCAGGCACGGGGCGTCGGCCACGCGTCACGTGGCGGTCGTCTCACCTGCGCGGGCCGCCCGCGTGGTGCGGGACCTTCGTCACGATCCCCGAGGATCGCGAGGCCGGCGGTCTCTGGCGCCTGTCAGGGTACGGGCTGCGGGCTCGTCCGGCCAAATCGCCGCCACCGGCCGGGCTCGCTTATCGCCGCCCGGACGGCGAAGCGAACCCCGCACAGACTGGACGCATCTGAACGCGACACGCCGGCGTGTCGCCCGAGTTGCGACCAGCCTGCAGAAGAACTTCGCGAGTGACGGTCAGGCGTCGGCGAACTCTTCGGCGGTGACCTTGGTCTTGGCCGGGTCGAGCGGGATGCCCGGACCCATGGTCGTGGCCATGGTCGCCTTCCTGACGTACCGGCCCTTGGCCGCCGCCGGCTTGAGCCGGGTGACCTCGTCCATCGCGGCGACGTAATTCTCGGCCAATGCCCGCTCCGAGAACGAGGCCTTGCCGATGACGAAGTGCAGGTTCGCGTGCCGGTCGACGCGGAACTCGATCTTGCCGCCCTTGATGTCGGACACCGCCTTGGTGACGTCCATCGTCACCGTGCCGGTCTTCGGGTTCGGCATCAGCCCGCGCGGACCCAGGACGCGGCCGAGCCGACCCACCTTGCCCATGAGGTCGGGAGTCGCGACGACCGCGTCGAAGTCGAGTCGGCCGCCCTGGACCTCCTCGATCAGCTCGTCACCGCCGACGATGTCGGCATCGGCGGCTCTGGCCTCGTCCGCCTTGGGGCCGACGGCGAAGACGAGGACCCGGGCGGTCTTGCCGGTGCCGTGCGGGAGATTGACGGTGCCTCTAACCATCTGATCGGCCTTGCGTGGGTCGACGCCGAGCCGCAGGGCGACCTCGACGGTGGGGTCGTACTTCGTGGTGGCGGTCTGCTTGGCGAGGCGAACCGCGTCGACCGGCGAGTACAACCGCCCGCCGTCGATCTTCTCCATGGCGGCCCGATAGGCCTTGCTGCGCTTCATTGCTGCTCCTGTGTCTGGTAGCGGAGTCGTGGTCGCGGGCCAGCGCGTGGCCCTCCCACTCGAGGGTTCGTCAGCCCTCGACCGTGACGCCCATCTGGCGGGCGGTCCCGGCGATGATCTTCTCGGCGGCGTCGAGGTCGTTGGCGTTGAGGTCGGGCATCTTCTGCTCGGCGATGGCACGGACCTGCTCGCGCGTGATCGTCGCGACCTTCGTCTTGTGCGGCTCGCCGGAGCCCTTCTCCACACCCGCGGCCTTGAGGATGAGCTTGGCCGCCGGCGGGGTCTTGGTCACGAAGGTGAAGGAACGGTCCTCGTAGACCGTGATCTCCACCGGGATCACGTTGCCTCGCTGCGACTCGGTGGCCGCGTTGTAGGCCTTGCAGAACTCCATGATGTTGACGCCGTGCTGGCCCAGGGCGGGGCCGACCGGCGGGGCGGGCGTTGCCTGCCCGGCCTGGATCTGCAGTTTGATGAGGCCTGCGACCTTCTTCTTGGGGGGCATGTCTCTGCGGGTCCTTTACGGGTTCGGACGGCGCGGCCCGACAAGCCCGCGCCGGGAGGTGTTCAGAGCTTCTGGATCTGGTGGAACGACAGTTCGACGGGAGTCTCCCGGCCGAATATCTCGACCAGCCCCTTGATCTTCTGCGAGTCGGCGTTGATCTCGTTGATCGTCGCATGCAGCGTGGCGAACGGTCCGTCGACGACCATGACCGAATCGCCGACCTGGAAGTCGACGACCTCGACCTGCTTCTGCCGCTCGCCGACGGGCTTGGTGCGCTCGACCACCTCGGGTGCGAGCCACCGCTCGACCTCGCCGAGGGTCAGCGGCAACGGCTGATGGGCATGGCCGACGAAGCCGGTGACCGCCGGCGTGTGCCGGACGGTGGCCCAGGACTCGTCGGTCATGTCCATGCGGACGAGGACGTACCCGGGGAACCGGTTGCGCTTGACCAGCCGGCGCTGGCCGTTCTTGATCTCGGCGACCTCTTCCTGCGGAACCACGACCTCGAAGATGTAGTCCTCCATGTTGAGGCTGCCGATCCGGCTCTCGAGGTTGGCCCGGACCCGGTTCTCCATGCCGGAGTAGGTCTGCACGACGAACCAGTCGCCCGGCTTGGATCGAAGCACCCGCCGGAACTCCTCGAGCGGGTCGTCCTGGGTGTCGACGTCGCCTGGGACCACGGCGTCCTCCGCGGCGTGCGGCGCCTCGGCCTCGACGGCGTCGGGCGTCTCGTCGGCATGACCGTCCTGGCTCGGTGCGGTCAGGACGGACTCCGGCGAGTTCTCGGGCGGGTGCTGCTCGGACACGGTGGTGACTTCTTCCTCCATAGACGGCGACGGGCGGTTGCCTCAGCCGAAGATCCGGAACACCGCCCAGCCGAAGGCCAGGTCGAGGACGGAGACGATGGCGATCATGATTGCCACGAACACCAGCACGACCGCCGTGTAGGTGAGCAGCTGCTGGCGGGTGGGATAGACGACCTTGCGCAGCTCGGCCACGACCTGGCGGACGAACAGCGCGATCCGCGACGGGCGCAGGCGGGCGAGACCGCCCCGCTGCGGCGGGCGGCCGCGCTCGGGTGTCGCGGTCTGACCACGCGTCTCCGTCACGTCGTACCTCGCTGTCGGGCCGCTCCCCGAAGGTTCGCGGCATTCTGTTCTCCGGGCGTCGAGCAGGGCAGGAGGGACTTGAACCCCCAACCGCCGGTTTTGGAGACCGGTGCTCTTCCAGTTGAGCTACTGCCCTCCGATGGCCGCACCGATCCACCCGATGCACACCGCGGCGGGCGCGCTTCAGCAGGGGTCCGAGACCACCAGACAGACGAGTGTACGGGGTCGGCCCGCCACAGGTCGAACCCGCGATCGACCGCAGGCACACCCGGCCGCTGTCGGTGCCGGCCGGCACGGGGGTGCCAGGATGAGGGCCATGACGACCTCCGCGTCCCCCGGACTCGCGTCCGGGCCGATCCCGTCCCGGGTCTCCGCCCGGGTCGGTTCGATCACCGAGTCGGCGACTCTCGCGGTCGACGCCAGGGCGAAGGCCCTCCGGGCGAGCGGCCGACCGGTGATCGGGTTCGGCGCCGGCGAACCCGACTTCCCGACCCCGGAGTACATCGTCGAGGCCGCGGCCGACGCCTGCCGCGATCCCGGCAACCACCGGTACACGCCCACGGCGGGGCTGCCGGAGCTCAGGGAGGCGATCGCGGCGAAGACGGCGCGCGACTCCGGCTATCGCGTCGACGCCGCTCAGGTGCTCGTCACCAACGGCGGCAAGCATGCGGTCTACGAGGCGTTCGCCACGCTGCTCGATCCCGGCGACGAGGTCTTGCTGCCGACTCCTCACTGGACGACCTACCCGGAGTCGATCCGCCTGGCCGGCGGCGCCCCGGTCGCGGTGCTGTCGGACGAGACGTCCGGGTACCGGGTCACTGTCGAGCAACTGGCCAGGGCGCGGACGCAGCGGACGAAGGCCCTGCTGTTCTGCTCCCCGTCCAACCCGACCGGTGCGGTCTACGACCGGGAGGAGGTCGCGCAGATCGGGACGTGGGCGCACGAGAACGGGGTCTGGGTCGTCACGGACGAGATCTACGAGCACCTCACCTACGGCGGTGCGGCGTTCTCGTCCATGCCCGTTGAGGTTCCTGACCTGGCCGACACGTGTGTCGTCGTCAACGGCGTCGCCAAGACCTACGCCATGACCGGGTGGCGAGTGGGGTGGCTGATCGGCCCGCGCGACATCGTCGGTGCGGCCACCAACCTGCAGTCGCATGCGACCTCCAACGTCGCCAACGTGTCCCAGCGCGCCGCACTGGCGGCCGTCGCCGGCGACCTGTCGGCGGTCTCGACGATGCGCGAGGCCTTCGACCGGCGCCGGCGCACGATCGTCGCGATGCTGAGCGAGATCGACGGCGTCGTGTGTCCCGAACCCGAGGGTGCGTTCTACGTCTATCCGTCGGTCAAGGGAGTCCTCGGCCGTCAGATCGCCGGGCGCACGCCGACGACGAGCGCACAACTGGCCGAGCTCGTTCTCGAGGAGGTCGAGGTCGCCGTCGTGCCGGGCGAGGCGTTCGGACCCAGCGGGTACCTCCGGCTGTCGTACGCCCTCGGGGACGACGACCTGGTCGAGGGCGTGTCCCGCCTCCAGCGACTCCTCGCGCGCTGACGGTGCCGCGCGACCTGAGATCGTTGCCGAAGGCGCACCTGCACCTGCACTTCACCGGCTCGATGCGCCACTCCACCCTGGTCGAGCTGGCCGCGCGGCATGGGATCCGCCTGCCCGACGCGCTGGCGGAGGACTGGCCCCCGCAGCTGTCCGCGACCGACGAGAAGGGCTGGTTCCGCTTCCAGCGGCTCTACGACACCGCCCGGTCGGTGCTGCGCGGGGAAGACGACCTGCGACGCCTGGTGCTCGAGGCCGCCCAGGACGAGGCGGCCGAAGGGTCGGGCTGGCTGGAGCTCCAGGTCGACCCGTCTGGTTACGCGTCGCGCTTCGGCGGGATCACGGCCTTCACCGACCTGGTGCTCGACGCGGCCCGGTCGGCGGCGGACGCGACCGGCGTCGGTCTCGCCGTGGTCGTGGCGGCGAACCGGACCCGTCATCCCCTCGACGCCCGGACCCTGGCCCGGCTCGCCGCCCAGTACGCGGGCCGCGGCGTCGTGGGGTTCGGCCTGTCCAACGACGAGCGCCGCGGTGACGTGCACGCCTTTGCTCCGGCGTTCCGGATCGCGGCGACCGCCGGTCTGCTCTGCGTGCCGCACGGCGGCGAGCTCCGCGGAGCGGACAGCGTGCGGGCGTGCCTCGACTCACTCGGTGCAAGCCGGCTCGGACATGGCGTCCGCTCCGGCGAGGATCCGTCGGTGCTGGCGCGCGTGGTCGACACCGGCGTGACCCTCGAGGTCTGCCCGGCGTCGAACGTGGCGCTCGGCGTATACCCGAAGCCGTCCGACGTTCCTCTTCGCCAACTCGTCGAGGCCGGCGCACGCGTTGCCCTCGGTGCCGACGACCCGTTGCTGTTCGGCTCCCGCCTGGTCGACCAGTACGAGATCGCCCGCTCGGCGCACGCCTTCGGCGACACCGAGCTCGCTGCGCTCGCGCGGATGTCGGTCGAAGTGTCAGCGGCTCCCTCCGACGTCCGAAGCCGCCTGTTCGCGGGCATCGACGCCTGGCTCGCCGATCTCGCCGTCCCTGGGGACCAGCCGTCACCCGACCGGCCGTGAAGATCGTCGTGCAGCTTTCAACAGGCGGCGCAGCGGGCCGCACTTGCACGACGATCTCCACGGCTGCAGGCGCCTCATCTTTGACCTAGAGAGCACCCGATCAGGACCGGCTCGGTATCCAGCTCGACATGGAAGGCCGCCCGCACACCGTCGCGGACCTCCCTGGCGAGCTCCAGGAGGTCGGCCGTGCTCGCGCCGCCCCGGTTGGTCAACGCCAGGGTGTGCTTGCCGGAGAGCGCAACGCGGCCCCCGGGGCCCTCGTAGCCGCGCGAGAACCCCGCCTGTTCGATCAGCCAGGCTGCACTGGTCTTGATCCGGCCGCCCACGGCCGGCCAGCGCGGAGCCTGCTCAGGCAGGGCCTCCGCCCGTCTGCCGTCGAGTACCGGATTGGTGAAGAAGGATCCTGCGCTCCACGTGTCGTGGTCGGTCTCGTCGAGGACCATTCCCTTCCCGCGTCGCAGGGCGATCACGGCCGTACGCACGTCGGCCGCTGGAACACGTTCCCCGATTCCCACGCCGAGTGTCCGAGCCAGTTCCGCGTACCGCACCGGAGCGGCGAGGACGCCCTGCCGGAACTGGTAGCTCACCTCGAGGACGACGTAGCGATCGTTCCCCCTGAACCGGCTGGTCCGATAGGCGAAGCCGCACTCGGCATTGGCGAAGGTCCGGACGACCTTGTCGACGCGGTCGTAGGCCCGGACCGACCAGATGGTCTCGGCGACCTCCTGGCCGTATGCGCCCACGTTCTGCATCGGCGTCGCCCCCACGGCACCCGGGATGCCCGACAGCGCTTCGACCCCGGACCAGCCCTCGTCGACGGCGCGGGCCACCAGGTCGTCCCACGGCTCGCCCGCAGCGACCGCCACGACGACGCCGCCGCAGGCCGCGAGGTCGTCAGGTGCGCATCCGGCGCTGTCCACCTCGACACCGCGGGACGTGACCAGGACGACCGTGCCCTCGAATCCCTCGTCCGCGACGACGACGTTGGAGCCCCCACACAGGACCAGGACCCGTTCCCCGCGCTCGTCGCACTCCCGGACCGCCTCGACGAGTGCGGTCGACGTCGGCGCCTCGACCAGACGCGCCGCCGCACCGCCGAGGCGCAGCGTCGTCAGGTCCGAGAGACGGACGTTCTGCCGAAGGTGGGACACGAGACCGCACGCTAGTCGCGGGCCACGGCGACCACGGGCAGCGGCCTGGCCGCACCGGTGACGGCGAAGCTCAGTACCAGCGCCACGAGGATCACCGACAGAGCGCGGAGCACGCCGACCCGGTCACCGAGCAGCCCGATCAGTGGCGGCCCGGCGAGGAACGCCGTGTACCCGATCGATGCGACGACGCTGACCCGGGTGGCCGCGTGCCGCTGCTCGTCGGACGCGGCGCTCATGCCGACCGGGAAGGCCAACGACGCACCGAGCCCCCACAGCGCAGCACCGGCCAGCGCGAGGGGCACCGAACCGCCCAACACGAAGACCACCACACCGGCGATCGCCGTACCGGTGCACATGCGCAGCACCACCACCCGGCCGTACCGGTCGAGCAACCAGGTGCCCGAGATTCGACCGATGGTCATGGCCGCGACGAACACACCGAAGCCCAGGGCGCCGACCGCGTGGCTCGTGTCGTACCCGTCGACGAGGGCGAGGGCAAGCCAGTCGTTCGCTGTGCCCTCGACCAGCGCGGCCGCCAGCACCATGAGACCGATCAGCAGGGTGCGGGGCTCGCGCCAGGCCGCCAGCGGATGGCGCCGGTCGGCGGTGCCCGCCGACCTGGCCGCAGACGCGACCGGCGTGAAGAAGCGGACCGACACGAGGACGCCGGCAAGGATGAGTGCTGCCGCCGCCGTCAGGTGCACGTGGAGCGGAAGGTCCACGGCCGCCGCGAGCGCTCCGGCGCCGACGCCCGCCACGGTGCCGAGACTGAAGGCCGCATGGAACCTCGGCATCACCGTCCGCTCCAGGCAGCGCTCGACATCGGCCCCCTCGACGTTCATGGCGACGTCCCACACGCCGGCGCCCGAGCCGAACGCGAACAGGCCGACGGCGACCATCGCCGCACTGCCGAGTGCACTGGCGCCGACCCCGACGACGAGTATTCCGGCGCAGGCAGCGATCCCGCCTGCCGCCACCGTCCGGGCCGGACCCATCCGCTGCACGACGGCGCCGGCGGACGGGAGCGCAATGACGGCTCCGGTCGACATCGCTAGCAGGAGCAGGCCCACCTGCGCCGGAGTCAGCTCCAGTTCGTCGCGGATCGCCGGTACTCGGCTGATCCAGTTGGCGATGGCAAGCCCGTTGAGGGCGAACACCGCGGCCACGGCGTTGCGCGATCGCACAAGGGCCCGCCGCCCGTCGTCGCCGCTCGACCCCTGGGCGGACACCATCAGCCGTCGGCCGGCGGCCGGACGACCGCACGTGCCTGGGTCAACACCTTCTCGCCGCCGACCCTGACGCTGACCTCCACCCCGACGAGCCCGTCGTCGCGGATCTCCGTCACCACGCCACCGACGGTCAGGACGACTCCCTCCTCATCGTCCGACACCACCACGGGCCGCGCGAAGCGAACCCCGTACTCGATCACCGCGGCGGGATCGCCGGCCCAGTCGGTCAGCAGCCGGCCGGCCAACGCCATCGTCAGCATGCCGTGGGCGATCACGCCGGGCAGACCGACGGTGGCCGCGACGCGGTCGCTCCAGTGGATCGGGTTGAAGTCGCCTGCAGCCCCCGCATAGCGAACCAGGTCCGCCCGGGTGATGCGAAACTCCCGCTCGGGAAGGATCGTGCCGACCTCAGGCACGGTCGCCACCGACCTCACGGATCAGCAGCGTTGTTGTGGCCGTGCAGATCCTCTCGCCGGTGCCGGACTCGACCTCGCAGCGGATGCCGAGCAGATCGTTCCCGCCGACAGACCGTACGGTGTCGAGCGTCGTCGTGGTCCGCAACTGATCGCCGGCCCGGATGGGGCGGACATGGACGAAGCGCTGGTTGGCGTGAATGACGCGGGCGTACACGATGCCGAGGTCGTCCATCAGGACGTCGAATCCTCGCAGCACGGGGATCATCGCGAACGTCGGAGGGGCTATCACCTCGGCATGGCCGAGCGCCTTGGCCGCCTCGGCGTTGCGGTGGACCGGGTTGGCGTCGCCGACCGCATCGGCGAACTCGCGGATCTTCTCGCGGCTGACCTCGTATGCCTGCGTCGGGTAGACCCGGCCGGTCGCGGTGGGGTCGATGGGCATGGCCGCGACGCTACCCGGCAGGTAGCGACCGTCGTCGCGTCAGCGGGTCTCGCGATGGGTGGTGTGCCTGCGGCAGCGCGGGCAGTACTTCTTCAGGTCGAGCCGGTCGGGGTCGTTCCGACGGTTCTTCCTGGTGATGTAGTTGCGCTCCTTGCACTCCGTGCAGGCCATGGTGATCTTGGGGCGGATATCGGCGCTCTTGGCGGCCACGGGTGCCTCTCAACGGTCGGTCAGGGTGGAAACGCGACAAGGTTAGTCGACCATGCGAGCACCCTCCGAATCGGAGATGTCACAAGCCGACTGGCTCGGGCGGTAGCGGGGGCGGGACTCGAACCCGCGACACAACGATTATGAGCCGTTTGCTCTAACCACCTGAGCTACCCCGCCTGTTCCCGGCGCCGCGGCGACGGTACCGGTCAGAGCCCCAATACGGAATCGAACCGTAGACCTTCTCCTTACCATGGAGACGCTCTGCCGACTGAGCTATTGGGGCGAGCCGCAGACGAGGGTACCAACCGCACGGACCGGCGAGAAATTCGTTCGAGGCCCGCAGAGGACGGCCCGGAGGTGACACCGATGCCCTATCAGGTACTGACGACGGTGATCCTCGGACTGCATTCCTTGTTCGTCGCCTATGTCGTCCTGGGCGGCTTCCTGGCCTGGCGGTGGCCCCGCGCGATCTGGCCGCACCTGCTCGCCGCCGCCTGGGGCCTGGCGATCGTCGCGGAGCGTGTCGACTGCCCACTGACCTGGGCCGAGGACTGGTCGCGGCAGCGCGCGGGCGAGGCGGAACTGACCGAGGGCTTCGTCGACCGCTACATCGAGGGCGTGCTCTACCCCGAGCGGTACGGGAGGCTCGTCCAGGCGCTGGGCGCCCTTGTCGTGGCCGTGTCGTGGGCCGGTGCTTATGTACGGTGGCGCCACCGGCAGGTCGCCCCCGAGTCGCTGCCCAACCGGAACTGAACAGCCTCGCCGACGCATGAACCTGCCCGATCGTCAGCCGTACCCGGCTCTGTAGGTCACGTCCGCGAGACCGGTCCGACCAAGAACCTGTCCCCGCCAAGCCCCGACACACGTTATGCGCATGGTGTCGGCCAGAATGCCTGCGGACGACGATCGCGGGGTGACTGCTTTCGGCTTGACCGACGGTGGCACGTGGTCGCACCCTGTCCGGCGACCGGCTCGTCCAATTCGGGCGGTCTGGTGCGCTTGACCGTGGAGTTCTGGTGAGCCAGCCGCGCGACCTCGAGGGTGCCGGGGCACGTGAGTCGGGTCGTCCTGTCCCGTCGCCGTCGGCGGGACAGCCTGCGATGGACCCGGTTTCGGTCATCCGTTCCAAGCCGTACCTTTCGGTGCTGTTGCTCGCGGTGGTCCTGGGCATTCCGATCTCGGTTGTCGCCTACGGCTTCCTGGCCCTGATCACCGCGGCGCAGCAGTACCTGTTCGACGATCTCCCGAACGACGTCTTCGCGGGGAGCGTCCCCGCGTGGTGGCCGGTGCCCTGGTTGGTGCTGTGTGGGCTGCTGACCGGGTTGACCATCCGGTACCTCCCAGGCCAGGGGGGCCACTCACCCGCGCTCGGGTTCCAGGCCGGAGGAGGTGCACCCGCTGACCGCGACCTGCCCGGCATCTTCCTGGCGGCTCTGACCACCCTCAGCCTGGTGCGGTGCTTGGACCCGAGGCACCCCTGATCGCCATCGGCGGTGGCCTTGCGGCACTGACCATGCGTCTGGCGAAGCGGGATGCGCCACCGATGGCAGTGACGGTCATGGCCTCGGCCGGCAGCTTCGCGGCGATCAGCACGCTGCTCGGCTCTCCCGTGCTCGGCGCGTTCCTGATCATGGAGGCCGCCGGGATCGGAGGCATGACGCTCACCTTGGTTGCACTTCCCGGACTGCTCGCGTCCGGCGTCGGCGCGCTGATCTTCGTCGGCCTGGACGACTGGACGGGACTCGGCAACTTCTCCCTGGCGCTGACGACGGTCCCGCCGGCCGTGACTCCGACCTGGGCGACGATGTCCTGGGCCCTGGTCATCGGCGCGGGTGGCGCGCTACTGGGCTGGCTGATCCGCTGGATAGGCTTGTCCCTACGCCCGGTCGTGCACGTGAACCGGGTGCTGGTCACCGCGATTCTCGGCTTGCTCATCGGACTCACCGCGACGACGTACCAGCTCCTCTCCGACCACAGCTTCACCGAGGTGCTGTTCTCCGGACAGGATGCCCTGCCCGAACTGGTGGAACACGCCGCCGTGTACTCGGTCGGACTGCTGATCCTGCTCGCCCTCTGCAAGACCTTCGTCTACGGGCTCTCGCTGAGCGCGTTCCGCGGCGGACCGGTGTTCCCCGCCATGTTCATCGGTGCGGTGCTGGGCATCGCCGCGGCGGGCTTGCCCGGCCTGAGTCTCGCACCGGCGATCGGCATGGGCATTGGAGCCATGTGCGCCGCCATGCTGCGGCTACCGCTGACGTCAACGCTGCTGGCCACCCTGCTGCTCGGCGCCGACGGCGTGTCCGTGACCCCGGAGGTCGTGGTCGCCGTGGCGGTTGCGTACGTCATCACGATCGTGCTTCCGGCTGCGGGTCCGAGGGAACCAGCGTTGCCGCCGACATGACACGCGCCGAGAGACCAAGACCAACCGTCCCGGAGCTCAGTCGCCGACCCGCCCGCTGTCGCCAAGGGTCGGCTTGCCGACCGCGCCGGGCGACGCCCACGTCACGTCGCGGAGGTGAGCAGCCTGATCACCGGTCCCAGCACCACCAGGTCGAGCAGCATCTCCGCTGTGACCAACAGCCTCGTGCCGAGGTGAAAGGGTGGACCCGTCGCCGTTCACCCGGAGTGGGTGAGCCACTTCTCCGATGTTCGGCGGAGGGTGGTGACGTCGGCCCGGCAGGGGGAGCCAGCATGTCCGTGCGTCCCGCAGTTCTCAATGCGATGATCGCATGGCTCTTCATCCTGGGCTCAGCCTGCTTCGTCCTTGGATCGGTACCTGCCTACCTCAACGCGGTCGGTGGACCCGTGGACGGCATCACCTACTTCGTGGGCTCGATCTTCTTCACAGCGGCGTCGTTCGCCCAGCTCGTGCAAGGGCAGAGCCCGGGAATGACCGGTGTCACCGCGGCGCAACAGAACACGCGCGCACCCGTCAGGCTCTGGAACTGGATGCCGCACGACCGAAACTGGCTGGCCGCGGCCACCCAGTTCCCCGGGACGGTGTTCTTCAACGTCAGCACTCTGGCCGCGCTCACCCACAATGCGACCGCGGCAGAGACCGACCGGTATGTCTGGCGTCCGGACCTGTTCGGCTCGACCCTCTTCCTCGCGGCGAGCACGTTAGGCATCCTCGCCGTCACAGACCACTTCCTCAGCCTTGAGACGCGCTCGGTGCCGTGGCGGATCGCGTGGCTGAACATGGTCGGGTCGATCCTGTTCATGGCCTCGGCCCTGGCCAGCTACGTCCTCCCCAACACCGGTGAGCTCGTGAGCACTCGGGTGTCCGTGGTGGGGACACTGCTGGGCGCGGTGTGCTTCATGGTCGGCGCCGCCCTGATGTTCCGAGCCTGGAGACAAGCGCTGGTGTCGGCGCAGCCTGCCACGCGCCCGGAAGACCAATAGACCGGCTGCCACCCATGGCACCACAGATAGCCACCGACCTCCCGTCCATGCTGAGCCAGCCCAGCTCCCCGGCATCCGTGCTGCTGGCGCGATCACAAAGGAGACGCGCATGACCACCACATCCGACCCGAACGCTGACGCGGCCCTGTTCGGCAATCGCTTCGTCACCAAGGAGGTGCCGAGCCGCGAACTTCCGGAGACGGGCATGAGCCCGGTCGATGCGATGCGGCTGGTCGCGGAGGACCTGGCCCTCGAAGGCGATCCCGCCCGCAACCTCGCGACCTTTGTGACCACGTGGATGGAGCCGGAGGCACAGCGGATCATCGCCGCCAACCTCCACCGCAACTTCATCGACCACGCCGAGTACCCACGGACCGCCGAGATCGAGCAGCGCTGCATACGGATGCTCGCCAACCTCTACCACGCACCGGGAGAGACGACCGGTGCCCGCACCCAGGGTTCATCGGAGGCGATCATGCTCGGCGCGCTCTCGCTGAAGTGGAACTGGCGCAAGCGCCGGGAGGCCGCCGGCGAGCCCACGACAAGCCCCAACCTGGTCTTCGGCGGCGACGTGCATGTCGTCTGGGAGAAGTTCTGCCGCTACTTTGACGTCGAGCCCCGGATCGTCCCACTGGCGCCGGGCAAGTACACGATCGGCCCCGAGGACGTCCGCCCACACATCGACGAGAACACCATCGGGGTGGCCGCCGTCCTCGGCACGACCTTCACCGGGCACAAGGACGACATCGTCGGGATCAACGCCCTGCTGCTGCAGCTCAAGGCTGAGCAGGGCTTGGACGTGCCCATGCATGTGGACGGCGCGAGTGGCGGCTTCGTCTGGCCCTTCCTCTACCCCGACTCACCATGGGACTTCCGCCTCGAACAGGTGCGCTCCATCAACGTATCCGGGCACAAGTTCGGACTCGTCTATCCGGGAATCGGTTGGCTGATCTTCCGGGAGACCTCAGACCTCGCACCGGACCTCGTATTCGAGGAGAACTATCTCGGCAAGACCGACGCCACGTTCACGCTGAACTTCTCCACCGGCTCCGCGATGGTCCTGGCGCAGTACTACAACCTCGTCCGCTACGGGCGGGCCGGCTACACCTACATCATGCGAAACATGCAGGCGAACGCGAAGACCCTCGCCGAGAAGCTCCAGTCCACGGGCAGGTTCGAGCTGATTGGCCGCGACGAGGAGCAGCTCCCGCTCGTGGCGTTCCGGCTCGCCGCGGACGAACGCTACGACGAGTTCGACATCGCCTGGCAGCTCTCGGCGGAGCGCGGCTGGATGGTGCCGGCGTACACCCTGCCGCCCGACGCACAGGACATCACGATCATGCGTGCCCTGGTCAAGGAGACCCTGAGCCGTGAGCACGTCGACACCCTTGCGCGAGACATCGAGGAGGCCTGTAGCACCCTGGCGAGGAAGGGCGGAGCGCACGAGTCGGAACGCCAGAAGATGGTGACCGGCCCCGGTCACTGAGGCCCGACCGAGCGAACAGCCGGCGGAACTGACCGCAGGCTTCGTCGACCGCTACCTCGAGGGCGTGCTCTACCCCGAGCGCTACGGGAGGCTCGTCCAGGCGCTGGGCGCCCTTGTCGTGGCCGTGTCGTGGGCCGGTGCTTATGTACGGTGGCGCCACCGGCAGGCCACCCGCCAGTCGCTGCCCGTGCGGTCGTGAAGATCGCCGTGCAGGCTGAGGCAGACCTGCCGCCGGGTTGCTCTGCACGACGATCTTCACGACTGCTGGCAGATAGCCGCCCGACCAGGACGGTAGACACCTCACCGTGGCCGTGGTCGCAGGCATCGGATTCGATCCGACATAGGCGAAGCCGACGGGCTCAGAGACGCCCACCCAACTCGGCACAGCGAACCGGCCGGCCATTCGGTCGGTGGGCTGCTGAGGTTCACGCGGTCGAGCAGAGCCCGGCTCGATCAGCGGCTTCGCTGGGATCTGCCAGTGGTGCGACACGCGGGAAGAAAGTGAGTTCGGCCTCCACAGACTTTGTTCGTCGCTTGGGCACACTAATCACATTGTTCACACTGATCACAGCAGCCACAGCATTAACGACGGTCGAGCACTGGAGGCAGCATGTCCTACGAAGCTCCGGCGATGGACAAGGCCGAGGACGGAGTCAAAGCCTGGAGTCGTGTACAGGTGGCCGGCGTCGATTATCTGCGTCACCCGGTTCGTACGCGTTGGCTCGATGAGGCGGACGAGCTTGTCTGGTCGTTACACGAGCACCTCGAGATGGCTCGGCCAGGCGACACGGTCGCAGTGAGCGAGAAGGTCGCCGTGCTGCTCACCGGCCGAGCCGTGAGCATCGATACCGTTCCTCCGGGGCGCCTGGCGCGCGCCCTGGCGCATTGCGTGCACACGCGCACCGACTCGCGCGGGCTCTCGGTGCCGGAGAAGATGGAGTACGTCGTCCGCACGATCGGTCGCGCCCGCGTGATTGCGGCGGCCTTGGGCGCCGCCGTGACCCGACCGTTGGGCGTGCGGGGAGCGTTCTACGTGCTGGCCGGATCGGTTGCCCGGGACATCGATGGTGGGCGTCCGCCGTACGAGGGCCTGCTGTTCCCGCCACTCGACGCCGCCGTCGCGCAGGTCATTTGCACCGAACTGGAGCAGGCGCTGGGCATCGGCGTCGGCATCGTCGACCTCAACGACTTCGGTGGGTCCATCCGCGCGGTCTCTCCACAGTCATTGCCGGCCCCGACTCTCGCTGCCGTGCTGGCCGACAATCCGATGGGCCAGCGCTGCACTGGGACGCCCTTCGTGATCGTCCGACCGCCTACCTCGACGGTCCCTGCCTCACCGAAGCGGGCGGTCACCGTCGCCTGAGCGTCACCAGGCGCAGAGCCTCGGTGAGCAGGTGCCGCTCGGGTGCCTGCACGATGTACAGGACGGCCACGAAGACACCCAGCACTGCGAGGCCGGTATAGGCCACCGACTCGAGGTTGCCAACGACGCCGGTGTCGGCAGGTGGAGACAGCACCCGGAGGACCAGCGCACCAGCGGCGGCCCCGGCGGCGGCCGCGCCGGCAGTGCGTCCCACCACACCCGGTACGGACCGGAGCGCCACGGCGCCATGGCGGCGGCCCAGCAGCCACGTGTTCGCCACCGCGGCGAACACAAGCGACAACGATGTCGAGGCGGCCAGTCCGGAGATTCCGAAGATCGGACCGAGGGTCAGGTCGCCGGCCACGTTGACGGCCATGGCAACAAGCGCCACCAGCACCGGCCTGCGGGAGTCCCCCAGCGCGTAGGAGGCGTGCACGACAACCTCCCGCCAGCCGAGGGCGAGCAGGGCCGGGGCGTACCAAAGGACCGCAGTGGCGGTTCGACGGGTGTCGCTCGGGCCGAAGCTGCCGTGCTCGAAGACGAGCGCCACCATCGGGCCAGCGCAGACCAGCAGGACTGCGCAGACCGGAAACAGCACGGTTGCAACAGTGGCCAGGCCACGGCCAACCAGCCGCTGCATCTCGTTCCGATTCTGGACGCCCGCAGCGGCGCCGAGGGCAGGGTAGAGAGCGGTCAGCAGCGACGCCACGAGCAGTGTCTCCCCGATGCCGATCAGCCGCCACGCGTAGGCCAGCGCGGAGATGGTCCCGTCGGCGATCGTCGAGGCGACCGCCCGGTCGACGAGAGTGTTGACATTCCCGAGGGCGCTTCCCAGCAAGAGAGGCGGAACCAGCCGGGCGATGGCCCGGAAGCCCGGATCCTTCACGTCCAGGGAGGGGCGCAGACGCAATCGCAGGGCACGCAGCGGCACCAGCTGACACGCTAGCCGTGCCGCCGAACCGACGACGAAGCCGACAGCGAGCGCCGTGACGCCGTAGCGGGGGCCGAGTATCACCGCTGACCCGATCATGATCAGGTTGAACGGCACTCCCTGCACGCCGGCCCAGAAGAAGCGGCCATGCGCCTCGGCCGCGGCGGCGAGCAGGTTCGTCCCAGCGATCAACACCGTCGCGACCAGCACGATCCTGGTCAGAGAGCTGGCCAGGGCGGCCTGCGGTCCCTCGAAGCCCGGCGCGAGCACCGCCACCACCGAACTCGTGGCCAGGCCCATGACCAGGGATCCCAGTCCCAGGACCAGCAGCGTCACCGACAGCGCTACCGAGAGGGTGCGACCGGCTCGGTCGGGCTTGCCGTCTGTCGCGTTCTGGGCGGCGAGCACTGGGACGGTTGCCTTCGCCATCGCGCTCGCGACCAGCCCGAGGACGAGGTTCATCAACCCCTGCGCCACAAAGTAGGCGTCCAGCTCCGCGCCGGCACCGAACACCCCTGCGATCACCACGTCGCGAAGGAAGCCGAGCATCGCCGACACCGCGGTCAGTCCGGTCACCAGCGCGGCCGCCTGCGCTATTCCGGCGCGGGCCTTCACGGTTGCGAACCTAACGGGCGTGGTGTGGAACGTGCCTCATGTGCCACGCCGAGAACGCCGACGAAAAAGGTCGGACCGGCTGACAGCGTGCACCGCTACGCGATGCGCGGCCTAGATCGCTCCGGGCTGAATGAGGCCGTTCTCGTATGCGAACACGACCAACTGGATGCGGTCGGTGAGCCCAAGTTTGTTGAGGATGTGACTGACATGTGTCTTGACGCTGCTTTCGGCGAGCTTCAGCTCCTGACCAATCGCAGCATTGGAACGCCCTCGGGTCACCAGCGCCAGCACCTCATGCTCTCGCTTGGTCAGGCTTCGCAGCAACTCCGAACCGGCAGGGGTGGTCGGTGGTAGACGATGGGCGTATCGGTCCAGCAGCCGCCTGGTGACTGCGGGGGCGAGCAGCGCATTGCCAGCCGCGATGACGTGCACCGCGTGTACCAGCTCTTCGGCAGTTGCATCCTTCAGCAGAAAGCCACTGGCACCGGCGCGCAATGCCTCCACAACGTAGTCGTCGAGATCGAACGTGGTGATAACCAGTACCTTGACCGATTCACCATTCATTCCGGAGGCAAGTCGCCGAGTAGCCGCTACGCCATCCATGTTGGGCATGCGAATGTCCATGACCACCACGTTCGGACGCAGGCGTTCGGCCAGCTCGACTGCTTCCTCCCCGTCTGCCGCCTCCCCCACCACATCGAAGTCGGGTTCCGCCTCCAGATACATGCGCAGGGCGGCTCGCATGAGTGGCTGATCGTCGGCGATCAGCACGGAGACGGTCATACCCGTTCGCCGTTCACGGGCAGCTTCGCCGAAACCTGGAATCCCGTGGTGCACCGAGGTCCGATCGTCACATCACCTCCGAGCAGCACAGCCCGCTGCCGCATGCCGACCATCCCATGACCCGGCGTGAGGCTCTGGCCGCTTCCACGACCTTCGTCGCGGACACATAGCTCGAGAAAGTCCGGGTGATACGAGAGGTCGACCTCGGCAACAGTGGGGCCTGCGTGCTTGAGAGTGTTGGTGAGAGCCTCCTGGACGATGCGATAGGCGTTCAGCTCGACACCTGCCGGCAGGGTTCTGGGTTCGCCGTGGACCGTGAGTTGGACGTGCAGTCCAGCTCGCTCCATCTGAGCAACGAGTGCGGGAAGCCGTTCCAGCCCGGGCTGTGGTGCCATCGATGCGTCCCCTTGAGTCCACAGAACGCCGAGTAGGCGACGCATCTCGATCAATGCCTCGCGTCCGAGGGTCCCGATCGAGTTGAGTGCGTCCTTGGCCCGCTCGGGCTCGACGTCGAACACTCGCCTGGCCGCTCCTGCCTGCGCGACGATGACGACGACGCGGTGCGCCACGATGTCGTGCAACTCGCGAGCTATCCGCGTCTGCTCCTGCCTGATGGCCGCTTGGGTCTTGGCGGACTGCTCACGCGTCAGCTGCTTGGCTTGATCGTCCAACAGTGACGTACGCACACGGTTGAGCCGGACGCCGTAGCCCAACAACCAGGCGGTGCCCACGGAGAGCAGGTAGTCGAGGACATCGTCGTCCAGCGGACCAGGGTTGGCGACGAAGACGGCGACGGCGCCGATCGCCAACACGCCTGCTGCAGGTCCCGATACGGCTGGCCGGCTGTTGGACGCCACGGCATAGAGCGCCATCAGCGGCGCAAATGCCAGCAGCGGTGAGGCAGACCCGAGGAGGTCGGTTGCTATGAAGGCGACGCCGCTGACCACCAGCAGAGGCACGGCAGCGGGACGTCGCAAAACCAGGGAAAAGGTTGCCGCGAGTAGTAGGGCCACCGCGACGGTGTTGGTGAAGTCGAATCGTACTGCTCCAGCGGGAATCTCAGTGCCCTCGACAGCCCGATAGATCAGCGTACTCAGAGCTAGAGCGGTCACGAGCATGACGAGCAGGCCGTCGGCGACCAACAGGTTTCCCCGGTGGGCTCGGCTTTTCAACGCTGGCTCAGCGGCTCCCACGAATCGAGCGTACGGCGCGAGTGATCACCGAAGCGGGCGAATTCGACGATTGCCGGACCTCGTGTCCCCCCGAGGGCGGAGGCAGCATCGTCCAAAACGCCGGTAGGCGTCACCTCCGGAGGAGGACTACACGATCGCATCGCCAGGCGGAAGACGCCGGACTTCGGTCCATTGACACTAAGAGTGTCAGGTCCATCGGGGAGGGTTGTCGGGCCGGCAAACGGAGCTGGCTGTTCCTCTGCGTTGCTCGCCGCAACCGCATTCCGTCACGCAGCCTTTCGCGGTGAGAACGCCAGCGTGAGCGTTCCGCACGGGTTTGGGCGCTGCAGCAGAGGTGAGGACGATGCGTTGGATCATCGAGTCGAGCCTCCGGTTCCGTCTGCTCGTGGTGGCAGTTGCTGCAGCGTTGCTTGGCTTCGGCATCGTCCAGTTGCGGAACATGCCGGTGGAGGCCCATCCAGAGTTCACGCCCCCGCACGTGGAGGTGCAGACCGAGGCGCTCGGATTGTCGGCCGCGGAGGTGGAGCAGTTGATCACTGTTCCGCTCGAGGCGGACCTGCTCAACGGGGTGGCGTTCCTGGACGAGATCCGCTCGGAGTCGATCCCCGGCCTGTCGTCGATTGAGATGATCTTCGAAGCCGGTACGGACGTGTTGAAGGCACGGCAGGTCGTGGCGGAACGGTTGACTCAGGCGCATGCCCTTCCACAGGTGTCGACACCACCGGTGATGATCGAGCCGGTGGCCTCCGCCAGCCGGGTCATGATGGTGGGCCTCTCCTCGCAGAGCATGTCCCTGATCGAGCAGTCGGTGCTGGCCCGGTGGAAGATCAAGCCGCGCCTGATGGGTGTGCCCGGCGTAGCGAATGTCTCTGTCTGGGGCCAGCGAGAACGTCAGCTTCAGGTGCGGGTGGACCCACAGCGGCTCGAGGACAACGGCGTGTCGCTCGTGCAGGTCATGGAGTCGACGGGGAACGCGCTGTGGGTGTCGTCGCTCAGCTTCGTCGAGGCGTCGACGCCTGGGACCGGCGGGTTCATCGACACGCCGAACCAACGCCTGAGTGTGCAGCACATCTCCCCGATCGTGAACGCCGAGGACCTCTCGCAGATCACCGTCGAGGGCACCAACGACAGGATTCTCCGCCTGGGCGACATCGCCGAGGTCGTGGAGGACCACCAGCCACTGATCGGAGATGCGGTCGGCACGGACGGCGCAAGCCTCATGCTGGTCATCGAGAAGTTCCCCGGGACCAGCACTCAGCAGGTCACCAAGGACCTGGACGCGGCGATCGCGGCTCTCGCCCCCGGGCTGCCGGGCGTGCAGATGGACACGACGGTCTACCGGCCAGCCGGCTACCTCGATAGTGCCATCGGCAACCTCGGTTTGGCGCTGCTGATCGGCCTCTTCCTGTTGCTCGTGGCGCTCGTCCTCATCCTTTTCGACTGGCGGGCGGCCATTATCAGCATCGTTACCATTCCGCTGTCCCTGGCTGCGGCCGGGGTCGTGTTGTACCTGCTGGGTGCCACGATCAACGCGATGGTCGTGGCAGGCCTGGTGGTTGCGATCGGTGCTCTGGTCGCCGATGCCGTCCTCGACGTCGACAACATGCAACGACGCCTACGGGAACACCGACAGCAAGGCGAATACGAGGGCGCCGCCCGGTCGGCCGCCGGCGCCGTGCTGGACGCCGCGCTCGAGATGCGCGGTTCGGCGCTCTTCGCAACGTTGATCATCCTGGTCGCGGCAGTTCCGGTGGCGCTGCTCGAAGGGTTGACCGGATCGTTCACGCGGCCCCTCGTGCTCTCCTACGCGTTGGCGGTGCTCGCCTCGATGGTTGTGGCGCTGACCGTGACACCCGCACTGGGGCTGCTCTTGTCTTCTGGCGATCGGCGCAATCGTGCCGAGTCGCCGATCATCCGCTGGCTGCAGCCGCGCTACAACCGGGCCCTGACCTCGGTCGTACGCAACTCTCGATGGGCGTATGTTGCCGTCGCTGCGCTCCTGTTGGCAGGCCTCGCGACGCTGCCGCTTCTGCGTACGCCGCAACTGCTCCCCCCGCTGCGGGAGCGGCAGCTGGTGATCGAGTGGGACGGCGCGCCCGGCACGTCGCATCCGGAGATGTCACGGATCGTGGCCCAGGCGAGCAACGAGCTGCGCGACATCTCCGGTGTCCAGGACGTCAGCGCCCACGTGGGCAGGGCGATCACGTCCGACGAAGTGGTCGGTGTCAACTCCAGCGAGCTTTGGATCACCATTCGGCCAGACGCCGACTATGAGCAGACGGTGGCTGCGGTACGCGAAGTGGTCAGCGGGTACCCAGGTCTTACCGGGGATGTCGAGCTCTACCCGGAGCAGCGCATTCGAGAGGTTCGGACGGGTGTGGATGAGGACCTCGTGGTGCGTGTGTTCGGCCAGGACCTGTCCATCCTGCGTGCGAAGGCCGAAGAGCTACGCGAGGCCATCAGCGGGATAGACGGCGTCGCCGACCCCACCGTGGATCTGGGCGTGGAGGAGCCAACGGTTGAGGTCGAGGTCGACCTGGCGGCGGCGCAGCGCCACGGCATCAAGCCCGGCGACGTCCGTCGCGCGGCGGCCACGCTGTTGTCCGGCGTGGCAGTCGGAAACCTCTTCGAAGAGCAGAAGGTCTTCGACGTCGTCGTGTGGGGGGTACCGGAGATCCGGCAGAGCGTGACCGACATCCCTGAGCTGCTCGTCGACACACCGTCCGGCGGTCATGTGCGAATGGGGGACGTCGCCGATGTACGAATCGTCTCCGCGCCCACGGTCATCCGTCGCGAGTCGGTGGCGCGCGTCGTGGACGTGGCGTTCAACGTGAGCGGACGCAACGCCGGAGATGTGATGGCCGAGGTCGACCGTGCCGTCAGGAACGTCGAGTTCCCGCTCGAATATCACGCGGAGTTGCTAGGGCAGCTGATGGAGGAACGAAACGCTGCTCAGCGCACGTTCGGGTACGCGATCGCCGCTGTGATCGGAATCCTGCTCCTGCTCCAAGCGGCGTTTCGCAGCTGGCGGTTGGCGCTGATGCTTCTCCTCACTCTGCCGGCCGCATTGGCTGGTGGAGCGCTGGGGGCGCTGGCCGGCGCACGAACCTTCACGCTTGCCGCAATGCTCGGCTTCCTGACCGTGCTGGGAATCACGGTCCGTCACGGCATTCTGCTGGTTCGTCAGTATCGGGAGGCGGAGCTCGGCGAGCCCCACGCCTCTCGTGACGACCTGGTCGTCCGCGGAACCCGGGAGCAGTTCGCGCCCATCCTGCTGACCGCCGTGGGGACGGCGCTGATGCTGGTGCCGCTCCAAGTACTCGGGAACGAGCCGGGTCTCGAGGTGATCCGGCCGGTGGCCATCGTCGTACTGGGCGGGCTCGTGACGTCTGCCTTCTTCACTCTGTTCGTCCTACCGACGTTGTACCTGCGGTTCGCATCGACACCGGAACCGGACGTAGCGGATCCGTTCCTCGCGCCAGTGCCGCGTCAACCCGAACGGGGAAGGCAGCTCGTCACGCTGAGGGGGAACCTCGATGCAGCACCGTGAGCAGCCGACTAGGCAACGCATCACGCACTGGGTCGTCGGCGTGTCGCTGGCCGCCGTTGCCCTCTCGGCGTGCGCAGGCACCCCGGAGGAGACGGCCCCTCACGCCGAATCTGTAAAGATCGAGTCGATGGAGGGCTCGGAGCTGGCACAGCTCACCCTGACGGATCAGGCAGCCGAACGACTGGACATCCAGACGGCTCCCGTCGACGAGGCGATGGTGGCGGCGACTGCGACCGGCGCAGGCGCCCTGGTTCAGCGGCGCGTCGTGCCATATGCCGCTGTCCTCTACGACCGGGCGGGCGACACCTGGGCGTACACCAACCCGCGGCCTCTCGTGTTCATCCGGCAAGCAATCACGGTGGACTACATCGACGGCCATCAGGCCGTTCTGTCCGCCGGTCCGGACATCGGCACACAGGTCGTCATCGTCGGCGCAACAGAGCTCTTCGGCGCCGAGGTCGGCGTCGACCACTGATCAGTCGGGGGCGTTGCAGGTGATGCGCTGGATCGTGGGATCGAGCTTGAGACTGCGGTTCATCGTGGTCGCGATCGCCGCGATGATGATGTACTTCGGCCTCGCCCAGATTCGTGACATGCCGGTCGACGTCTTTCCGGAGTTCGCACCGCCCCGAGTAGAGATCCAGACTCCGTCACTCGGGCTGTCCGCCGGTGAGGTGGAGTCCCTGGTGACCGTCCCTCTCGAGCAGGCTCTGCAGGGCGTGGAAAACCTCGATGAGATTCGATCCAAGTCGGTGCCCCAGCTCTCGTCGATCCAGCTCATTTTCGAGCCGGGCACCGACCTGCTCGAGTCTCGGCGGCTGGTCCAGGAGCGCATCGACGCGGTGACGTCACAGCTTCCCACCTGGGCCAGTCCCCCATTCATGATCCAGCCACTGTCGGCCACAAGCCGGGTCATGAAGATCGGCTTGTCGTCGACGGAACGATCGTTGATCGAAATGTCGATGATCTCCTACTGGACCATCAGAGAGCGTCTGCTCCGCGTTCCCGGCGTAGCAAACGTCGCCATCTGGGGCGAGCGGTTGCAGATGCTCCAGGTGCAGACCGAACCCGAACGCCTTGCGGCGCACGACGTCTCGATGCAACAGGTCATGGCGGCGACATCTCAGGCGCTGGACGCCGGCCTGCTCCAGTTCTCGACCGGATCGCTGATCGGCACCGGCGGATTCGTTGAGACCCCCAACCAGCGGCTGAGCATCCGTCACGTCCAACCCATCACCACGCCTGCCGAGCTGGCTCAGGTGGCCGTCGCAGAGAAGGACGGCAGAACGGTTCGCCTGCAGGACGTCGCAGATGTGGTCGAGGATCACCAGCCGCTCATCGGCGATGCGGTCATCAACGATGGCCCCGGACTCATGCTCATCGTCGAGAAGCTTCCCTGGGGCAACACCCTCGACATCACCCGCGGTGTCGAGCAGGCCATGGCCGACCTGGCCCCGGGCCTGTCCGGCATCGAGGTCGACACCACCATCTTCCGGCCGGCCACGTTCGTGGAGATGTCCATAGAGAACCTGGGCTTGGCGATGCTGCTCGGCTTCCTGCTCGTGGTGATCATCATCGTTGCCTTCCTGTTCGAGTGGCGAGTCGCCCTGATCAGCGTGGTGACGATTCCGTTGTCGCTGATGGCGGCGGTGCTCGTCCTCCATTGGCGCGGGACAACGGTGAACACGATGGTGCTCGCAGGGCTCGTGATCGCCCTTGGCGTCATCGTCGACGACGCGATCATTGACGTCGAGAACATCCTGCGGCGGCTGCGCCAAAACCGGCGAGAGCACAGTGGCAAGTCGACGGCGGCGGTCATCTTGGAGGCGTCCCTCGAGGTTCGGGGGCCGATCATCTATGCCACCTTGATCATCGTGGCGTCGGCGCTGCCGGTCTTCTTCCTCTCCGGCCTGACCGGAGCGTTCTTCAAGCCGCTGGCGCTCTCCTACACGCTGGCCACCCTCGCGTCGCTCGTGGTGGCGCTGACGGTAACGCCGGCGCTTACGCTGATCATGCTGCGGAAATCCGCGCTCGAGCGGCGGGATTCCCCGCTGGTGAGGTGGCTGCAGGGCGGCTACCAAGCGTTGTTGGCCCGAGTGGTCAGCCGGCCGCGCCGGGCATACGCAGCGGTCGGCGTCGTGTTCCTGGCCGGCGCCGCGACCCTGCCTCTGCTCGGGCAGTCGCTGCTGCCCTCCTTCAAGGAACGCGACTTCCTCATGCACTGGGTGACCGATCCCAGCGCCTCCCATCCGGAGGAGACCCGGGTCACTGTCAGGGCCAGTGAGGAGCTGCGAGCCATCCCCGGTGTCCGCAACTTCGGTGCTCACATCGGTCAGGCATTGCTCATGGACGAGGTGGTCGGCGTCAACTTCGGTGAGAACTGGATCAGCGTCGATCCGGAGGTCGACTATGACAAGACGCTAGCTGCCGTGCAGGAGGTGGTCGACGGGTATCCGGGGATCTACCGGGACGTGCAGACGTACCTGAAGGAGCGGATTCGGGAGGTGCTGACCGGCGCTAGCGAGGCAGTGGTGGTCCGCCTCTACGGCGAAGACCTGAACACGCTCCGAGCGACCGCACAAGAGGTTCAGCAGGCGCTGTCAGAGGTCGACGGCCTCGTGGAGGAGCACGTGGATCTGGCGGTGGACATACCCCAGATCGAGGTGCGGGTAGACCTTGCTGCCGCCGAACGTCACGGACTCAAACCCGGGGACGTACGCCGCGCGGCCGGCGTGCTGGTGGCCGGTGAAGAGGTCGGCGACATGTTCCGCGGCGGCAAAGCGTACGACGTGCAGGTGTGGAGTACGCCGGAGACACGAATCAGCCTGACCAGCATCCAACAACTGCCGATCGACACACCGGCCGGCGACCGAGTGCTGCTGGAGGAGGTCGCGGACGTGCGCGTTGCTCCGACACCGAACCAGATCGAGCGCGACCAGGGCTCTCGGCGACTCGACGTGGGGGCTAACGTGAGCGACGGGGCGGACCTGGGTGCGATCGTGAGCGACGTCCAGGACAGCTTGCAGCGCGTGCAATTCCCCCTCGGCGTACACGCTGAGGTGCTCGGCGAGCACGCCGAACGACAGGCCGCCCAGCAGCGTCTGCTGACCTTCGGTGCCATTGCAGCGATCGCGATCTTCCTGCTACTTCAGGCCGCCTTCGGCAGCTTCCGGCTGGCCACCCTGTCGTTCCTGACATTGCCGATCGCCTTGGTCGGTGGAGTCCTTGCCACTCTGGCCAGCGGGGGCATCATCTCGCTTGGCTCATTGGTCGGCTTCTTCACCGTCTTCGGGATCGCCGCCCGCAACGGCATCCTGATGATCAACCATTTTCAGCATCTGGAGGACGTCGAAGGCGTGCCGTTCGGGCCTGAGCTGGTGCTCCGCGGGGCCCGGGAGCGGCTGTCGCCGATCTTGATGACGTCCTTGGCGACAGGGCTCGCCCTGGTTCCTCTCGTGGTCGCCGGTCAGATCCCAGGGCACGAGATCGAGCACCCGCTGGCCGTGGTCATCCTGGGCGGCCTGGCCACGTCGACGTTTCTCAACCTGTTCGTGGTCCCGTCGTTGTACCTACGTTTCGCGAAGGGTTGGCGACGGACACCGCGCGGCGAGCGAACGCTGTTACCTCAGTCGGCATAGCGGACGACCCCGAACCAGGTCGACGGCAGCGGTGGCGGTGGCGCTTGAACCCTCGGACGAGCTCGCGTCCCACCGAAGACACTCGTGGCCCCGACCTTCCGCTGGTCAGGGCCACAGGGTGGCAGGTGTTGGATTCGAACCAACGTAGGCGAAGCCGACGGATTTACAGTCCGCTCCCTTTGGCCACTCGGGCAACCTGCCTGGTGTCAGGCGAAATCCTGACCGGCTGAGAGAATACATGAGGCCAGACCGACCGGGCAGGACAGCAACGGTGCGGCAAACGCCGGCAACGCGGAAACATGGAGGGAGCACCAGATGGCGGCCGAGTCCTCGTTCGACGTCGTGAGCAAGGTCGACCGGCAGGAGGTGGACAACGCGCTCAACCAGGCGGCCAAGGAGATAGGGCAGCGCTTCGACTTCCGTGGTACCGAGGCGGCGATCCGCTGGGCTGGCGACTTCGGCGTCGAGATGGAGGCCTCGGCCGAGGACCGGGTGAAGGCCGTACTCGACGTGTTCAAGGACAAGCTCGTCAAGCGCGGTGTCTCCTTGAAGGCACTGGACCCGGGCGAGCCGCGGGCGTCCGGCAAGCTCTACAAGATCGGTGCGACCCTGCAGAACGGGCTCACCCAGGAGCAGGCGAAGAAGATCACCAAGGTGATCCGCGACGAGGCTCCCAAGGGCGTCAGGTCGCAGGTCCAGGGCGAGGAGGTCCGCGTCTCGTCGAAGAAGCGCGACGACCTGCAGGCCGTGATCGCCCTTCTCAAGCAGCAGGACTTCGACTTCGCCGTCCAGTTCGTCAACTACCGCTAGCCCCAGGAGGTCAGCGGCGGTAGCCGGCCAGGGCCTCGAGGCGGGCGATCCGCTCGGCCATCGGTGGGTGCGAGGCGAACAGCTTCGCCAGGCCATCCGGCCGGAACGGGTTGGCGATCATCAGATGGCTTGTCGTCACCAGGTCGCGCTCGGGCGGGAGGGGCAGCCGGCGGCTGCCCAACTCGAGCTTGCGCAACGCACTGGCCAGGGCGAGCGGGTCGCCGGTCAACCGGGCCCCCTCCGCGTCGGCCTCGAACTCACGCGAGCGGCTGATCGCCAGCTGGATCACGGAGGCCGCGATCGGCCCGAGCACCATCAGCAGCAGCGCGCCGAGCGGCCCGGGGCCGCCGTCGTCGTCGTCGCGCTGCAGGAGGAAGGCAAAGCTCGCGAGGAACATGACGACGCTCGCGAGGGCGCCCGCGACCGACGAGGTCAGGATGTCGCGGTTGTAGACGTGGGCGAGCTCGTGCCCGAGCACGGCCCGAAGCTCCCGCTCGGACAGGATCGACAGGACCCCCTCGGTGCAGCACACGGCGGCATTGCCGGGATTGCGCCCGGTGGCGAAGGCATTGGGCGCCTGGGTCGGGCTCACGTAGAGGCGGGGCATCGGCTGCCGCGCCGTGGTCGACAGCTCACGGACGATCCGGCACATGACCGGCTGCTGTGCCTCGCCGACCGCGTACGCGCGCATCGACCGGAGCGCGATCGTGTCGCTGTGGAAGTACGCGTATCCATTGGTGGCGAGCGCGACGAGCAGTGCGATCCACAGTCCGGTCGTCCCGAACAGCGATCCGACGAAGAGGACGAGCACGGACAACAGGCCGAGCAGTGCGGCGGTCCTCAGTGCGTTGTGGTGCACAGGTGCCTCTCGTGATCGTCCCGCCTCCTCGGGATCCGCGGTGGGAGGCGCCGAACTCGAAACGTATCGCCGGTCCGGCGCGTTCCCTCACGCGTACCTGCGGGCGCCGGCCGCCGATCAGCCGAGCAGGCCCGCACTGACGTCGGCCAGACCGAGCACGACCTGCGGCAACACGGAGAATGCGACACCGACGGCCAGGGCGAGACCCACGGCGATGCCCGAGGCGGCCGGGACGTCGTACGACACGGCCTCCCGGCCGGCGACCGGGCGGGCGAAGAGCAGCGCGGTCCACCGCAGGTAGTACGCCAATCCGATCACCGTGTTGACGGCGACGGCGACCGCGAGCCAGCCCGCCTCGCCGGACACGGCCGAGTCGATCACGACGACCTTGGCCCACAACCCGGCCACACCGGGCGGCAGGCCGGCAAGGGCCAGCAGGCCGAAGCCGAGCGCAAGCGCACTCGCCGGTTCCGTGTACGCGAGCCCCCGGTAGTCCTCGATCAGGCCGGCGGGGCGGTGTCGCGACACGATCGCGACGACGCCGAACGCCGCCAGGTTGACCACGGCGTACACGCACACGTAGGCGATCACGGCGGAGAGAGCCTCGCCGAAGCGGCTGCCGGTCACGCCGCTGGTGGCGACGCCGAGTGGCACCAGCATGTAGCCGGACTGGGCGACGGAGGACCAAGCGAGCAGCCGGACGGCGCGATGCTGGCGCAGCGCGGCCACATTGCCCAACGTCATGGTGGCCACCGCGATCACCGCGATGGCCGGCGCCCACACATCGGCGTATGCGGGGAAGCCCTGGCTGACCACCACCACGATGCCGACCAGGCCGGCCGCCTTCGACACCACCGACAGGTAGGCGGCGACGACGACCGGAGCGCCCGCATAGGTGTCGGGTACCCAGAAGTGGAACGGAACCGCCCCCACCTTGAAGACCAGCCCGACCAGGGTGAGCAGCACCCCTGCCGTCGCCAGCGACGTGCGCCCCGCCGGATCGGCCAGCGCCGCCGCGATCTGGTCCAGGTGCAGCGAGCCGGTCGCCCCGTAAACCAGGCTGACGCCGTAGAGCATGACCGCGATCGACACGACCGACACCAGGAAGAAGGTCAGCGCGCCCTCCGCTCCCCTCGGATCGCGCCGACGCAGTCCGACCAGGGCGAAGGCGGGCAGCGACACCACCTCGAGCGCCACCACGATCGTCGCCAGGTCCCGACCGGCCGCCAGCACGAGTGCACCGGTCGCGGACGAAAGCACCAGGAAGCCGGTCTCGCCGCCGGGCAGCGGCCGACGGTCTGCGGGAGCGGCGATCTCGGTGTGCGCGAGAAGGAGCACGACGAGGGTGCCCACGAGCACGATCGCCTGGAAGACCAGCGTGACTGGGTTCACGACGTACGAGCACGACGCCAGTGGCCCCGTTCCACTGTCGACGCAGAACGTCGCCCTGGAGTCTCCCCAGAGCAGCCCGACGGCCACCAGGGCGGCCAGCGTGCCGCCGACCGAGATGGCCGTCAGGACGCCCGCGGCTCGCCTGGGCAACCAGAGATCGGCCACCAGAACCGCCAAGGCCGTCGCCGCCGTCAGCACCGGAGGGGCGACCGCCGCCCAGTCGACGCCCTGGGCCGTGGCCCCGGTCACGAGCCACCTCCCGACAGCAACGTCGCGACCGCCGGATCGACCAGGGTGAGCAGGAGGCCGGGCCAGACGCCGAGCACCAGGGTCAGAGCCACCAACGGTCCCCAGGACACAACCTCGTGCCTGGTCACATCACCGAGCACGGGCAGCCGTCCGCCGATGACGTCGTCGCCCTGGCAGACCCGGCGCACGACCACGAGCAGGTACCACGCGGTGAGCACCAGCCCGACCAGGGCGATCACGAGCAGGACCAGGAAGTACGGCCGGTCGAGCAGGCCGGCGGGGCGGAACGCGCCGATCAACGACAGCAACTCGCCCCAGAACCCGGCCAGTCCGGGTAGGCCCAGTGAGGCGACGGCGCCGAAGGTCAGCAGAGCGCCCAACCGCGGCAGGCGCGCGTACATGCCGCCGCCGAGCCGGTCGAACTCGCTGGTCCCGTGCCGGTCCTTTATCGCGCCGGCGAGGAAGAACAGCAGGCCGGTGATGACGCCGTGCGCGATTCCGGCGTAGACCGAACCGTTCAGACCGGCGGGGGTCAGCGTGGCAACACCGAGGACGACGAATCCCATGTGACCAACGCTGGAGTAGGCGACCAGCCGCTTGAGGTCGCGCTGGGCGAGGCAGGCCAGCGCGCCGTAGACGATGCCGACCACGGCCAGGCCGCCCAGCACGGGCGCTATCCGGCCCACACCCTCGGGAACGGCCGGTACCGCTATGCGCACGAGCCCGTACGAACCCATCTTGAGCAGCACCCCCGCCAGGAGTACCGAGCCGACCGTGGGTGCCTTCGCGTGTGCGTCGGGCAGCCAGGTGTGCAGCGGCCAGACCGGTACCTTGACCGCCAGCCCGCCCACGATCGCCACCGCCGCGAGCAGCTGCGCCCCCTCGGAGATGCCCTCACCGCCGCGGGCGGCGAGCTCGACCATGTCGAAGGTTCCGGTCTGCGCGTGCACGACCAGGAAGCCGACGAGCATCAGCGCCGAGCCGAGCAGGGTGTAGAGGATGAACGTCGTGGCCGCCGACGTCCGGCCCGGGCGGTCGTGCGGGTCGCCCCACCACGCGATGAGGAACCACATCGGCACCAGTACGACCTCGAAGAACAGGAAGAACATCAGCAGGTCGAGAGCCAGGAAGGTGCCGAGCATCCCGACCTCGACCAGTAGGACGACCGCAACGAAGGCCCGCAGCCGTCCTGCCTCCGGCCGTACCCGGACGGTGTAGATGCTGCAGCAGAACACCAGGACCGCGGTGAGCAGGGCGAACGGGAGCGAGAGGCCGTCGACGCCGAGGTGCCACCGCAGGTCGAGCGCAGGTGCCCAGGCGAC
>DASRTE010000094.1:0-11657 GCA_035656095.1 Jiangellaceae bacterium
TGCGCCGCCGGTACCCGCGGTCGAGGCGGCCGTCGTACCAGTGCTGTGCCAATCGCCAGAGCGTCGCCAGGTCCATGACGTACCCGCGCGCATTCCCGGACTCGGCAATCCAGTTGTCGATGCACGACTCGGAGCAGAACAGCCGCTGGTTGGCACAGGTGTGGACGACGTCGTCCCACATCTGCGCGACGGGAACCAGGAAATGGGCAACCTCGCGGCCCTCCGGCGGCACGGAGCGGCTGACGATCCAGGCGAGGGCCGCGCCGCAGCCAGGGCAGCGCGTGGACACCAGGACCTCCGGGTCGTCCGGAAGGATCTGGGGAAGCGCGAAGGAGTCCCACGCACAACCACCCCACCACAGCGTCTCGCGGCCCATGACGGCGAACCCGAGCGGAACCGACGAGAACGGATGCGCCATGACGATTTGGCCGGAGCCGTCGAGGACCGCTTGCGCGCTGTCCCGCCGGTCGCGAAGATCGTTGTGCAGGAACCCGCCGCTCATCGCCCTGCTGGAGTTTGCACGACGATCTTCACGAGACCGGAGCGCAGCTCCCCCCGGGGCCGGTGCCGGGACGCGACATCGTGCCACCACGCCGCTATGTGACCCACGTCACAGCGCTGCACCAATCCGACCGCTCCGCGGCGCCGAATGACAAACATGGATCCGCAGCCTCCCCCGCCTGCTGGACCACGCGCCGCACCGTGGCACAAGGTCGTCGTCGACACCATCCGGCTGTCGAGGCAACGGCGACGGGAACATGGCGACGTCTTCATCGCGTCCCAGCGCGGCATGCCCGCCGACCCACAGCGCGGCCGACGAGGGTGGATCGCCGTTCTGATCGTCGCGGCCGGTCTGCTCAGCGGCGCCCTGCTAGCGACCGTGGCAGCCATCGGACCGGATGATGCCACCCCGGGGACGGCGGCGCCCCCGACCTCGCCGCGAGCCTTGGTCGACACGTCGGGGCTGCCCGGCAGGCCGACCACGGAGTCGAGCCGGGATGGGCCCGACCGCACAGCGTCCTTGGGACGTGCGGCAGCCGGGAGCGAGATCGCCGAGCGGACCGACATCGACGTGTCACCCGCCGCCGGCGCCATCCTTCGGGAGGGCGCGGTCGACGGTCGCGTCCTCATCGTCCTGGCCGCCCTGGCGACGGAGGGATATCTGACTGCGGTCGACGTCACACCCGCCGCCCCCGGCGGTACGCCGGAACTGGAACTGGCCGTGTCCGACGTGGACGTGGTCCTCGACTGGCTCGACCAGCAGCCACGGGTACGGCCGGACCACCTGCAGGTTCGCCGCAAGTCCTCCGTCGCGTACCTCCGACTCGCCTACCGCACCCCCGAACCCGCCGGACTCTTCCCCTCCTGACCCATGCACCGGTCACACCCCTGGGAGACACAGTGATCCGTTCCGCCGTCCGCGCCGTCGTGGTCGTCCTCGGCCTCGTCGCAACCTCGGCCACCATGAACCTTCCAGCACAGGCAGCGCCTGCGCCGGGCTGGATCCGGCTCGCCCACCTGTCGCCGGATACTCCGGAGGTCGACGTCTACCTGTCGTCGTTCGGAGACGCCGACGACCCGACGGTCCTGCGTGGAGTCGCATACGGCATGTTCTCGCCGTACCAACAGGTGCCCGAAGGCTCCTACACCGTTGCGATGCGCCTCGCCGGCGCGCCGGCGAACGAGCCGGCCGTCCTGTCCACGACCGTCCAGGTCCTCGCCGACTCGGCAGCCACCGTCGCCGGAATGGGCCAGAATGCCGATCTTCGCCTGGTGACGCTCACCGACGACCTCGAGGCCCCTGCTGCCGGGCAGAGCAAGGTCCGCGTCATCCACGCGGCGATGACCGCGCCGGAGGTCGACACGGTCACCCTCGGCGACATCGCGCTGGGCTCGGATCTCGAGTTCACGGCCGCCACCGACTACCGCGGCGTGCCGGCTGGCGCCGCCGTCGTCCGGGTCGAATCCCCCGGCCCGACCGCCGAACAGACCCTGGAACTGAGCGCGGGGAGCACGTACACCGTCGTCGTCCGAGACCTGTCCGGCGGGCTCGGGATCGTCTCGATCCTCGACTTTGCCGCAGCGCGGCAGATCCCCTCCGGCGGCGTCGAAGCGGGACTGGGGGGTTCGATCGGGACGCTGTCCAACGCTTCGGGGCGGCCCATCGGTCTCGTGGTGCTCGCGGCCGGACTGTTCGGCCTGCTCGCCGCGCGTCGGCCGCGGCGTTCAATGGAGCGCTGAGTGCGATCTCGCCCGCGGGCCGCGACCGCACGGCACCGTCGGCGTCGGACCAGATGGCGTGCCTGGCCGGCCGCAATGATGGCGCTCGGATCGGTGCTGGTAGTCATGCCTGCCGGCGAGGTACTCATCGCGGACGACGGCAACCGGGCAAGCGGTCCGGCGACGGTCGCAGCCGTCAGTGCGACCGGCGACGTCGTCCGGCCGGGTGCCCTGTTCGCCGAGAGGGCGGCGATCCGTGCCGAGCCCGTGCGAGTCGTGATCGACGCCATCGGAGTCTCGGCCGCCGTGGCTGCGGTCGGCCTGGAACCCGACGGCACCCTCTCGCCGCCGCGTGACCCGTCGACGGTGGGATGGCACTCCGGCAGCCGCATCCCCGGAGACCGTGGCCCTGCCGTCATGATGGGGCACGTGGACTCCGCCGACGGTCCCGCTGTCTTCACCGACCTCGATGACCTCGAGGTCGGAGACGTGATCGACGTCGAGAGCGGCGACGGGGGGATCGTGTCGTTCGCGGTCTCCTCGGTGACCCGCCATCCGAAGCACGCGTTTCCCACCGACGCCGTATACGGGCCGACCCCCGACTCCGAGTTGCACCTGATCACCTGCGGCGGTTCCTTCGACCGGGAGACCGGCTACGCCGACAACGTCGTGGTCACGGCAACCGCGGTCGGCTGACGGCCCGGCGCCACAGCGTAGGCTTGATGGCATGTGCCGCAGCATCAAGACACTCCGAGAGCCCTACACCGAGCACGTCAGCGACACCGACGTCCGAGCGGCCGCGCTCCAGTACGTCCGCAAGATCAGCGGCTTCCATGCACCGGCGGCGCACAATGCCGACGCGTTCGGCCGCGCCGTCGACTCCGTCGCCGCCGCGACCCAGGCCCTGCTCGACCAACTCGAGGTGAGGGGTTCGGCTCGCGCACGTGCGTGACGCTTCGGCGGCACGGCCCCCGGCGCTGGAACCGTCCGCTGCCGGTCGCTTCATTCGTCGTCGAGGACGGCGTCGACGACCACCGGCCGGTGGTCCGACGCGTGGGTGGTGGGTAGAACGTGCGCCCACCCGACGGCGACACCGTCGCCGACCATCACGTAGTCGATGCGCCGACGGGGGCTCACCGCGTCGAAGGTGAACCCGCTTCCGACCCCTCCCATGGCCCACGCATCGGACATGACGTCGCTCAAGCGGGCAACCTCCGGCGATGACGGGCCGGCATTGAGGTCACCCAGCAGGACGACCGGTGCCGGCCCGTTCCTCACTGCGTCGGCGATGGCTGCGGCCTGTTCGAGACGCTCGACCTGGGAACCGTATTCGAGATGGGTGTTGAGCACTCGGAGAAGGCGGCCGTCGACGTCGAGGCTGACGTCGAGCAATCCCCGCTGCTCGCCGCCCAACGGGTGCACCAGCAGCGTGTGCACACTGTGCCGGATCGGAAAGGCGGACAGCGTGGCCATGCCGTACTGCCGACGCGGAGCACCTGGAGCCGCCGGATCGAGGTCCACGTTGGCGCCATACGCAGCGTGCAGGCCCAGCCGTCCGGCGAGCCACGCGGGCTGATCACCGAACCCGCTGCGCGCTCCCCAGTGCCGGTCGACCTCCTGCAAGCAGACGACGTCGGCCCCGGTCTCGTCGATGACCGAGGCGGTGCGCCCCAGGTCGAGCAGGCCGTCGGCACCGACGCCGTGGTGGATGTTGAACGTCGCCAGCCGAAGCGCTCGGGCCACAGCGGCCTCCTGTCGGCGGGACGCCGGCTCGGCTTCCGACCGGGGGGTTCGGACGACAACCTATGCGCCGGCCGGCCCGGCGTGGCCACGGCTCGCGGCCGAACCCCGTCGTATCGTCGCCGTCATGTCGGCTACCACCGGCGCGACCCCGAACCAGGACGGCGCACGGAGGCGGGCGCCCTGGTCCGCCTTCGTCGTCCTGTTCCTGCTGTGGATCGTCGCCAGCGTGATCCTCCTGCTGTGGGCCGCCGAACCCACCCTCACCTTCCTCGGCGACGTCGCCACAGCCGAGGAGCTCGCGGTTTCGGAGTCCAGACTCACCTGGGCCTTCGTGGGGTCGACGGTGCTGGCGTTGATCGGCCTGGCCCTGGGGATCGGCGGCCGGAGATCCGGGTGGGCCGTCGTCTTCGCGGTGGCCCTGCTCGTCGTCGGTGTCGTGTGGATCGCCGAGACCGCGCAGAGTGTGGCCCCGCCGGCCGACGATCATCCCGTGCCGTGCGTCGAGCGCAGCGGCGGTGACAACCGCTTCCTCAGCGGCTGACCGCGCTCAGCGCAGGGGCGGAAGCACTCGCGTACGTCGCCGACGAGCACGTCAGGCACCTCCATGGCCGCGAAGTGGCCAGCGCGATCGAAGTCCGACCAGTGGACGATGTTGGCGGACGCTTCGCCGTAACGGCGGATGGCGACGTCCTCCGCGAACGCCGCCACGCCTGTGGGTGTCCGTGCAGACGCCTAGCCCAGGCGGCGCATGAGCTCGGCCCATGCGGCCGCGATCCGCTCGGAGTTCCAGCCGGGCCGCTTGGCGCCAGGATCGGCGAGGCGGACCTGACGAGCGCGTGCCGCGTACTCGACCGTCTCCTCGCCGCCATGCAGGAGGAGTGATGAAGCCCCGTCACGCCGTCGCCGATATCTGTCGGTCCTGGTGTCTACCGTCACGACATGACCACCGTCAGCATCGCCGACCTGGGCAACGTGCCCGCCGAGTACCGCCACCATCCCAAGATCATCACGCCGGGTGACGATCTCGTTCTGCCGGCCGCCCACCTCAAGTGGTACGAGGTCCGCCGGGAGGACGCCATGGTCTCCGGTGAGATCCGTGACGAAGCGCGGGCTTTCCTCCGGGCCGAGGCCGAAGCGGGCCGGCTGGAGATATCCGGCGAACTGGGCTTCGCCATCCTCCACCTGTGTGGGGAGTCGTTCTACTTCCTCATCGTCTGCACGTGGCGCAACGTCAACGAGATGTGGGAGTCCGTCTACACCAACGACGGCAGCGGCTTCGCACCAGTGGTTCAGGGCCCTCACCTGGAAGTCATCTGCGTCTGGGAACTCGGCGTGGTCCTTCATGAGCAGCAGGCGTGGACGCGTTACCTCTACTCCGCGCGGGACCAGCGGGCGAAGCTCGCCTACCTGGCCGACCGCCTCTCCGGTTCCGCCTAGGGGGCGCAGATCCTGCTTCGAGCCGTCCCAGGTGGCCGGAATGCAGGTCACGCTGATGCCGACTTGACCGGCGACGTCGACGCGGGCAATCATCTGAGCATCTGCTCATATGTTGAGAGGTGCTGTGGGAGTTCGAGATCTGCGTGTCGGTGCGCCGTACGTCCAGCCGGAACGGGTCGACCTGGCCCGCGAGCGCGCATTGGGCCCGGACGGCCTCACCTCGCTGGCGCAGTTGTTCCGGCTGCTCGGTGATCCGACCCGGGTACGGCTGCTCTACGCCTTGCTCGAGGTCGGCGAGATGTGCGTGTCGGACCTCGCGGCGGCGGTCGATGCCCAGGAGTCGACGGTGTCGCAGGCTCTGCGCCTGCTCCGCGCGTCGGGCGCCGTGGTCGGGCGGCGCGACGGCCGGTTGGTTTTCTACCGCCTCGCCGACGCCCACGTGCGCATGCTCCTCGACCTGTCCCGTGAGCACACCCGGCACGAGGAACCCCGGTGATGAGCATCGGTCACGTGCACGGCCACGCGGGAGCCCGGCACCGCTGGCGACTGGCGGTCTCGTTCGCCATCGTCGCCACGTTCTTCGTCGTCGAGTCGGCGGCCGCACTGGCGTCGGGATCGTTGACGTTGCTCTCGGACGCCGGTCACATGGCCGCCGACGTCGTGGCGCTCGGAGCCGCGGTGGTCGCCACCAGGATCGCCATCCGTCCGGACCGGACCGGCCGCCGCACCTACGGTTCGTACCGGGCCGAGGTCTTCGCGTCCGGCTTGGCCGTGCTGCTCATGCTCGGTGTTGCCGCATATGTCGTGACCGAGGCGGTCCGCCGCATCGGATCCGAGCCGGAGGTCGCGGCCTGGCCGCTGTTCGCCGTCGGCGGGCTCGGCCTCCTGGTCAACCTGACGGCGCTGCTGCTGCTGCGCGGTGGCGCAGCCGAGAGCCTCAACGTCAGGGGCGCCTACCTCGAGGTCCTCGCCGACACTGCCGGCTCTGTCGGCGTGTTGGTGGCAGCCGGGTTGGTGGCCGCCACCGGAGACGCGACCTGGGACACGGCGATCGCGCTGGTCATCGGTGCGTTCGTCGTGGTCCGGGCGATCGGGCTCGGCCGCCAGGTGTTCGCCGTGCTCGCCCAGCACGTGCCGGCCGGCATGCGGGCGGACGACGTCGCAGCCGCCCTCGCGGCCACGGAGGGCGTCCATGACGTTCACGACCTGCATCTGTGGTCGCTCACGTCGGGAATGAACGTGGCGACCGCGCACCTGGTCACCGTCGACGGCGCCGACGCCCACGAGGTCCTGGACCGGGCCCGCGACGTGCTGCGTGACCAGCACGGGGTCGCTCACGCAACCCTCCAGGTCGAGCCCAGGTCGCACACCGGCTGCCACGAGGTGGGGTGGTAACTCACGGCACCTGGCGGCGGGCCCGCAGCATCCGGTCGTGCACGACCCAGACGATCGACAGGACGAGAATGGTCACACCGACGGCGGACCCGGCCCGCGTGACCGCGTCCACGCCGACTTCCGACCAGTCCGGACCACCCCTTCGCAGCAAGGGCCGGAACCCACCGACGACGGCCCCACCGAGCGCGACCAGCACTAGTCCGAGCCATACCACCAGGGCCGTACCAGGGCTCAGTGGCGTGATCCGGCGGACGGCCGCCCGCGGAGGGGTGTCTCGGTACCAGCGGGCGACCCACACGACGATCGCCACGGCTCCCAGCACTCCGCTGAGGTACTGCGCCCAGCGGTGCGCGGCAAGAGGTCCGTACTGGCGCGCGAGCCAGTCGACCCGCGCGACGCCCCAACCGTTGGCGTGAGTGAACGCGTCCCACGCCACGTGGGTCAGCGCACCGAGGGCCAGCGAGACGGCCACTACCACGACACCCCGGACAGTCCGCAGATGCGCGAGTGGCTCGAGCGGAAGCCGAGGGTCCAGCCTCGCGCGAATCCCGGCGGGGGCCAGCGCGACCGTGGGTGGCGCGAGCAGCGCCTGCCAGACCAGGAACGCGATGCCCCCGAGGAGCACGTCGAGCGTCAGAGCCCCGGTAAGCGTGTGGGTCTCGTGGTCACTGATGCCGCGTCCGATGAAGTAGGGTAAATCGGGCACCATACTGCCGATGACCAGGGCCGATGGCACCAGCCCCCATCGCATGAGGGGGAGGACCGCGGCCGGATGACTCCCCGTGAACGGCAACGCTGTGTCCCTCCGCTACGCACTGCCACCGTAGTCGCTGGCCATGATCACGCGTTGCCGGTGTCCGTCGGTCCCGAGCGGCACGTTCACAGGTCGTCCAACACCGCCTCGACGCGTTCCAGCTCTGCTCGTGCCTCGTCGTAGGCCTTCTGCACGTGAGCCATGCGGCGAGCCTCGACCTTGGCTCCCCGCTCGGCCGCCGTGAGCTCCTGACGAACGGTATCGACCTGCTGCTCAAGTTCGGCGAGTTGCTCGCGGAGTTCGTCACAGCGTTGGTCCGCAACGCCGAGGGCATTGTCCTGCTCGGCCAAGTCGCCGGTCAGCGCGTCGAGAATCTCGCGCGCCTCAGCCACGGCTTCCTCGGCTGCCGCCCGCCGTTGCCGCTCCATCTGTTCGTCGCGATCGACGCCGCCTTCGTCCTCGACGGTGGCCGCCTTTCGCCGGCGGCCAGAGCGTTGACCACGCGGTTCCGCAGTAGCCGGCCCTGCGGGTACGGCGGACAGGATCGCGCCGAAACCCGAGTACGAGGCGGGCCGTACCAACCTCCCCGAGCGGAGCTCGTCGGCGACCTCAGCCTCGGCGAGGGCAGCAGTCAGTGTCTCCTCCGCCTCCCGCGACATGTTCGCCGTGACGTCGACTCCCTCGCCAGAACCGATCGCCCGCAACCGGCGGAGCAGGCCGGCCTCGATGTCGCGACGCCGGGCCGCGATCTTCTGCAGATCCGAGCCGGATCCTCGCGCATGGGCGCGGCGGAGCTCGTCACCGATCTTCAGGAGTTCTTCCACGGTGTCGCTCTGGTCCCTCCACAACAGGTTGAGCAGCCACGCGCTCTGCGTCGGGCGGCGCAGCCTGGCCAGATCTCGAGCCAGCGCAGGTCGACCCTCGGCGCGGGCCAGGGCAACCTGCTCGTCCCGGGCGGCGATGAATGCGTCCGGTCGCAGCGCGTAGAGATCATCGGCGATCTTGTCCAGTTGCCGCTTTTGGCCGGCCGAACCTGGATCCGAACCCGACTGCGGCGTCATCGGTCCATCTTCGCGGCCCATCGCCACCGGGTCGAGACGTGGGTCCGTAGGCGATTCCTGTGTACTACTTGACATCGAGCGCTCGGTAGCAAATACTCTGTGTCGGATATACGGAGTGGAGCGTTTGCCATGGCAAAACGTCGGGTGTCCAACCCGCTCGCACTGGCCGTGCTCGGGTTGCTCACCGAGCGACCCATGCACCCTTACGAGATGTCGAACACGCTGCGTGAGCGAGCCAAGGAGGAGAGCATCAAGCTCAACTACGGCTCGCTGTACTCCGTCGTCGAGTCGCTCCAACGGCACCAGCTGATCGAGGTCCAGGAGACGATCCGTGAGGGACGGCGACCCGAGCGCACGATCTATGCGATCACCGACGCCGGGCGCACCGAGTTCGTCGACTGGCTCAGCGACCTGCTCGCGATACCGGTCAAGGAGTACACCCAGTTCGAGGCGGCGCTGTCGCTGATGCCCGGTCTGCCACCGGACGAGGTGCTCCGTTTGCTGCAGACGCGGCGGACCCGGCTCGACACCGAGATCGTCGCGACGAGGGCGGTGCTCGACGACCTCGCCAGGCAGAAGCTGCCGTACCTGTTCGTCATCGAGATCGACTACCTGCAGGAGATCCGGCGAGCCGAGCTGGCCTTCGTCGACCGGCTGGTCGCGGGCATCCGGGACGGTTCCCTCGAAGACGTCGACCTCTGGCGTCGCGCCCACGAGACCGGCGAACTGCCCACCGAGCAGGACTGGAAGGAGGCGGAGGTGAAGTTGCGCAGCGTCGACTGATCGACACCGGCCCCGGCGGGTGCGGCAACACTCGCCGGGGCCGAACTCCCCGGGCCGGCCGGCATGCGACCTGGCGCCCAAGGCGCACGCACCACGATAGGCCAGGACGCGTACAAGACCGGCCTCCGCACCCACGAGTACCCAAACGCTGAGGAGACCGGACATGAACCTCCACGTCGGCGCTGCCACGGCTGCGCCACCCGCCCCGACAGCCAGCGCGGCGCCGGCCGTCGAGGCAACAGACCTGGTCAAGAACTACGGCGACGTCACCGCGCTCGGTGGGCTGAGCTTCGCCGTGCCACCAGGCACCGTCTTCGGCCTGCTCGGGCCCAACGGTGCCGGCAAGTCGACCACCGTCAAGATCCTCACCACACTGACGCTGCCCACGTCCGGGACGGCCTCGGTTGCCGGCATGGACGTGCTGCGCAGACCGGACGGCGTCCGCCGGGCGATCGGCGTCGTCACCCAGCGACCGGGCGCCGATCCGCAGGCCACCGGAAGGGAGAACCTGCTGCTCGCCGGCCGGATCCACGGCATGCGCGGCGCGGCGGTCAAGGCCCGAGTCGCCGAACTGTTGGATCGTTTCGGGCTCCTCGAGGCCGCGAACCGCACGGTTCGCACCTACTCCGGTGGCATGCAGCGCAAGCTCGACGTCGCCATGGGACTCGTGCACCGACCACGCGTGCTGTTCCTGGACGAGCCGACCACCGGACTCGACCCTCAGGCGCGGGCCGACGTGTGGACCGAGATCAGCCGCCTGGCTGCTCAGGAAGGGCTGACCATCCTGCTCACCACCCACTACCTGGACGAGGCAGATCAGCTCGCCGACATGCTGGCCATCGTCGACCGTGGCGAACTGGTGACCCAGGGCACGCCGGAACAGCTGAAGAACGAACTCCGCGGCGACGCCGTGGTCACCGAACTGGCAGCGGACGCCGACCTGGGCGTGGCACGGGCCGCGATCGAGCGGGTCGCCGGCGCCCGCGAGGTCACCGTGGACGGACGTGTCGTGCGGGCCCGGGTCGACAACGGAGCGAGCGCGGTGCCCTCAGTGTTGGCCGCGCTCGAGGCCGCGGGTGCGCCCGTCGCCTCCATCACCGTCGCCCGGCCGTCGCTGGACGACGTCTATCTGCAGTACACCGGCCGCTCCTTCGCGGCCGAGGAAGGCAAGAACCGATGAGCACCATGGTGGCGCACACCGGATACCTGACCGGGCGCCTGCTCCGGGCGACCGGGCGGCAGCCCGCGTTCGTCGTGATCATGCTGATCCAGCCGATGATCTGGTTGCTGCTGTTCGGCCAGTTGTTCAAGCGGGTCGTGGAGGTGCCGGGCTTCGGCGGCGGTGCATACATCGACTTCCTCATCCCTGGCGTCGTGGTCATGACCGTGCTGTTCACCAGCGGGTGGAGTGGCATGGGGTTCATCGAGGACATGGACCGGGGCGTCATGGACACGATGCTGTCCTCGCCGGTCAGCCGCGGGGCGATGATGACCTCGTCGGTGGCGAACCAGGCAGTCACGATCGTCATCCAGGCCCTGGTCATCGTCGTGGTCGGGTTGCTGCTCGGCGCCGACTACGAGGGTGGCGCGCCGGGCGTGGCGGTCATGCTCCTCGCGGCAATCATGCTCGCCGCAGCGTTCAGCTCGCTCTCCAACGGGATGGCATTGCTGGTCCGAACCCGCGAGTCGCTGATCGGGTTCTCGACGATGCTGACGCTGCCGCTGTGCTTCCTGTCGTCGGCGATGATGGCGAAGGAGGCAGCGCCCGAGTGGATCCAGACCGTCGCCGGCTACAACCCGGTGGACTGGGCGGTGGCGGCCAGCCGAGAAGCGCTGTCGGCGAACCCCGAATGGCCAGCCGTGCTGACCCGGCTCGGCGGCCTGCTGGCGGTCGCGCTGCTCATGGGCTGGATCGCCACCAGGGCCTTCCGGTCGTACCAGCGCTCGGTCTGACAGGCGACGTGTCATTGATCGGTGTGGTAGACAGCCCGGCGCTGCGGGCCGTCTACCGCGACGGGGGAGGGCGGGCCGGTCTGCCCGCCTCCCCGTACGTCAGCCCGTTACTGGGCGAACGCCTGGAACTCCGCCGCCCGGACGATGAACGCTTGCGAGCTCGCCGTACTGCAGTCGGTGTTCGCCCGCGGATCGGCGTCCTGCTCACCGGCGAAGTCCGGGCCGCCGGTGCACTGCGTGGTCACCACCTCGAGCCGCAGGTGGGTGGCCGTCGTCGGCCGGATGGCGAACGAGTCGACGAGCAGGTCCCT
>DASRTE010000095.1:0-10865 GCA_035656095.1 Jiangellaceae bacterium
CCCGGCGCGAACAGGATGAGCATCGTGGCGACTACGTCGCCCTCGTTGCGGAACGCATGGATTCCACCCTCGGGCACGTACAAGAAGTCACCGGGGAACGCGTCCACCCAGTCGGCGCCATCGAACAGCCGCATCGTGCCATCGAGAATGTAGAACGCTTCGGAGAAGGTTCGGTGCATGTGCGCCTGTGGCCCGGCCAGTGGCTTCACCTCGTACCGAAACAGGCCGTACTGCCCGTTGGTGACTGACCCGGGCGCGACGAACCAGGACGGCGACTCCACCGGTGGCCGCTCGACCGACGACAGCGGACGGAAGCGGGCACTGACCTCAGGATTCTCACCGAGAAACGTCATGACGTGATCCTGCCCGCGTGGGTGGGCACTGCACCAGGCAGAGGCGTGTTTGCGCAAGCCAGAGCCAACCGTTGTCAGGCCGGACTCGAGATGCCAGCTGTGGAGTACCTTGACGACGGGTCTGGCCGGACTGCGGCGGGCCTCGAGAAGGAGGCGTGATGGCTGCTCTTACCGTATGGCGATTCGACAGCCCGGATGGTGCCGAGCGGGCCGAGGCGATCCTGCTGCGGATGGCCAGGGAGGGTGACATCGACATCGAGGACGCGGCCACCGTCAGCTGGGGGCATGACCAGAAGAAGCCCCGAACCCGGCACCTGACCGAGGTCACCGGCGGTAAGGCTGGTTGGGGCGCCTTCTGGGGATTGCTGTTCGGCGTGCTGTTCTTCGTGCCGCTCCTGGGCACCGCGGTCGGGGCCGGCGTGGGAGCGCTTGCGAGCCACTTCGCTGATACCGGCATCGACCACGACTTCATCCGCTCGGTCCAGGACAAGGTCACGCCGGGCACGTCGGCGCTGTTCCTGCTGTCGGACCACGCCGCGATGGGCAGGGTCAAGCTGGAGTTCGTGGGAATGAAACCTGAGTTGATCTCGACGGACCTCAGCGAGGAGCAGGAGCAGAGACTGCGCGGAGCATTCTCAGATAACTGAGCGGCCGGTCTCAGACTCCGACTGCCGGGAGATCGCATGAGTGTCGGTGACCGCAGTTCAGCCACGCTTTCCGTTCGTCAGGCCGCATTCATCGGCGTGGGAGCCATGGTCGGCGCCGGAATCTTTGCTCTGCTCGGCGCAGCCGGAGAGGTGGCCGGCGCGGCAGTCTGGCTCTCGTTCCTGATCGCGGGCGCCATCGCCGGCCTGCAGGGATACTCCTTCGCGAAGTTCGGTGCGCGGTATCCCTCGGCGGGGGGGCTGCTCGAGTATGTCGTCAGGGGCTATGGCAACGGGCACGTCACGGGCGTCATTGCGTGGCTGCTGCTGGCTGCGAACGCGATCATCACCGGCATGGTCGCCGTGTCGTTCGGCAGCTACGCCAGCGCCGCATTTGCGGACGGAAGCGCGGCATGGACCAAGGCCTTTGCCGTGCTGGTCGTGCTCGTCATGGCAGCCCTCAACATCCTCGGCTCGCAGGCCGTGGCCAAGGCACAGACGATCGTGGTCATCGTCGTGATCGGCATCCTCACTGTGTTCGCGATCGCAACGCTCGCGAACATCGACCCCGACCTCCTGGCGTTCTCCGGATATCCGTCGCTGCGTGCCATCGTGTCGAGTGTCGCGTTGACCTTCTTCGCCTTCCTGGGATTCGGTGTCATCACATTCACCGCGAAGGACCTGGCCAACCCATCGCGTCAACTCCCCCGAGCCGTGTACCTGGCACTCGGCATCGCCACCGTGGTCTACGTGGCAGTCGCCTTGGGGGTCTTCGGCACGCTCGCCGTGGACGAGGTGATCGAATCCGGAGGCACCGCATTGGCGGTCGCCGCCGAGCCCGTTCTCGGTACGGCCGGGTACTGGCTGATGAGCGTCACGGCCTTGTTCGCTACCGCCGGTGCCACCAACGCCGGGCTGTATCCCGCAGCGGGACTGTGCGAGCAGATGGCGACGACCGGCCAGTTTCCCCCTCTGCTCGGGCGCCGCTTCGGCGGTCGAGCACCAGCCGGCATTCTGGTCACGGCCGCTGTGGCCATCGTCCTGGCCATCGGGTTCGACCTGACATCGATCGCCTCGATCGGAAGCGCGATTGCGCTGGTCGTCTTCACGCTCGTGACCGCCGGCCATCTCCGCGTCCGCGCCGAGACCGGTGCGCGCGCACCGGTGCTGGTTCTTGCCATCGTGGCAACGGTTGTCGTACTGGTGACGTTTGCGTTCACGACGCTGGTCGACGAGCCGGCAACCGCGGTGGCACTGGCGGTGATCCTGCTCCTGAGCATCGCCTTGGACGTCGGGTGGAAACGGACCCGCGACGCCCGTACCGCCTCCGCATGAGCGGCCAGCCGGGATGGAACATGGTGACCAGCATGTCTTCCACCGTCTCTGCTGAGACGCTCGGACATGGATGTGCGGTTCCCAGCTATGGGAACTCTCGTCGCCGACGCGTTTCATGGAGGGCATGACCACTCACGACCACATCCATCACATCCAGTCCCGCCCCACCGGAAAGCCTGAAACGATCCTCGTGACGGGCGGCACAGGCAAGACCGGCCGCCGGATCGCGGAACGGCTCGCGGCCAGCGGACAGCCCATTCGGGTCGGGTCGCGAGCCGGCCAACCGCCGTTCGACTGGGCCGAACGCTCGACCTGGGGGCCGGCTGTCCGCGGCGTCGGCGCAGCCTACCTGTCATTCTTCCCGGATCTGGCAGTGCCGGGCGCGGCCGACACCGTGGCCGACTTCGCCGACGTCGCGGTGCGGGCCGGCGTCCGGCGGCTGGTGCTGCTCTCCGGGCGGGGCGAGGACGAGGCGCAACGCGCAGAGCGGGCCGTCGAGCAGGCCGGCGCGGACTGGACGATCGTGCGCGCAAGCTGGTTCAACCAGAACTTCAGCGAGAACTACCTGCTCGACGGCATCCTGGCCGGAGAGCTGGCCCTGCCGGTGGGCGCCGTACCGGAGCCGTTCGTCGACGCCGAGGACATAGCCGACGTGGCCGTCGCCGCGCTCACCGGGCACGAGCACGCCGGCCAGGTGTACGAGCTGACCGGGCCGGACCTGCTGACCTTCGACGACGCGGTGATTGAGATCGCTGTCGCCGCCGGACGCGAGGTCCGGCTGCTGCCGGTGACCATGGCGGAGTACACGGCCATGCTCGCCGAGCAGCAGGTGCCGCCCGACATCGTCGCGTTGCTGACGTATCTGTTCACCGAGGTGCTCGACGGCCGGAACGCCCACCTGAGCGACGGCGTGCAGCGGGCCTTCGGCCGCCCGCCGCGCAGCTTCAGTGACTACGCGCGGCACACCGCAGGCACCGGCATCTGGGCCACAGTGGCGGCAGGTGCCCGATGAGTCATCCGCACGGACCTGGTGGAGCAGTACTGCTGGACAGCTCCGACCTCACGTCGGACCTCGTCCGCGTCGACGGTTTCAATTCCGGTCGGTTGACCTGCGGCTACGCCGGGGACGCCGGGGCCAGATCCGGCGGTCGCAGCCGGTACACCTGAAGCCGCAGTCCGAAGTACTTCTCCGTCTCGCCGACCCATTCCATTCCGATCCGGCGAACGGTCGCCTCGGCCCGACGGTTGGCTGGGCGGACCACGGCGAGAACCTCGTCGATCCCCTGGCTGAATGCCCATCGTGCGATCGCGCGACCCGCCTCGGTCGCATATCCGTGTCCCCATGCGGACGGGTGCAACTGCCAACCCATCTCCAGGTCGACGTCGCCCGGTGGTAGCGGAAGGAGGATCGCGCCGCCGACCAGGCGACCGTCGTCCCTCGACTCGATGGCCCAGCGTCCAGCAGGAGGGATCATCCGGGAGTCCTCGGCGGCCCACTGCTGCAGCAGCAGGCGCATCGCGGGTTCATCGGGCGCCTGGTCCATCGCCGGGCTCAGCCAGCGGGCGACCTCGGCGTCCCCGTAGATGCCCAGCGCGGCGTCGGCGTCGTCGAGCCGCCAGGACCGCAGCACCAGTCGTTCGGTGACCAGTCGTTCGGCCACGCTCCACCGCCCTCTCGACAGCCGCTTCCTGGTCCGGCGACATCGCCACGCCGCGCTCAGCGTAGTGGCCGTGCTCACCCGCGCACGCGCAGGACGGCGGCGCCGTTGACGCGGTCGGCTGCGAGGTCGGCGAGCGCCTGGTCGGCGGCGTCGAACGGGTACGGCGTCGTCGTCACCTTCAGGTGCTGCCGTCCCGCGAAGGCGAGGAACGCCCGTCCGTCGTCGCGGGTGTTCGAGGTGACGCTGCGCACCTGCCGCTCACGGAACAGGTGGCGCTGGTAGTCCAACGTCGGGATGTCACTGAGGTGGATGCCGGCGATTGCGAGCGTCCCACCCGCGTCGAGGGCCGCCAAGGCCACGGGAACCAGGTCGCCGACGGGGGCGAACAGGATGGCGGCGTCCAACGGCTCCGGTGGTTCGTCGTCGGCACCGGCGGCCGACGACGCCCCGAGCGACAGTGCGAGCTCCCGGGCAGCTGCGGCGCGCGTGAGGACATGCACGGTCGCTCCCTCGGCGAGCGCGACCTGTGTGGCCAGATGGGCGGAGGCGCCGAAGCCGTACACACCGAGCCGTCCGCCCGCGGGCAGTGCCGAGCGTCTCAGCGCTCGGTAGCCGATGATCCCGGCACACAGCAGCGGCGCCAGTTCCTCGGCCGTGTACCCGTCCGGGAGCGCGTACGCGTACGCGGCGGGCACCACCGCATACTCGGCATAGCCGCCGTGCGCATCCCACCCCGTGTAGCGCGACGACGGGCAGAGGTTCTCGTCGCCGCGTCGGCAGTATCGGCATCGGCCGCACGTCCACCGCAGCCATGCGATGCCGGCCCGCTGACCGTGCCCGAAGCCGGTGACGTCGTCCGCAGCGGCAACGACCCGACCGACGACCTCGTGGCCGGGAACGATGTCGGGCGCCCTGGGTTCAAGATCGCCCTCCGCGAGGTGCAGGTCCGTCCGGCAGACGGCACACACCTCGACCCGCACGAGGATCTCGCCCGCACCTGGTTGCGGGACCGGGATCGTCACCCGACGCAGCGGACCGCCACCGACCGGACCCGGTTCGTGGACGACCCACGCCGTCATGGTCTCCGGTACGTCCTCCCACACCCGCACGAGACGCAGCATCGCATCGTCAGGATCGAGCCGGCAGGGGTGGGGCGACCGCGAGGTAGAGGAAGTCGGTGACGCCCAGCACCGCGAGGAGTCTGCGCACGCCGAGCGGCATGTCGTGTCGCGTCTCGTCGTGGACGACGCGCGGATCGGTGAGCCGGACGCGCCGTCGCCGCACCTCCAGCTCACACCCTCCGGCCGCCAGCACGTTCTTCACCCAGTCGGTGTCGGTGCCGTAGGTGAGAGCAGCGACGTAGCCGCCCGATACGCGGAACACGTTGATCGGCGTTCGATACGGACGCCCTGATCGCCGGCCTCGGTGCTGCACTATCCCGAACCCGGGCAGCCGGCGACGTGCCCGGCGACGCGGTTGGTCACGACACGGTTGACCCTCGCCGCCCGCTTCGGAATCACCATTGTCGTGTCCGGAGGGAGCCACGGGCCCGATGATGGGGCATGCTGCAGGGGTCGTGCCCTCTGCCCCTCCCCCCTGGGTGGAGGGCACGGCCTGTCGGGCGTGTGCCGATGGTCATCCGGGCGGCTGATGCAACCCGAACGACGAGCCCTGATCGTCTCTGCAGAGCGTGAAGCGACCGAAGCGCGCCACCGACTCGTCGTCGCCCTCCACGTCCACGTCGTCCACCCACCCGCCGAGTTCGCGGACTCGCATCAGTGCGGTCTCCATGTCGTCGACTCGGAAGAACACGGAAGGCGCCGCACCCGTGTCGCCACCGTGTATCCCGCCCGGGACGCCGGGCGTGTTGATCATGAAGCCACCGGCGGACGTGCCGGGCTCGAACCGCCAGCCGAACAGGCCTTCGTAGAACGCGCGGCCTTTCGCGACGTCGTCCACGCCGAGTTCGAAGAACGCCAGTTCACCTGCCATGGCTCTTCCCCTTCCGCGCTCGAGGCGACGCCAAACTTCGCGGCCGGGGAGACGCCGGTCGAACCCGCGCAGGTCAGCCCGGTCTCATGGCGCCAGCGAACGGCTTGCGCGATCCCCCGGCCTGCATCGCCGGCGCGATCGTGACATCGGTACGGGGGTTGGACGCATGCACGACCTCGCCGTTGCCGATGTACATGGCAACGTGGCTCACCGGGCTGCCGTAGAAGAGGATGTCGCCGGGCTGCAGCGCGCTGACCGAGACCCGAGTGCCCTGGGTGGCCTGGGCGCTCGACGAACTCGACAGGCTGACCCCGGCCTGACGCCAGGCCCAGCTGGTGAATCCGGAGCAGTCGAACACGTCCGGGCCCTTGCCGCCGTAGACATACGGGTAACCCAGTTTCGACAGCGCGGCTCTGACCGCGATGGCCGCACGGCCGCTGGCCGGCACGTCGGCCGCTGGCAGCGACGGTGCGGACGAGCCTCGCGACAACGCCTGCTCACGCTCACGCGCGAGGCGGGCCTTCTCCTCGGCGGTGAGCTCGGCCAGCAGCTTCTCCTGTTCGGCCACCAGGCCGTCGAGCGTCTTCTTCTCCTCGACGAGCACGGCTCGGACGGACTCCTGCCGGACGCGCTCCTCTTCCGCGACGAGCTTCTTCTGCTCGAGGTACTGACGTTGTGTCGCGACGACCGCGAGTTGCTCGCTCTGCTGGGTCGCGAATGCGTCGATGATCGACGTGCGGGCCAGGAAGTCGGCAGGGTCCTCGGCGAACAGCGCCTGGACGGTCGGATCGACGCCGCCGGCGCGATAGGTCGCGGCTGCGAAGCCACCCATGTCCGCGGTGAGCTCCCTGAGCTTGGCTTCCTGGCGCTCGACGTCGTTGTGCGCGCTGTCGAGCCGGCGCTCGATCTCGGCGAGCAGTTCCGTGGCCGCGTTCAGGCGCTCGTTGGCCTCGCCGGCGAGGTCGTCGAGCTCTTCGACCTTGTCGCGGACCTCGGCCAGCGTCGGCTTGGGTTCGGCCGTGGCCGGCGCGGACATCGTCAGCCCTCCGACCATGGTGGCGGCGCTGATACCCAGGACGAGGAGATTGCGACGTGCGTGCGTGATCCGACGGTGCTGCTCGGCCACCCGAGTCCCTTCTTCCGCTACGCCTACCGGGTTAGCTGACGGGTTCGGGGCCGGAAGTGCCCCTACGGCTGCCCTGCACAGCCGATTCACCCCGGGGAAGTGGTTCCCCGGCTCCGGCCGGGTGGCCGGATTCGGCGGGGTGTCCGCCTTCCGGTCGTGGCGACCGGCGTCGGTGAGGCAGACACCTCGCGCAGCACGGTAGCCAGTGGACCGAGGCCGGGCAACGGGACACACGACCATTTCGATGACGCAAAACTATACAAAGCAGCTCATACCCGCGCTGCATCGCGACGTCGATAGAGGCGTGCGACCGCGATCGTGGCGAACCCGACCGTCACGGCGACGATGTTCGTGACGATCAGGGGCGTGTTGCCGATTGCCAGGCCGTAGAGGAGCCAGAGCACGAATCCGCCTGTGAGGATGCCGAAGTAACCCACCGAGACGTCCGACGAGGACTTCCGCACGATCATGCGGCGCATCTGCAGTACCGGCGACACCCCCATCAGGACGCCGTATGTCGCGGCCAGTACTGCGAGTGCTCGTGTCATGCCGGCCGACGCTACCCAGCCGGATCCGGCACTGTGGCCGCGAGAGCTCGAAGCCGCTCGTAATGGCCTCGTAACGATCGGACGGCAGCCCGGTGGGCGAGGATGGTCCCGGCTCCTTGTTGACGTGCACCGGAGGTACCCACTGACATGCGCGGCCGCGTCTTCGCACGGTGCGGGCTCCTTGCGGCTCTGGTACTGACGGCCTGCGGTGGCGAGCAACCGACGACCGAGACCGGGCCGCCGATGACCGCCTCGCAGCCCTCGGCTTCCGAGGCGGCACCGTCGCCGACCATGACCGAGGAGACCTTCTCGTCCGACCTTCCGGCGAGCCCTGTACCGGAGGTGCTGGACTTCACGGCCCAGACCGTCGATGGCGGCACATTCGACGGGTCGACGCTTGCCGGCACGCCTGCCGTCGTCTGGTTCTGGGCGCCATGGTGCCCGGTGTGCAAGGCAGGCGCCGCCGACGTGACGGCGGCCGCGGCGGAGTTGGGCGACACGGTCGCCTTCGTCGGTGTCGCGGGACTGTCCGGGAGCGTCGAGGACATGCGAGCCTTCGTGGACGACACCGACAGCGGGTCACTGACGCACGTTGCCGACGTCGACGGCACGGTGTTCACCAGGTTCGAGGTGGTTCAGCAGGACACGTTCGCGTTCGTATCGACCGACGGCACGGTCGATCTGGTCGACGGTTACAGCAGCGATCCGGACCTGGTGGGCATCGCCCGCGAGCGTTTCGGACTGTGACCGACTCGCTCGTCGTCGCCCTCGCGGCCGGGATGGTCGCGGCGTTCAACCCGTGCGGCTTCGCCCTCCTGCCCGCGTACCTCACACTTCTGGTTCGCCGGACCGCGGGCGGCAACCCGCTGGGGCGCGCGCTCGGTGCGACCGCCGCGATGACCGCGGGCTTCGTCGTCGTCTTCGGTGCCTTCGGGCTCGTCGTGGTGCCGCTCGCCCTCTCGGTGGGGACCTATCTCTCGTGGGCGACCATCGTGGTGGGCGCAGCACTGGTCCTGCTCGGACTGTGGCTGCTCAGCGGTCGCGAGATCGTGGTCCGCGTGCCTCGCCTCAGCGGAGTCGCACCGACCGAGGGTCGTGCGTCGATGGTCGTCTACGGGGTCGCCTACGCGGTCGCCTCGCTGTCGTGCACGATCGCGCCGTTCCTGGCCGTCACGACCAGCACGTTCCGGCTGCACAGCCCGCTTGCCGGCATCGCCGTCTTCCTGGCGTACGCCATCGGCATGGGCATGGTCGTCGGCGTGCTGGCCGTTTCCGTGGCGCTGGCCCAGGACAGGCTGGTGCAGCGACTGCGCGGCGTCATGCCGTACGTCAACAGGATCAGTGGCGTTCTCCTCGTCGTGGCCGGCGCGTACGTGGTGTACTACGGCGTCTACGAGCTCCGGCTGGCCCAGGGCCGGATCACCGACGACCCCGTGGTGGCTGCGGCCACGACGGTCCAGGGTGCGGTGTCGCGATTCATATCCGATGCCGGACCGTGGGCGGCGCTCGGGGCGCTCGTCGTCCTGGTGGCTGTCGGAGTGGCGGTCCGTCACAAACGGGTGCGGCGGGCGGCGAACACAGCCCACACCTGAGACGCCCCCGCAGGCCTGAGGACCGGCGGGGGCGTCTGGGTGGTTCGCGTGGTCAGAGCGGGCGGACGTTCTCGGCCTGGGGGCCCTTCTGGCCTTGGACGATCTCGAACTCGACGCGCTGGTTCTCATCGAGCGAGCGGTAGCCCTCGGTCGCGATCGCCGAGTAGTGGACGAACACGTCGGGCTCGCCGCTGTCCTGGGCGATGAAGCCGAAGCCCTTCTCGTTGTTGAACCACTTGACGGTTCCCTGTGCCATGTGCGATGTCCTCCTGGGACGTTGTCGGACCCGCCTTGTGCGGATCCCACCGGCTGCTGCGGCCGTGGTCCCGAACCGTGCCCGGCACGACGTACGAGAAACGCCCGCGATCACAAGTCCGCGGGCGTTCGAGAACGTGCGTGGAACTGCAACTGCAACAACTGCCGAGAAGGGTAGCAGTGACGTCACCGGGAGCGCATCCTCCTGGTAACCCGTTCGAAACGTGGGTCAGTGAAGCTGGCCCTGTCCATGCATCCGGGCGGGGAGATCTCGGCATGAGCTCGCAACGGCGCCACATCGCGCTCGTCGCGCACGACAACAAGAAGGTGGAGCTGCTCGAATGGGCGGCGTTCAACGCGGGAACGTTGGCCTGTCACCACCTCTACGCGACCGGCACCACCGGGACGATGCTGGAGCACGAGCTCGGGCTACACGTCACCCGCTTCCTCAGCGGACCGGTCGGCGGCGATCAGCAGATCGGCGCGAAGATCGCCGAGGGTCTGATCGACATGCTGGTGTTCTTCTGGGATCCGCTGGAGCCGCAGCCGCATGATCCGGACGTCAAGGCGCTCCTCCGGGTTGCCGCGGTCTGGAACATCGGCGTCGCGTGCAACGTGATGAGCGCCGATCTGATGATCTCCTCTCCGCTCCTGTCGGGGCTCTACCATCGTGCCCGACCCGACTTCGGCGACCGGGTACCCGTTCACCGACTGGCCGGCTGAGATTGGCGTTGCCGCCCATGACCCGCCGGCGAGAGGGTGGAATCCTTCGCAACCGATGGTGAAGGAGCTCGCCCGTGCCGTCGACGATCCACCAGGTCACATTCGACTGCTCCGATACCTACCTGCTCGCGACGTTCTGGGCCGAGGTGTTGGGCGGGTCGCTGCACCCCGACGACCAGCCGGGCGATCCCGAGGCACTGGTCCTGGCGCCGGACGGTAGCCGGATCCTGCTGTTCCAGCAGGTGCCCGAGGGTAAGTGTTCTGAAGGAATAGTCGGGTCAGCTGGTGCTGGCATCAGCCAACACATGCTTATCCTCGATCGGCACTTCGGCAGCGCGGCCGACCGGCATTGCTGGGACGATCATCGAGTGGCTCTTCCCCCGCCCCGGGGTTGGACGAGGGCGTCGAGTTTGTCGACGGTGATCAGGAGCGTGTCATGGCGAAGTTGATCTACGCGTCGAACATGTCCCTCGACGGCTGCACCGAGGATGAGCGCGGCGCCTTCGACTGGGCTCCGCCCGACGACGACGTGTTCGTGTTCATCACCGAGCTCATGCGGTCCGCAGGCACGTACCTCTATGGGCGGCGCATGTACGAGACCCTGGCTGTGTGGGAGACCGACGCCACCCTGGCCAA
>DASRTE010000096.1:0-17078 GCA_035656095.1 Jiangellaceae bacterium
CTCGACGAAGCCCGGCAGGCCGCTGCCGAGTCCGGTCCCACGGCCCTCACCGCCCAGGACGAGGCGCCCGACACGGCGCCGCTGCAACGCTCGCACAGCGAGGAAGCCGACCCGATCCCGGGAGGTGGCGCATGACCGGCACCGCGACGACCGAGGCACCGCCTCCGCCCGCACCGGAAGAGCAGCAGTGGGCGCCGACCGGACGCGGCCGGCAGTTGCGCGACACCGTCGTTCTCACGCTGCTGTCGGTTCTGCTCGCCCTGGCGGTCAGCGCCGTCCTGATCATCATCGCCGACCCGGACGTCCAGGACGCCGCGGGATACCTCTTCTCCGCCCCCGGCGACACGCTGCGGGCCTCCTGGGACGCCGTCTCCAACGCGTACGTGGCCCTGTTCCAGGGTGCCGTCATCGATCCGACGGCCGTCTCGCTCACCTCGGCACTGCGCCCTTTCACCGAGTCGCTCGTCTTCGCCGTCCCGCTCATCGCGGCCGGCCTCTCGGTGGGCCTGGCGTTCCAAGCCGGCCTGTTCAACATCGGCGCCGAGGGCCAGATCATCCTGGGTGCGATCGGAGCGGCCTGGATCGGCTTCGCCCTCGACCTGCCACCGGTCGTGCACGTGATCGCGGCCCTGCTGGGCGGGGTCGTGGGCGGCGCCATCTGGGGTGGCATCCCGGGCTTCCTCAAGGCACGCACGGGTGCCCACGAGGTCATCACCACGATCATGCTCAACTACATCGCGCGGTTCCTGCTGCTCTACCTGTTGTCGACGACCACCTTTCAGCGGCCTGGCCGCAATGACCCGATCAGTCCCCAGGTCGACACGGACGCGCAAGTGCCGCTGCTGCTCGGTGACTGGTCCCGGCTGCATGCGGGGCTGTTGGTCGCCCTCGCGACGGCCGTCGGCGTCTGGTGGCTGCTCAACCGGAGCACCGTGGGCTTCAAGCTCCGTGCCGTCGGTGCCAACCCGTGGGCATCGCGAACGGCCGGCATCCGCACCGGCATGACCATCTTCCTCGCCATGGCGGTCGCGGGTGGCCTGGCCGGTCTCGCGGGTGCCTTCCAGATCGTCAGCACGGAGCGCTCGCTGACCCCGGGCATCTCCGCCGGCATCGGATTCGACGCGATCACGGTGGCGCTTCTCGGCCGCGGCAACCCGCTGGGCATCGTGCTGGCCGGCACGCTGTTCGGCGCGCTGCGCGCCGGCGGCGTCACCATGCAGGCGAGGACGGGCACGCCCATCGACATCGTGCTCGTGGTCCAGTCGCTCATCGTGCTCTTCATCGCGGCACCCCCGCTGGTGCGAGCCGTCTTCCGGATCAAGACACCCGGCGCCGCCGGGACGCTCCAGGTCTCGAAGGGGTGGAACGCATGAGCACCGCGACGACACCCCTTGTGCCCTCGGCGGCCCCGGAGGAGCGCGTGGTCACCGAGCGTCCGCCAAGGTGGCGCGTCCCGATCACGATGGCGGTCTTCGGGATCGTCGCGCTGGTGGCCTTCGGCCTCGGCTCCGACTCGGGTGAGACGAGCACGTTCGGCATCACATTGGGCTCGGAGGCCTTCGAGATCGCACCGCTCGAACTGCCGACCCGCACCAGCGCGATCGTGCTGTCGGTCGCGTGCCTCGCTCTGGCTGGCTTCGCAGCGCTTCGGGTTTCGCGCCAGCAGCAGATCCCGCTGTGGGTGACCATCGGCTTCGCGGCGCTCTGGCTGCTGGCGTTCATGATCTGGGCCATCGCCGGCAACACCGTCTCCCTGACCGGGCTGCTGCGCGGCACCGTGCTGCTGGCCGTACCGCTCGTCTTCGGCGCGCTGTCCGGTGTCCTGTGCGAGCGGGCCGGGGTCATCAACATCGCGATCGAGGGTCAGTTGCTCGCCGGTGCCTTCCTGTCGGCGGTCGTGGCGAGTCTCACCGACAACCTCTGGATCGGCCTGGTTGCTGCGCCCATTGCCGGGCTCCTGGTCGGGATCCTGCTGGCGCTGTTCACCATCCGCTATATCGTCGACCAGATCATCGTCGGTGTTGTGCTCAACGTGCTGGTCATCGGGTTGACCGGCTTCCTCTACAGCCGAGTTCTCGCAGCCGAGCAGGACGTGTGGAACCAGCCCGGCACGTTCAGCCGGATCAAGTTACCGATCCTGGGCGACATCCCCGTGCTCGGTCCGGTGCTCTTCGATCAGTCGATCATCGTCTACCTCATGTACGTGGCGGTTGCGGTCGTCCACGTTGCGCTCTTCTACACCCGCTGGGGCCTGCGGGTCCGTGCGGTGGGCGAGCACCCGACGGCGGCCGACACGGTCGGCATCCAGGTCAACCGCACCAGAGTCAAGAATGTCCTGATGGGCGGTGCCATGGCCGGCCTCGGCGGCGCCTTCTTCACCATCGGCTCGGTCGGTGCGTTCGGCCGCGAGATGACGGCCGGCCAGGGCTTCATCGCTCTGGCGGCGATGATCTTCGGGCGCTGGTCACCGATCGGTGCGCTGTTCGCGGCGCTGCTGTTCGGGTTCGCCAACAACGTGCAGAGCATCCTCGGCATCATCGGAACGCCGATCCCGAGCCAGTTCATGCTGATGGCCCCATACCTGGCGACGATCTTCGCGGTCGCGGGCCTGGTCGGCCGGGTGCGGGCGCCCGCAGCCGACGGCCAGCCTTACATCAAGGGCTGACCTGCGATGGGTGATCCGGGCCCAGCCGTCGACTGGGAGGTGCTGCGCTCTCGCGCTCACGAGGTGATGCTTCGCGCGTACGCGCCGTACTCGGGATTCCCGGTCGGCGCCGCCGCTCTCGTCGACGACGGGCGGATCGTGGTCGGCTGCAACGTCGAGAACGCGTCGTACGGAGTCACGCTGTGTGCCGAGTGTGGGCTCGTGTCGTCGCTACACGCCACCGGCGGGGGGCGCCTGGTCGCCGTCACCTGTGTCGGCGCGAGGGGTCAGCGGCTCATGCCGTGCGGGCGTTGCCGGCAGTTGCTGTCGGAGAATGGGGGTGCGGGCCTGCTGGTCGAAACCCCGCAGGGCGTGCAGACCATGAACGAGGTGCTGCCGCATGCTTTCGGGCCGGAGGACCTGCAGGTGTGAGCCCCGCCGATCACGGACCGGCCGAGCCGCCCGACCCCCTACCCCGGCTCGTGGGCTACGTCGCATTGGCCATGATCGCCCTCGGCGGGCTGGCCGTTGCCGCCGGAACCATCGGCGTCTCGGACCCCTCGACCGGCCGGGCACTCGCCGCCATGGCGGTGATGATCACAGGAGCGGCCTTCGTCCTGGTCGGATGGCGGCTTCGCCGGCACGAGCGCTGGGCCTACGTCGCCGCGATCGTGCTGCTGACGGGTCTGGGCGGGATCTGGCTCTTTCGTGCCCTCGTCGACCGCGAGGCCTGGTTCGTCGGGCAGATCTTCGGGCCGGCGCTCGGCCTCTGGGCACTGCTGCGGCCGGAATCCCGCAGGCACTTCGCCCGGTGAGCGCGTTCGCTCGCAGCGAGCGCCACTATCGACCTCGCTGGCTGGATGCCATCGTGACGGGAGCGGGCGCATGGAGGCAGCGGATGGGTGACGACGTTCCCACGGTGTACGCGTGGGCGGGTGGGCGCGCCGCGTTCGACCGGCTGACGGGGGAGTTCTACCGCCGCGTGCGCGACGACGACGTCCTGGCGGCCCTGTTCGCGGACATGCCCGCAGAGCATCCACAGCACGTCGCGACCTGGCTCGCCGAGGTGTTCGGCGGGCCGGCCGACTACACGGCGCACCACGGTGGGTACACGCACATGCTGGCCAAGCATCTCGGTCTGGCCATCACCGAACGCCAACGCGTGCGGTGGGTGCACCTGATCTGCGAGGCTGCCGACGCGGCCGGCCTGCCCGACGATCCCGAGTTCCGGTCGGCCTTCGTCGCGTACGTGGAGTGGGGAACGCGCCTGGCGATGTCGAACTCGCAGCCGGGTGCCAGCCCGCCACCAGCCGCTCCGGTGCCTCGTTGGGGCTGGGGTGAGGCGCCTCCGTACATCGGGTAGCTCCGCGGCCGCGACGTCAGCGTCGGGCTGGCAGGCTGGCTGTGGCCGAGTGGGTCGGGAAGGATCGGGGCGTGGCCGAGGGATTCGACGCCGTCGACGTGATCTGTACCAAGCGCGACGGAGCTGAGCTGTCCGACGAGCAGATCGACTGGGTGGTCGACGCCTACACCCGTGGTGCGGTCGCCGACGAGCAGATGTCGGCGCTGGCGATGGCGATCCTGCTGCGGGGGATGTCCCGCCGTGAGGTCGGTCGCTGGACCGCTGCGATGGTCGCCAGCGGGTCACGTATGGACTGGTCGGCGGTCGAGCGACCGACCACCGACAAGCACTCGACCGGCGGTGTGGGCGACAAGATCACCTTGCCGCTGGCACCCACTGTGGCAGCCTGCGGGGCCGCAGTGCCGCAGCTGTCCGGACGGGGTCTAGGGCACACCGGGGGCACGCTGGACAAGCTGGAGTCGATCTCAGGCTGGCGAGCCTCGCTGTCGGGTGTGGAGATGCTGAGCCAGCTCCGCACCGTCGGCGCCGTCGTCTGCGCGGCCGGTGCCGACCTGGCCCCGGCGGACAAGAAGCTCTACGCGCTGCGCGACGTCACCGGAACGGTCGAGGCGATCCCGCTGATCGCGTCGTCGATCATGAGCAAGAAGATCGCCGAGGGCACCGGTGCGCTGGTCCTCGACGTGAAGGTGGGTTCCGGCGCGTTCATGAAGGATGTCGACTCGGCCCGTGAACTGGCGCGGACGATGGTCGACCTCGGTACCGACGCGGGGGTCCGCACGGTTGCGCTGCTGACCGGGATGGATACCCCTCTCGGGCTCACGGCCGGCAACGCCCTGGAAGTCCGCGAGTCGGTGGAGGTCCTGGCCGGCGGCGGACCGCAGGACGTCGTCGAGCTCACGGTGGCGCTGGCGCGCGAGATGTTGACCGCCGCCGGGTTGGACGGCGTCAAGGACCCGGCGGACGCCCTGACCGACGGATCCGCGATGGACGTGTGGCGGGCGATGATCGTGGCTCAGGGAGGCGACCTCGACTCGCCCCTGCCGGTCGCGGCGGAGACCCACGTCGTGCTCGCCCCGGCCGACGGCGTCGTGACCCGGCTGGACGCGTATGGCGTGGGCGTCGCCGCGTGGCGGCTGGGAGCCGGCCGAGCCCGCAAGGAGGATCCGGTGCAGGCCGGCGCGGGCGTCGAGATGCATGCCAAGCCGGGGGCTTTCGTGCGGGCCGGTGAACCGTTGCTGACCCTGCACACCGACGAGCCGGATCGGTTCGAGCGTGCTCTGCAGGCCCTCGAGGGCGCCTACGACATCGCACCTACCGGCTCGCGGCCCGACCTCCTTCCGCTGGTCATCGAGCGGGTCGACTGACCCTGATCAGGGTGTCGTCAGTCGCCACGGGCGGCCCGCGCCCGCCGCTTGCCCTCGTGCATCGCCTGCACCCGGGCGACGGGGATCGCGCGGCCCTCCTCGACCAACTCCGGGCTCAGCCGCTGCGGCTCGGGCATCCGGTCGGCCCAGGGGTCGTCCCCACCGATCAACGTCGGCACGGTGTGCACGGTGAAATCGCCTGGCGAAACGCGATCGAGCTCGTCCCAGGCCACCGGGAACGACACCGGAGTACCGGGCCGGACGCGCGGGCTGTAAGCGGCGATCACCGTTGCCCCGCCGGAGCGGGTCGAGTCGAGGAACACCTTGCCTCCGCGCTCGTCTCGGATGTACGCGGTCGTGGCGAGGACGGGATCGAGGCGCTCGGCGCGGGCCGCGATTGCGCGGGTGGCCGCAGCCACATCCTCCATCGGGTGTGCTGCAAGCGGGACGAACACATGCACGCCCTTCGCGCCGCTGGTCTTCACTGCACCTGCCAAGCCGGCGTCGGCCAGGGCTTGGCGGACCAGATGGGCCGCGCGCACCACCAGGTCGAATGTGTCCGTGGACGGCGGGTCCAGGTCCATGACCAGGTGGGTCTGATGGTCACGGCGATCCATGCGAACCAGGGTCGGGTGGTACTCCACCGCACGCTGATTGGCGAACCACAGCAACGTGCGACGGTCGTTGCAGAGCGCGTAGGACACCTCCCGCTTCGAGGCCTCCGCCCACAGCGGCACGGTCCGCACCCACGACGGCGTGTACTTCGGAACGTTCTTCTGCATGAACGGCGCCTGACCGCGGAGCACGCGGATCACCGACAGCGGTCGGTCGCGCAGTTCGGCGATGATGCGGTCCCCGACAGCGTCGAGGTAGTCCACCAGATCCCGCTTGATCGCGCCCGCCTGGTCGAACAGCGGCTGGTCGAGGTTGGTCAGCGACACACCGTCCCGTACCTCGTCGCGGCTCATCCGATCACACGAGCCGTTCGACGACGTAGTCGATGCAGGCGGTCAGGGCTTCCACGTCGTCCGGGTCGACCGCAGGGAACATGCCGACCCGGAGTTGGTTCCGCCCGAGGCTGCGGTAGGGGTTGACGTCGACGATGCCGTTGTCGCGCAGCGCGGCGATCACCGCACCCGACTCGATGGAAGCGTCGATGTCGACGGTCCCGACCACCAGCGACCGGGCCGCCGGATCGGCGACGAACGGTGTCGCGTAGCCGCTCTTCTCGGCCCAGGTGTACAGCCTGCTCGACGAGTCCGCAGTGCGCCCGACGGCGAAGTCGAGGCCGCCGCCGGCCCGCAGCCAGTCGACCTGCTCGGCGAGCAGGAAGAGTGTCGCCACGGCGGGCGTGTTGTACGTCTGGTCCTTGCGGGAGTTGGCCACGGCGATCGCCAGGTCGAGCGATGCGGGTACGTACCGGTCGCCGGTCGCGATCTCCTCGACCCGAGTCAGCGCGCGTGGGGACATCACCGCGATCCACAGCCCGCCGTCGGATGCGAAGCACTTCTGTGGCGCGAAATAGTAGACGTCCGCCTGTGCAGCATCGAGTGGAAGTCCTCCGGCGCCGCTCGTGGCGTCGACCACGACGAGCGCATCGTCGTCCGCGCCGGCGACCCGTCGGACCGGAGCCATCACGCCGGTCGAGGTCTCGTTGTGCGGCCACGCGTAGACGTCGACGCCGGGTTCGCCGTACGGGTGGGCGAGCGTGCCGGGATCGGCGCTCACCACGGTCGGCTCGTCGAGCCAAGGTGCGCTGCGCGTCACGGCGGCGAACTTGGCGGAGAACTCCCCGAAGCTCAGGTGCTGGGCCCGGCGGCGGACCAGCCCGAAGGCCGCCGCGTCCCAGAACACGGTCGAGCCGCCGTTGCCGAGCACGACCTCGTAGCCGTCCGGCACAGCGAAGAGCTCGGCCACTCCTTCCCGGACCCGCCGCACCAGCCGCTTGACCGGCGCCTGCCGGTGAGAGGTGCCGAGGTAGCTGGGACCGGCGGAGGCCAGTGCGGCTACCGCCTCGGGGGGGACCTTGCTCGGCCCGGAGCCGAACCGGCCGTCGCGGGGCCGCAGCTCATGGGGGAGCGTGATGCGTGCAGCGTCGGGCATGGGCTCAGCTACCCGCCCAGGCCGGGTTCCAGCCGGCGACGTCGCGCGGGTCGCGGGAGACCGGGCCCGCATACTTCGCGGACGGGCGGACCAGCCGGCCGGTGCGCTTCTCCTCGAGGATGTGCGCGCTCCAGCCGGCCGTGCGAGCACAGGTGAACATCGAGGTGAACATGTGCGCCGGTACCTCGGCGAAGTCGAGCACGATGGCCGCCCAGAACTCGACGTTCGTGGCGAGTACGCGGTCCGGCCGTCGTTCGGTGAGCTGGGCCAGCGCGGCCTTCTCGAATGCCTCGGCAACCTCGTACCGCGGGGCACCGAGATCGCGTGCCACCCGGCGCAGCGTGCGGGCGCGAGGGTCCTCGGCGCGGTAGACGCGGTGGCCGAAGCCCATCAACCGCTCCTTGCGGTCGAGCACGCCCGCGACATACCCGTCGGCGTCGCCCGTGCGCTCGATCTGCTCGATCATGGCCAGCACGCGCGACGGCGCCCCTCCGTGCAACGGCCCACTCATGGCGCCGACCGCGGCCGACAGTGCCGCCGCCACGTCGGCGCCGGTGGAGGCGACCACACGGGCGGTGAAGGTCGAGGCGTTCATGCCGTGCTCCGCAGCGGAGGTGAAGTAGGCATCGACCGCCTTCACATGGGCCGGGTCGGGCTCTCCCCGCCAGCGGATCATGAACCGCTCGACGATCGTGCGCGCCTTGTCGATATCGCGCTGCGGGATCATGGGCAGCCCGATGCCGCGCGCCGACTGCGCCACGAACGACAGCGCCATGACGGCCGCCCGGGCGAGGTCCTCCCGGGCCTGATCGTCGGAGATGTCCAGCAACTGACGGAACCCCCAGGCGGGCGCGAGCATCGCCAACGCACTCTGGACGTCGACCCGGACGTCGCCGGAGTGGACCGGAATAGGGAACGGCTCGGCGGGCGGGAGACCGGGCTCGAAGGTGCCGTCGACGAGCAGCCCCCAGACGTTCTCGAACGGGACGCGTCCCACCAGGTCATCGATGTCGACGCCGCGGTACCGCAGAGCGCCGCCGGCCCGATCGGGCTCACCGATCTCAGTCTGGAACGCGACCACCCCCTCGAGGCCGTGCAGGACGTCGGACATGCACACTCCCTACGGTCGGCTCGTGGCCTGGTCCGTCCACGGCAGGATGGTCGCGAGGCGGAGAGTCCATTCTGCCGTGTCGATGGAGGTATCGGACAAGTGACCGCACTGCCGGTGTGCGATTCCGCACAGTGCACGACCTGCGGGTGGAAGGGGCTGACGGCGTGACCGACGGGCTGGCATCTATGCGGATGAACTACCCGGCGGGGCGACTGCTCGAAGCCGAGGCGGCAGTCGATCCGATCGCACAGTTCCGCGCCTGGCTCGCCGAAGCCGTCGCAGCCGGACTGCCGGAGCCGAACGCCATGGTGCTCGCGACGGCGGCACCGGACGGCCGGCCGAGTGCACGGCACGTCCTGCTCAAGGACATCGACGACGACGGCTTCGTCTTCTTCACCAACCACGCTTCCCGCAAGGCCGTCGAGATGGTGGCCAACCCGGCGGTGGCCCTCTGCTTCCCCTGGTTCGCGATGGCTCGACAGGTCGTGGTCAACGGCACGGCTGCGCAGATCCCGCGCTCGGCCGTGGAGGAGTACTGGGCGGGCCGGCCCAGGGACTCGCAGGTGGGGGCGTGGGCGAGCCGGCAGTCGGCGGTGATCGGGTCGCGCGCCGACCTGGAGGCGGCGGCGAGGGCGGCGGCACAGCGTTTCCCCGGACCGGTCCCGCTGCCCGAGTTCTGGGGCGGCTACCGGGTCGAGCCCGAGGAGGTCGAGTTCTGGCAGGGCGCGCCCGGGCGCCTGCACGACCGGCTGCGGTACACGCGTACGGACGACGGGTGGCGGCTCGAGCGTCTTGCCCCGTGATCGGCGGAAGGACGCGAGCGACCCGCAGGCAGCTCCGCGTTCGTCACTGACGCTGACGGACGCGGCCCGGGGGGACGACTCCCGGGAGCCCACGGGTCGGGCGGCTTGGTTGGGATTGCCCTAACGGGCAGCCACCTCACGAGTCCCAGAGCTATGCATTCTGCGGACCACCTCCCTTCCCGTGTACCCCGAACCGTAAGGTGCGGCGACCGGGCCTGGCAACGTGTTTCGCCGTGAGCCGTACTCTCGTCCGACGTGGGTCGGCGGATCATGAGTGCCGTCGTCGCCGACATCCGGCCCCTGCGGGAGTCCGCCCATTTCCGCCGGCTGTGGGTGGGGATCACCGTCGGCCAGCTCGGCCAGCAGATGACGAACGTCGCGGTGGCCTACCAGGTGTGGAGCCTGAGCCGGTCGTCGTTCGCGGTCGGGCCTGCTCGGCGCGGCGGCGGTCGTACCGATGATCGTCTTCGGGCTGTACGGAGGCACCCTGGTCGACAGCTTCGATCGTCGGCGAGTCGCGATCGTCGCCTCGACCGGGCTCTGGCTGCTCTCGATCGTGCTCGTGGTCCAGGCCGCTCTGGACCTCGGTCAGCTGTGGCTGCTCTACGTTGTCGTGGCCGGCCAGGCGGCGTGCTTCGCGGTGAGCAACCCGGCCCGGCAGGCGATCGTTCCCCGGCTGATCCGCTCCGAGCTCCTGCCGTCCGCGAACGCGCTGTCGACCTTGAGCTTCAGCCTCGGGTTCACGGTCGGCCCGCTGGCCGGCGGGTTCCTGCTGGCGGTCAGCGGCGAGTTCACCCTGCCTTACGCGGTCGACGCGGTGACATACCTGGCCGCGCTCTACGCACTGTGGCGGCTGCCCCCGGTGCCCCCGCAGGGTCCGCCGCGCGCAGCGGGGTTCCGGTCGATGCTCGAGGGCTTCGGATGGCTGTACCGGATCCGGCGGCAGGGGCTGGCGATCCTGGTCTGCGTCGTCGGGTACGGGGCCAGCATTGCGACGTTCGGACTCGTCGGCTCGCTGTGGATCGGTGTGCTGTTCCTGGCGCTGTCCGGAGCCTTCGACATGGTCAGCGCCACGTTCCGGTCCACGATCCTGCAGGTCGCGGCACCGGACGAGATGCGGGGCAGGCTGCAGGGCGTCTTCGTCGTGGTGGTCGCCGGCGGGCCACGCCTGGGTGATCTCGCGGCCGGGTCGCACGGTGCGATCATCGGGCCGACCCTGGCCGTCGTGGTCGGTGGGTGCGCAATGCATGGTGGCGACGACGCTGCTCGCTGTCCGCTTCCGTGGCTTCGCCCGCTACGACGCGCACGCGCCGCAGTGATCAGGAGACGGCGATCCAGGTGGCGTGAGCGCGGCCGAGCTCGCGGCCGTCGGCGCCGTAGGCCGTCGTCGTCGTCCAGGTCTTGCGGCCCTCGCCGCCGAGGAGCATGCCCATGACGACGCACTCCTCGCCGGCTTCCGGGAGTGCCATCACGTGGGCGGTCAGCCGGCCCAGGACCATCGGCCGCCCTTCGATCTCGGCCGACCAGCCGCCCGGGCAGTCCAGCGTCGCCCACACCACCTCCGGCCGCCCGGCCAGGTCGCCGTCCACGGTCCAGACGCACGCCGTCCGACCGTCGCCGAGGCGCCCGGGGAACAGCAGCAGCCCGTCGCCCGGATCACGAGCGGGCCCGCAGACGAAGCACTCCGGGAACGGGTGCACGGACAGGCCGGCGTAGGCGGCGGACGCGGACCGGGCGGTCCGGCGGTCGACCGGTGGAACCGGATCGACCGTCAGCGAGGAGCGCGCGCCCTCGGCCACCACCGTCTCGCCGTGCACGACCCTGACGCCTCCGTCCCCGTCGGCGACGACGGCCAGCGGCGTGTCGAGGGGTGGCGGGTTGCGCAGGGTCACCACGGCGGCGGAACCGCCGGCCGTCGCTCCGGCGCGGGCCGCCACCAGGCCGGCGACGTACCCGCCGTTCCCCGAGTTCGACGGGCCGCGGAAGCGGTGCCCGACTGTCAGCGTCACACAGCCGACGGTAGCCCGGGTACGGTCGTGGCGGCCGGGCTGGGTGGCCCGGTCGGGAGGAGGTCCACGTGGCGGTGCTCTCCGGCGCCCGAATGGTGACCCCTGGCGGCGTCGTCGCAGGCTGGCTCGAGGTGTCGGGTGGCGGGATCGCGGCTCTCGGCCCGGGCGATCCGCCCCATCCGGCCGACCGGGACCTGGGCGGGCAGTGGCTCGTCCCCGGATTCGTCGACATCCACGTTCACGGCGGTGCGCGCGCGTCCTACATGTCCGGGGACCCGGAGGACGTGGCGTCGGTCGTGGACCTGCACCGCCGCCACGGCACGACCACGACGATGGCGAGCCTGGTGACCGGCGCCGAGGACCTCCTGGTCGCGACGGTAACCTCCCTCGCCGACATGGTCGACGACGGTGTGCTGGCCGGCATCCACCTGGAGGGGCCGTTCCTCGCCGCGGCACGGTGCGGCGCGCACGATCCGGCGCTGCTCCGAGACCCGGAGCCGGCACTGGTCGAGCGCCTGCTCACGGCCGGTCGCGGCACCGTCCGGATGGTCACCCTCGCCGCCGAGCTGCCGCACGCAGCCGATGCCGTCGCGCGGATCACCGCGGCAGGCGCACTCGCGGCCGTCGGCCACACGGACGCCACGTACGACGAGACCCGCGCGGCGATCGACGCGGGCGCGACCGTCGCCACTCACCTGTTCAACGCCATGCGCCCGCTGCACCACCGCGAGCCGGGCCCTGTTCCGGCCCTGCTGGAGGACGGCCGGGTCACGGTCGAGCTGATTTGCGACGGCGTCCACCTGCACCCGGCCGTCGTCCGCACCGCGGTTGCGGCGGCGGGCGCCGACCGGGTCGCCCTCGTCACCGACGCCATGGCGGCAACGGGTGTGGGCGACGGCGACTACCGGCTGGGCGCGTTGGCGGTCCGGGTCGAGAGCGGCGTGGCCCGGCTGGTCGAGGGAGGGGCCATCGCCGGCAGCACCTTGACGATGGACCGCGCGTTCCGGTTCGTCGTCGACGCAGGCGTTCCGGTCGAGGACGCCGTGCTCATGTCGTCGACCAACCCGGCGCGGCTGCTCGGTATGTCGGAACGGGTGGGGTCCGTCGCCGTCGGCCTCGATGCCGATCTGGTGGTCCTCGACGATCGCTTCACCCGGACGGCTGTCATGGCGCAGGGAAGCTGGTTGGACCCACCGCGATAGCGGGTCAGTCGTCGGCCCACACCCGCAGGACGTGCGACGCGGCCTCCTCGGCCGTCCAGCCGTACGTCTCGGCCTTCCGGCGCAACCGCTTGCGGACCTGCTTGGGCACCGTCACCGTGATGTCGACGGTCTCCTCGGACTTGTCCCTGTCCTTCTTCTTGGCCTTTCGACGCCGCTCACGTGCGGAGGTGCTCGAGACATCCACGGCGAGTGAGGACAGGTGAGCCGCCGCGGGATGGACGGTGCCGTCGTCGGCCCGGCGCAGTGCCGGGCGAGGTGGTGGCGGGGTGGTCATCGTCGCCGGGCCCCCTTGGTGAGCGGCCCCTCGGAGCCTGCCGAAGCGAGGACATGGTCGAGGTATGTCGAGTAGATCCGAGAGACCTCACGTGCGCCCGGCGAGCGCCACGCCTGGACGGGGACACATCTGCCCTGTGCCGCGGCGATCACGGAGCGCTCGGGTACCACCGGGTCGAGGACGAGATCCCGGTAGGCCGCGAGCAGCTCGTCGACGCGGAACCGGTGCTCGGCAGAGCGTGGCCGGAACCGGTTCACCACGACGCCTGCGGGACGCAGCCGCAGGTTGAAGCCGCGGCGCACGACGTCGACGGCTGCGAGCGCCTGTTGCGCTCCGGTCAGCGCGAACATGGTCGGTTCGGTGACCACGAGCGCGAGGTCGCTGGCCGCCAGGGCGTTCTTGGTCAGTTCTCCGAGGCTCGGCGGGCAGTCGACGAGGACGAGGTCGACCTCGCGCAGGCCCTTCATGGCCGCACGGAGCCGGTGCTCGCCCGTCTTGCCGTCGCGCGGATGGTTGCGGTGCTCGAGCGCGGGCTCACTGGCGACCACCGAGATGCCCTCGCCCCACGCTGTCGCCGTGACGGCGTCGGCCACGACGCCCGCCCGTCCGTCGGCGAGCACGTCGTTCGCGGTGAACGTGACCTCGCCGGGGTCGAGCACGGTTGTGGCATTGCCCTGCGGGTCGAGGTCGACGACGAGGGTCGGGAGTCCGCGACGCTGGGCGGCCCCGGCCAGCCCGAGCACCACCGAGGTCTTCCCGACCCCGCCCTTGAGGCTCAGCACGCTCACTGCGAGCACAGTCGCAAAGTCTGCCACGGGACCGCCCCGGGATACGCTGAGCGCGGATGACGAGACGACGGGGAGGCACCCGGTGAGCGACCTCATCGACACCACCGAGATGTACCTCAAGGTCATCTTCGAGCTCGAGGAAGAGGGAATCGTCCCGCTGCGTGCCCGGATCGCCGAGCGCCTGCACCAGTCCGGCCCCACGGTCAGCCAGACCGTGGCCCGGATGGAACGCGACGGCCTGGTCCACGTCGACGCCGACCGCCATCTCGAGCTCTCGGCCGAGGGCAGACTGCTGGCCATGCGCGTGATGCGCAAGCACCGGCTGGTCGAACGGTTGCTCGTCGACGTCATCGGCCTCGATTGGGAGCTCGTGCACAACGAGGCCTGCCGGTGGGAGCACGTCGTCTCCGACGAGGTCGAACGGCGGCTGGTCACGCTCCTGCACGATCCCACCGAGGACCCGTACGGCAATCCCATCCCGGGTCTCGAGGAGCTGGGCGGGGTAGTCCCGGCGACGCCGCCCGGGCAGACCGTGCGCCCGCTGGAGGCCGCTGCCGGACACGGTGCACCGGTCGACGTGGTGGTCCGGAGGATCAGCGAGCCGTTGCAGACCGACGAGAAGTTCATGGCCGAGCTCCGCCGGGCCGGAGTCCTGCCCGGTCGGACGGTCCGGGCCCGGCGCACCGACTCCGCCATGGTGGTCGGCGCGGACGAGCAGACGCTCGAGCTGACCGGCGACACCGCCTCCCACGTCTTCGTCACGGCCTGACCATGCCGCTGCCCGCCGAAGTCAGCGTCTCCGAACTCGCGGCCGCCCTCGCCGACGGAGCCTGCGTGGTCGACGTCCGTGAACCGTACGAGTACGTCGGGGGCCACGTGCCGGGCGCCGTGTCGGTGCCGATGGGGACGATCCCCGAACGCCGCGACGAGCTTCCCCGCGACCGGACCCTGTACCTGGTCTGTGAGGTCGGAGCACGAAGCATGCAGGTCGCGCACTACCTCGAACAGGTCGGTTTCGACGTCCGCAACGTCGCCGGCGGCACGGTCGCGTGGATCCGCGCCGGGTTTGCCCTTGACCAGGGCACTCGACGCTGACCGGTCGAGGCCACGTCCGTGACATAGCCTGATCTCGTGGGCTTCGTGAATCGGGCCAAGCTCGGGCTGGCGAAGATCGGTGGCGCTGCCGCGATGGTCGAGATCGGCCGGCAGGTCTGGCCGATGCTCCGGCCTGCGGTCGAGCGAGGCCGTGACAACGCGGCGGCCTGGCGCACCGCGCGGGCCCACACCGCCCGGGTTCTCGACGGCAGCTACCTCGACGTGTTCGTCGCCGGTGTCAAGCACTGGGTCGTGTGGTCCGCCGACGAGCCGGTCGCGGCCTATCCCGCGATCGACGGTGACTTGGACGAAGCCGTGCGTACCGTCGACCTCGAACGCCGGCGCCGGCCAGGCAACCGCCGCAGCGCACGAGCACGTCCAGGGTCCAGAAGCACGCCGGCCGTTCGGGGCGACCACTGGTGAGGCGGTGACCCTCGACGCGTTCGCGGCGTCGGTCAGTCGAGCCTGCGCATCTGCCGGATCAGCAGCGCGGGTGCAGAGTGGCTGCTTCGCGACCAGGGCGCGGGCACCCCGACGATCTCGACCTCGTCGCCCTCTCGGGCGTCGAGCCCGTACGGTCCGAGCAACTCGAAGCGGCCGTTCTCGGTCTGCAGGTCGAGCCCTCCGGCCTGGACCGCCGACACCAGCCGGCCGCGTCGCGTGACCGGCTGGAGCAGGTCGGACGCTGACAACGGTCGCCGGGTCCGGGGGATCCTGCGGGGAAGCGGAACGTGCGACGGGTCGGCGGTGCGGTCGCTCGGTTGCTCGGTCATCGTGCTCCCCCCGGTAGTGGCCAATGCGCCAGGCTAGGGCGCGCCGGGCCGGTGCGCACCACGGATCGTGAAGAAAATCGGTCAGGGGCCGACCGGCCCGGGTTGGCAGTGGGGACACCAGCCGCTGACCAGGTCCTGCGGCGGCCCACCCTGGCGGCTTCGGGCGACCCGACCGCCGCATCGCATGCAGGTGCTCCGCCCGTAGATCCAGTTCCGGCGGCCGGGACGCGTGTCCCCGGTGGTCGACTGGGCATGGCCGTCCTTGTTCGCCTCGAGCAGGCGGTGAGCGAGGTCGACCCAGGCGCGCAGATCACCGGCCTCAGCCACCGGCGTCCAGGGTGAAGCTCCACGCAGAAAGCAGAGCTCGGTCTTGTAGAGGTTGCCGACACCGGCGAGGTTGCGCTGATCCAGCAAGGCCGCACCGATCTCGCGTCCCGGGTCGGCGGCGAGGCGGCGCACGGCCTCGTCCGGGTCCCAGTCTGGGCCCAACAGGTCGGGCCCGAGGTGGCCGACGAGGTCGTCCTCGGTCGCACGCCTGACCACGTCGATGACCGGAATGCGGTAGCCGACGGCCTCGTGCTCCCGGTTGGCGAGGACGATCCGGATCTGCCAGCCGGGTCCGCCACGCCACCGCTGACCGGCGCGGAAGGTCCGCCAGGTTCCGTCCATGCGGAGGTGGGTGTGGATCGTGAGGTTCGGGACCACCCGGATCAGCAGGTGCTTGCCGCGGGACAGGACCTGGTCGACGTCGTGCCCGGACAGGTCGGCCGTGGCATACCGGGGAACCCGGAAGTCGGTGCGGGTCAGCGTCCGCCCGGCGAGCGCATCCCGCAGCATCCTCGCGGCCTGGAACACGGTGTCGCCCTCGGGCACGTCACGATGCTGTCAGACCCGGCCCACCAGCCGCGTTGATCATGGCGAACTGGGGGCCTGACCGACCCCGGAGACCCCCACTTCGCCATGATCAACACGGGTTGGGTCAGGTCGACGCGCACGTCTGCACCGGCGTGAGACCGGCACCGTCGGCGCCGACCTCGATCAGGACGGTCGTCGCCTCGAAGTGGGCGGTGGCGAGCAGCGTCCGGTTGACCGCGGCGTCGGCGAGGACGCGCCGTCGCGTCCGGATGGCCTCCGCGGGGTCGTCCTCGTAGACGTACCCGACCGACGGGTCCGTGACCTGCGCGGGGTGGACGAAGACGTCGCCGCTCATCAGCAGGGTCGTGTCGGACCGGTCGACGGCAACCGACTGGTGGCCGGCGGTATGGCCGGGAGTGGGAACGAGAGAGACGTTTGGGAGCGGGGTCGCGGCGCCGTCGACGGCCTCGATCAACCCGGCGTCGACCAGCGGGCGTAGGTGCGAGTCGTGGAGCGCACGCTGGCCGGGTGTTCCGGCGGAGAGCCGCGCGAGTTCCACCTGCTGGACCAGATGGCGGGCGTTGGGGAAGGTCGGCGACGGTGCGGCGGGGTCGCCGTGGACGCTCCATCCGACGTGGTCGGAGTGCAGGTGCGTGAAGACGACGTCGGTGAC
>DASRTE010000097.1:0-2752 GCA_035656095.1 Jiangellaceae bacterium
CGACTGGTAGATCGGCGCGATGAGGTGGAAGCCCGGGTCGACCGTCTCCTTGTACTTGCCGAGCTGCTCGACCAGTCCCTTCTGGAAGGGACGGACGATGCGCACCCCCGCCGCCACGTAGACGATGACGATGACCGCAAACACGATGAGCAGGACGGTCACGGCGGTCATGGCGACACCTCCTTTGATCCGGTCCTCATTGCTCGAACTCGTCGGGGGCCGACGTCGAGAGCTGGTCGACGGCCGCGACGATCACCCGGGTCCCCACCACGTCGGCGACCCGGACGGGGGTGCCGGTGGGGATTGCCGATCCATCGGTCGACTGGGCCCGCCACTCCTCACGATCCACACGCACGAGCCCGACGTCGCCGCCCGCCGGGATGTCGCGGAGCACCACCGCCGCCTGCCCGAGGAGACGACGGGAGCCGATGCCGGTGTCGTCCACCGACCGGTTCAGGCGGTGCGCCAGCGGCCGCAGCGCCACCAGGACCGCCAGCGACACGCCCACGAACACCAGCCACTCGATGACGATGTCGACGTCGAGGAACGCCAGCACGGTGGCGACGAGTGCGCCGATGGCGAACGGCAGCATGAAGAACGACCCGGGGCTCGTGAGCTCGCCGATGGCGAACACGGCGGTGGCGATGATCCAGACCCAGCGCCAGTCCTCGGGGCTGTCCATTGGCTGCCTCTTGCGTTCGGCGTAGCCGGAACGGGGAACTGATGTCCCCTACACCTGGGAAATCTATCCCGCCCCCCCATCAGAGGTGTGCTGCGGCGTGCCGTCGGTTTGGGCGCGTTTCGGCGACGGTAGCGTGACCGGCCATGAGCGAGCGTTCCGATTCCGAGCTCTGCCTGCTCACGGTTCACGCCCATCCGGACGACGAGGCGTCGAAGGGGGCCGGCACGGTCGCCCGCTATCACGCCGAGGGTGTGCGCACCGTGCTGGTCACGTGCACCGGCGGCGAGGCCGGCGACATCCTCAACCCCGCGATGGACCGGCCCGAGGTGATCGCAGACCTTCCGGCCGTCCGGCTCCGGGAGCTCGCCCGGGCGACGGAGATCATCGGCTACGACGAGGTCGTGATGCTGGGCTACCGCGATTCGGGCATGCCCGACACCGAGCCGAACAAGCATCCCGACGCCTTCGCCAACGCCCCCCTCGAGCAGGCGGTCGGCCGGCTGGTCGCGGTCATCCGCCGGGAGCGGCCGCAGGTGATCGTCACCTACCCCGACGACCAGAGCGGCTATCCCCATCCCGACCACCTGCGGGTCCACGACATCTCCGTGCCGGCGTTCGAACGCGCCGGAGACCCGGACGCCTATCCCGACGCCGGCGAGCCCTGGCAGCCTCTGAAGCTCTACTACTCGGTGTGGGCGCGCCGGCGCATCGAGGCCATGCACCGGCGCTTCATCGAGCTCGGGCTCGAGTCGCCGTTCCCTGAGGAGTGGTTCGAGCGTGAGTCTCAGGACGACCGCATCACGACGACGATCGACCTCGCCGGGTTCAACGAGGTGCGGTTCGATGCCTTGCTGGCGCACGAGACCCAGGTCGACCCGACGTCTCCGTTCTGGTTCGGCCTGCCGCGCGACGAGCAGGTGGCGATCCACCCGTTCGACGATTACATCCTCGCCCGCAGCCTGGTCGACACCGAGAAGCCGGAATCCGACCTGTTCGCCGGCATCCGCAGCCGGGTGGGCCGGCGGGCGTAGACGAGCCTCGGGGCCAGAGGGAAGGCCGTGGGAGGGGTCGCCTTTCTGGGCGCGGAATGGCTGGCGCTGGCGCGAGAGCTGTTCGGCGACGTGGCGCCGCGTCCGCGGGCCACTGCACGGGTCCAGCGCGTGGTCACGGGCGCACCGGGTGGCGACGTGGTGTTCACGCTCGCGTTCGAGGACGGGCGGCTGGTGGATACCGCCCTCGCCGACGGCACTGAGTCGGATCCCGACGCCGAGCTGACCATCACCACGACGTACGACGACACGCTGGCCCTGGCGTCCGGAGACCTCGATCTCAGCGTCGCGGTCATGCAGGGACGGGCCAAGGTGGCCGGATCGATGGGCGCGCTCCTGGCGATCCTCCCCGTCACACGCAGCCAAGACTTCCGGGCTGCCCGCGCCGCCCTGCACGAGCGCACCGCGACCCCCTGACGACGACGCCCTCAGGTCAGCCGGTCCGCTGGAGGTCGCGCAGCTCCCGGTAGCCGATGAGGCTGGCACCGGCCCGTTCGAGCATGGTGCGCAGGCTCCGATCGGTGACCACGAGGTCGTGGTCGTCGACCCGCGCCGCCCAATCGCCGGTCAGCGCCCGCAGCTCGGGATAGTCGACGGCCGGATGGACGTAGACCTCGGTCACCCCAGGTTGGAGGTTGTGCACCGCGCGCTCGATGTCGCGGCGGCTTCCGACCCCGCCGTGGACGTAGACGAAGTGGTCCGGAAAGACCGCCCCCTCCTCCTCGGCGAGCTTCCGGAAGGGGAACCCGATCGTGCGCTCGGTGGACGCACCCGACAGCCGGATGGGCAGGCCGAACTCGAGGGCCAGGTCGAGATAGATGTCGAAGAACTCGGCCTTCAGCTGCAGGGTGCCCATGTGGCTGTCGAGGTGGCTCACGTCGAAACCCCAGAGGATCGCCCGCTCGACCTGCGCGCGCAGCTCCCGCCGGGCCTCGTCGAGGTCGGCGTGATCCCAGACGTCGCGCAGGGTGCGGGGGAAGCCACCGTCGCCGTCGAGCAACGAGGGGGCGTGGGTGATGGG
>DASRTE010000098.1:0-27114 GCA_035656095.1 Jiangellaceae bacterium
GGGTCCTTCCTGTTCTCCGGCGACGACGTCATGAAGCCCGCGGGAGTCCTCTCCGGCGGAGAGAAGACCCGCCTCGCCCTTGCGACGCTGGTCGTCTCCAGTGCGAACGTGCTGCTGCTCGACGAGCCGACGAACAACCTCGATCCCGCCTCACGGGAGGAGGTCCTCGCCGCACTGCGCTCCTTCGCCGGCGCCATCGTGCTCGTGACCCACGACGAGGGCGCGGTAGAGGCGCTGGGGCCCGAACGCGTCCTGCTCCTTCCCGACGGCGTGGAGGACTTCTGGAACCCCGACTACGCCGATCTCGTCGCCCTCGCATGACGTTCGGATCCGAATCGGATCTTGCGTTCGGCTGGCGTGAAACGGCATTGCGGCGGATCATGGTCGTCAGCCTGGACAGACGATCTTCCGAGGAGGACGCGTGGCTGAGAAGTTGGCGAAAGGCGCGCGCATCAGCGGCAACGTGCGCGACAAGCTCGCCACCGATCTGAAGAAGAAGTACGAGGGGGGCAAGAGCATCCGGGACCTCGCTGGCGAGACCGGCCGCTCCTACGGTTTCGTGCACCGGTTGCTGTCCGAGTCCGGTGTCGAGTTGCGCGGCCGCGGCGGTGCGACCAGGGGCAGGAAGAAGAAGTCCTGACCCACGGCGTTCCGGCCGACCTGCTGGACCGGGGCGGGCTCCGGCTTTCGGTCGAGGCGCCGATGGCGCGTGTCACGCTGGCTCGTCCGCAGGCGCGCAACGCCCAGACACCCTCGACCTGGCGGGCCCTGACCGCGGTCGGTGCGTCGCTCCCCCCGGACGTGCGGGTGGTCGTCCTCGATGCCGAGGGGCCCTCGTTCTCGGCCGGCCTGGACCGCCGGATACTCGACGGCGCGGGCCCCGAGGACGAACCGTCCCTGGCCGACCTGGCCGCACTGGACGCGCCCGCCCTCGACCGGACCCTCGCCGGTTTCCAGGCGGCGTTCACCTGGTGGCGGCGGTCCCCAGCCGTCACGGTCGCAGCCGTGGCCGGCCACGCGGTCGGCGCGGGCTTCCAGCTCGCCTTGGCCTGCGACCTGATCGTGTGCGCCGAGGATGCGCAGTTCGCGATGCGCGAGGTCTCGCTCGGACTGGTGCCGGACCTGGGCGGCACCGGCCGGCTGGTGTCCGCGGTGGGATCGGCGCGCGCCCTGGAGATCTGTGGAACCGGGCGCTGGGTCGGAGCGCGCGAGGCGGTCGACCTCGGGCTGGCCGTCGCCGCCGTACCCTCGGGCGAGCTCATCGCGGCGGTGGACGACCTGGCGGCCGCCATGCTCGCGGCGCCGCCGGGCGCGCTGCGTGAGACCACGCAGTTGATCCGCGATGCCGGGGGCCGCTCGGAGGACGCACAACTGGCGGCCGAGCGCGCCGCGCAGGCCCGTCGGCTGGCGGAGCTGGCCGGTTCAGCCGGAAGCTGACGACGGAAGAAAGCCGCCGGTGCGGACGTTGCGCCGGGCGGCGTCCCGTTGTCGGACGCAGCAGCACAGGGAGGTCGGCCGTGTCGATGGGGCACCTGGGTGGCTACATGGCCTCCCGGTCGTACTCACGCGACCGCAGCGTGACCGACCAGCGGCTGGCGAAGGGCACGGCCCGACGGATCCTGCGCTACGCGCGTCCGTACCGGCGGCACATCTCGGTCTTCCTGGTGACGACGGTGATCGCCGCCGCCAGCGCCGCGGCCGTGCCGTTGCTGCTGAAGTACGTCATCGACTCCGGCGTGACACCGGGGCGTCGCGACGTCGTGGTCATGGGAGCCCTGGCCGTGGCCGGGCTGGCGGTCCTCGACGCCGCCCTGGGACTGATCGGCCGGTGGGCTTCGGCGCGGGTGGGGGAAGGCCTGATCTACGACCTGCGCACGCAGGTGTTCGACCACGTGCAGCGTCAGCCGGTGGCCTTCTTCACTCGCACCCAGACCGGATCGCTGGTCTCCCGGCTGAATACCGATGTCATCGGCGCGCAGCAGGCCTTCACGAGCACCCTCTCGCAGGTGGTCAGCAATGCCGTCACTCTCGTGCTGGCGGCCGGCGCGATGATCGTGCTGTCGTGGCAGATCACCGTGATGCTGCTGATCCTGGTGCCGCTGTTCCTGCTGCCCGCGCGGTTGATCGGGCGCAAGCTGGCCGACATCTCGCGGGAGTCCATGCAGCTCAACGCCGACATGAGCCAGACCATGACCGAGCGGTTCAACGTCGCCGGTGCTCTGCTGGTGAAGATCTTCGGCAGATACGACCGTGAGACGACCGGGTTCGGCCGGTCCGCCGGCCGCGTGCGCGACATCGGCGTGGTCCAGGCACTCTACGCACGGTACTTCTTCACCGGGCTGGTGCTGCTCTCGTCACTGGCGACGGCGCTCGTGTACGGCGTCGGTGGCCTGCTGGCCATCGACGGAACCCTGCAGGTGGGCACCTTGGTGGCCCTGGCGGCGCTGCTCACCCGCCTCTACGGACCGCTGACCGCGCTGTCGAACGTCCAGGTCGACGTCATGACGGCCCTGGTGAGCTTCGAGCGTGTCTTCGAGGTCCTCGACCTCGAACCGATGGTGCGAGACCGGCCCGGGGCACGGGCGCTGCCGTCCGACACGGGCCCGCTGAGCATCGAGTTCGACGAGGTCCGGTTCGCCTATCCGTCCCCGGACGAGGTGTCGCTGGCGTCGCTCGAGGGTGTCGCCAGGCCCGACACCGGCCAGCACGACGAGGTGCTCCGCGGAGTGTCCTTCGTGATCGAGCCCGGCCTGCTGGTGGCCCTGGTCGGCCCGTCCGGCGCCGGCAAGTCCACGATCACGCACCTGGTCACCAGGCTCTACGACCCCACCTCCGGCGTGGTGCGGGTCGGCGGGCGCGACGTCCGCGATCTGACCCTGGCGTCGTTGCACGACGCGGTGGGTGTCGTGACCCAGGACGCGCACATGTTCCACGACACGATCGGTGCCAACCTGGCCTACGCACGACCCGACGCCCCGGAGGACGAGCTGTGGGCGGCGCTGGGAGCAGCCCAGATCGCCGACCTGGTCGCAAGCCTGCCCGACGGCCTGGACACCGTCGTCGGTGACCGCGGCTACCGGCTCTCCGGAGGGGAGAAGCAACGGCTGGCCATCGCGCGGCTGCTGCTCAAGGCTCCCCGGGTGGTCGTCCTCGACGAGGCGACCGCACACCTGGACTCCGAGTCGGAGGCCGCCGTGCAGCGGGCGCTGGAGACGGCACTCGCCGGACGCACGTCGCTGGTGATCGCCCACCGGCTGTCGACCATCCGCGGCGCGGACCGGATCCTGGTGGTCGACGACGGTCGGATCGTCGAGGCCGGCGGCCACGAGGCGCTGCTCGCGGCGGGTGGGCTCTATGCGGAGCTCTACCGCACCCAGTTCGCGCCGCAGGCCGACCTGGGCAACGTCGTCGCCTGAGTCCTGTCCGGTATCAGAGTGTGCGCAGCGCGCCGCCATCGACGGGGATCATCGCGCCGGTGACGTAGGACGCCGCGGGGGAGAGCACGAACGCCGCCACCACGGCGAACTCCTTCGGACGTCCGTAGCGGCGTAGCGGGATGCCGGCGGCGCGTTTCGCCCTGACCTGCTCCGGGTTGCCTTCCAGGGCGTCGAGCTCGCGCACGCGGTCGGTGTCGATCCGCCCCGGCATGAGCCCGTTGACCCGCACGCCGCGGGGGCCGAGCTCGTCGGCCAGTTGCTTCGCGACCATCGCCAGGCCGGGGCGCAGACCGTTGGAGACCGCCAGGCCGGGGATCGGCGACAGCACCGACGTGGACAGCACGAAGGCGATCGAGCCACCGTCGTCGAGGGCCGCTCCGATGGTGCGGCCGAGCCGTACACCGCCGAGGAACACGCTGTCGAACGCCGCCCGCCAGGCGTCGTCGGGCGCGTCCTGAACACTGCCGGCGGGCGGTCCGCCGACGCTGACCAGGGCACCGTCGAGACGGCCGAAGTGCTCGTGGGCGGCGACGACCAGCCGCTCGGGGGTCTCCGGGTCGGCGTTGTCGGCAGCGGTCCACGCGGCGTCCCGGCCCATCTCGGCCGCCGTCCGTGCGACGGCATCGGGGTCACGGGACGAGAGCAGCACCCTGGCACCGTCGGCCACGAGGGCCTCGCCCACGGCCCGTCCGAGGCCGCGGCTCGCGCCAGTGACGATGTAGACGCGCTCCTTCAGCCCGAGATCCATCCGGCCATCCTGCCCCCAGTCGCACTCCGGGTCGCCTCTACCATCGACGGGGTGGACGCCCAGCGTGAGGTCTCGTCCTGGGTCGCGGTGGCGGAGCGGATCACGGTCCTGACCGGCGCCGGCATCTCGACCGACTCCGGCATTCCGGACTTCCGCGGACCGCAGGGCCTGTGGACCACGAATCCGGGAGCCCAGCGGAGGTTCAGCCTCGAGCGCTACCGGGCCGACCGCGACGTCCGGGTCCAGGCATGGCGCAACCGGCGAGACCACGCGGCCTGGACGGCGCGGCCCAATGCCGGGCACCGGGCTCTGGTCGGCCTCGAGCACACCGGCAAGCTGCGAGCCCTGGTGACGCAGAACATCGATGGGTTGCACCAGCGCGCCGGGTCCGATCCGTCCATCGTGATCGAGATGCACGGCACCGTCTGGCAGGCGGAATGCCTGGAATGCCGTGACGTGCAGCCGATGAGGGTGGTGCTGGCCCGGGTCGATGCCGGCGACGAGGACCCGGCCTGCCTGGACTGCGGAGGGTTGCTCAAGTCGGCCACCATCTCCTTCGGCCAGGCGCTGCGCTCCGATGTCCTGCGCGCGGCGGTCCGGGCCGCGAGGGACTGCGACCTGTTCCTCGCCGTCGGCTCGTCGCTGCAGGTTCACCCTGCGGCACGTCTGTGCGACGTGGCGTCCGGCGCCGGCGCGCGACTGGTCGTCGTCAACGCGCAGCCGACGCCCTACGACGCGGCGGCAGACGCGGTCGTCCGGGCGCCGATCTCGACGGTCCTGCCGGCCCTCGTCGTCACCGCCCGATCGGACGCGGCCGGCCCGGTCAACCGGCGCTGACCAGGTCGGCCGTACGCACGACGCGCCCGAAGTTGCCCTCGATGTTCGCAGCCGTCACCGCGGCGAACATGTCGCCCGTGACGACGGCACCGTCGGGTGCCACCTCCTCGAACGTGTGGGTCGCGTCGAGGACGAACAGGACGTCGTAGCCGAGGTCGCCGCCCATTCGGGCGGTCGTCTCGCAGCAGCGGTTGGTCTGGATGCCGGTGACCACGAGTTGCCTGGCGCCCCGGGCGCCGAGCCATGCGTGCAGGTCCGGCGTGCCCAGGAAGGCCGAGTGCACCGACTTGGTGATCTCGAGCGCGGGCACGACGTCGGCGACGACCGGATGGTAGGCGTGTCCCGGCGCGTCGGGGCGAAGCGGTGAGTCGGGCCTGGTCGATGCGTGCCGGACGCGGACGATGGGGCGTGCGGCGAGGGTCCAAGCGTCGACCAGGCGGTCGATGTTGTCCTCGGCGTCGGGGTTGTTGCGCTTGCCCCAGGACGGGTCGGAGAACCCCTGCTGCACGTCGATGAGGATCAGGACGGCGTCGTCGTCGAGAACCATGCCGTGATCCTCCCGGACCGCGCGACCGGTCACGAGTGGCAGCGACGACACTGTTGCGGTTATTACTGCCAACGAGGCAGGGCTCAGGAACTGGACGGTGCAGAGGATGACAACGGGTTTGCCGGCCATGACGCGGCGACTGGTGGACGCACCCACCTACGTCGTGCTGACGACGCTGAACGCCGACGGCAGCCCCCAGTCGAGCGTGGTCTGGGTTCGCCGTGACGGCGACGACCTGCTGATGTCGACCATCCGGGGCCGCCTCAAGACCCGGAACATGCAGCGCGATCCCCGGGTGACCGTCTGCGCCTACGACCCCGCGGACCCGTTCCAGTACGTCGAGGTCCGCGGCACGGTCACCCTGGACGTCCGCGGTGGGGACGCGCTCATCGACGAGCTGAACCGCAAGTACATCGGGGACCCCTGGACCGTGCGCCCGGGGGAGGAGCGGGTCGTCGTGCGACTCACGCCCACCCGTGTGATCGAGCACGTCGCTGCGCAGAGCCCCGCCAGTGGGCGAACCTGAACAGCGACCCCAACGCCCACCACCAGAACAGGATGAGCAGCGGCCAGGGCAGGGCGACGATCACGACGACCGCGACCGCCAGGACCACGACCGGCAGGAACACCAGAGGAGGCCGGTGACCGGTTCCGAACGCCGGACGTCGACGGGCCGGCCCGGACTGTTCCCGCCCAGCCGGCTCGAGGACGGCGCGCGCACCGGGGAGGTCGGCGAACAGTGGAGCCAGGTCCTCGGCGGTGCGCGCCTGCCATGCTCGGGAGCTGCGGTCGTCGAACTCCTCCGCGGTCAGGCGTCCGGCCGCGTAGTGGTCACCGAGCGCCGCGACGGCCCGGTCGCGGTCGGCGTCGCCGATCCGCAGAGGGACGGGCGCAGTCATCGCGCGCGCCCTGCGTCGTCGTCGCCGTCGTCGCCGTCGGCCAGGATTCCGTACAGACGTCGGCGGGCATCGTCGAGCACCTCACGCGCACGGGCCTGCTGGTCGGCGCTGCCGCTGACGGCGATCTGCCACAGCGCGGCGAGCGCCTGACCGACGAGCGGCCGGATGTCGCCGTGCTCGCCCGGGGGAGATGACATCGCCTCCCACGGTGCGGACATCTCATCCGGGTGGGACTCGACGTATGCCCTGCCCTCGTCGGTGAGCTCGTAGAGGCGCCGGCCCTCCTGGGCATCGACGCGCACGAGTCCTTCGTCCTCGAGCTGCTGGAGGGTCGGGTACACCGAGCCGGGGCTCGGCTTCCAGACACCTCCGCTGCGCTCGGCGATCTCCTGGATGACCTGGTACCCGTTCATGGCGCGGTCGGCGAGGACGGACAGGATCGCCACCCGCACGTCGCCGCGGCGAGCCTTCGAGCCGCCGAAGGGCCGCCGCGGGCCACCGAACGGGGGCCCCCAGCCGTGCCCGCCGAAGGCCGCAGCCGACCACGGTCCCCAGTGGTGATGTCCACCACCGCGGCCGTGCCCGCCCATCTCCATGATCCACTCCCGCTTCATTGATCGCCGCTCCTTCCGACTGCTCGCGATATTCAGACGATATATCGCGAGCAGTCGCCTGACAAGACTCGGTCTCAGGCCCGTCCGGTGGCCGGCCCGGGCGTGGCGGACAGGAGGAGAGCCGAGGTCACCAGCGGGATGTGGCTCAGCGCCTGCGGGAAGTTGCCGACCATCCGCCCCAGCCGTGGGTCGTACTCCTCGGCCAGCAGTCCGAGGTCGTTTCGCAGCGTCAGCAGGTGCTCGAACAGCTCCCGGGCACGATCGTCGCGGCCGATCAGATGCAGCGCCTCGACCAGCCAGAAGCTGCAGGCGAGGAAGGCACCCTCGTGGCCGGGCAGCCCGTCCACGCCGGCCTCCGTGCGGTAGCGCAGCACCAGCCCGGAGTCCGTGCACAGGTCGGCCTCGATGGCCTCGACGGTGCCGATCACCCGCGGATCGTCGGGCGGCAGGAAGCCGACGATGGGGATCTGCAGCAGCGCCGCGTCGACCGCGGGCAGGCCATAGGTTTGCGTGAACGTGTTGCGTTCGGCGTCGTACCCCTTCGCGCACACCTCCGCGTGGATGGTGTCGCGCAGCGCACGCCAGCGATCGAGTTCGGCCTCGGGCGACCCCATTTCGGTCATGTCGCGAACATGCCGGTCGACGGCCACCCAGGCCATCACCTTCGAGTGCACGAAGTGGCGCCGCTGCCCACGAATCTCCCAGATGCCCTCGTCGGGTTGGACCCAACGGCGCTCCAGATGCCGGATGAGGTGGGTCTGCAATGCCCACACGTGCTGCTCGACCTCGAGCCCGTGGTGCCAGGCCCGGCAGAGGGTGTCCACCACCTCGCCGTAGACGTCGATCTGCAACTGACCGGCTGCGGCGTTACCGACCCGGACCGGGTGCGAGCCCCGGTGACCGGGCAGCCAGTCCAGCTCGTACTCGATCAGGCGACGCTCCCCGGCGATCCCGTACATGACCTGCAGGTCGTCGGGGTTGCCGCCGATCGCCCGCAGCAGCCAGTCGCGCCAAGCCTTGGCCTCGTCGACGTAGCCACTGCGGATCAGTGCGTCGAGGGTGAACGCGGAGTCGCGCAGCCAGCAGTACCGATAGTCCCAGTTCCGGACACCGCCGATGTCTTCTGGCAGTGATGTGGTCGGTGCCGCGACGATGCCGCCCGTGGGCGCGTAAGTGAGTGCCTTGAGCGTGAGCAGCGACCGCAGGACGGCGTCGCGGTAGGGCCCGTCGTAGGTGGATCGGGCGGCCCAGTCGGTCCAGAATCGTTCGGTGGCGGCCAGCGCGCGCCACGGGTCGGTCGGTCGGGGAAGGGACAGGTGCGACGGGAACCAGCTGAGGACGAATGCCACCCGCTCACCGGCGGACACGGTCGCGTCGGCGTGCGTGGTGAGGTTGCGCCCGTGGGTGGGGACGTCGGCGTACAGTGCCACCGCGTCCGGCCCGCCGACCCCGACCACCTGACCGTCGACCCGGTGGACCCAGGGAACCGACCGGCCGTAGTCGAAGCGCAGCCGCAGCTCACTGTGGACGTGCACGCGCCCGGAGACGCCCTCGACGATGCGGATCAGGTCGTGTGAGCCGTCACTCGGCGGCATGAAGTCGGTGACGCGGACCGTGCCGTCCGGCGTGTCCCACTCGTGCTCGAGGATCATCGTCTCGTCCCGGTACCGACGGCGGTCGGCAACACCCGCACCGGGTGGCGCGATCTGCCAGTAGCCGTGCCGTTCGTCACCCAGCAGGGCGGCGAAGCAGGCGGCCGAGTCGAATCGGGGCAGGCACAGCCAGTCGATCGTCCCGTCTCGGCACACCAGGGCAGCGGTATGCAGATCACCGATGAGGCCGTGATCCTCGATCAGCCCGGCCATCCGGACCTCCTACCGCGTGAGCCGCGTCGGCGTCGGTTCGGCATCGTCGATCACCTCTGCCTGTTCGGGCTCGTCCTCCCGACGCAGCCGGGACTCGGCACGCATCAGGATGACGAACCCGCCGATCCCGATGCAGGCGAACAGGAACCACTGGATCGCGTACGACAGGTGCGGGCCGGCGTCCAGCACGGGTGCGGCCGGTGGCACCGGCGCGTTCGGCGTGGGTGGCTGCTCCTCGATGAGTTCCACCCACGCGCCATACACCGGGTAGGGGAGCCAGGCGGCGATCTCGTCCACGTCGACGTGGCGGATCGCGCCGGTGTCGGGGTCGCCACCGGTGCCGCGCCCCTCCTCGCTGGCGCGGACGCGCCCGACGACGTCGACCTCCCCCCGCGGTGCGTCCGGCACGGGCGGGACGGCGTTTGCGGGCCCGTCCTGTTCGACGAAGCCGCGATCGACCAGCAGGGCCGTACCGGCCGCCGTGACGAGTGGGACGAGCACATGCATCCCGGCCCGGCCGTCCAACGGACGCAGCCGGACCAGGAGCTGACGATCGACGTCGTAGGTCCCGGTTGCCGCCACCGGAGTCCACAGCTGGTCCGGCGACAGCGGGCGATCCGCTTCGAGCATCTCGTCGACCGGTACCGGGTCGTGGTCGGCGTTGGCCTCGATGACGGCGTTGCGGGCCGACCGCTCCTCGTTGCGGTCGAGCTGCCAGATACCCAGCCGGACACACGCGGCGACCAGCACGAGGCCGGCCAGGACACGCAGCAGCCAGCGGCGCGAGACCAGCAACCGGAACACCCATCAGACGGTAGACCTGCAACCTCGGCAGGGTCCCGAGCGGGGCATAGGCTGGCGGGACCGAACCAGGACCCGCCGGGAGGGCGCGATGCTGATCGACCGGTACGGCCGCGTCGCGACCGACCTGCGGGTATCGCTGACCGACAGGTGCAATCTGCGCTGTTCCTACTGCATGCCGGCCGAAGGGCTGGCCTGGCTGCCCACACCCGAGGTGCTCACCGACGACGAGGTGGTCCGCCTGGTCCGGGTGGCCGTCGAGCGGCTGGGGGTCGCCCAGGTGCGATTCACCGGCGGCGAGCCGTTGCTGCGCCGGGGACTGGTCGAGATCGTGGCCGCCTGCGCGCGGTTGGTGCCGCGACCGGAGCTCTCGCTCACCACCAACGCGGTCGGGCTGACCCGCCTTGCCCAGCCGCTCGCCGAGGCGGGGCTCGACCGGGTCAACGGCTCCCTCGACACGCTGGACCCGCAGCGGTTCGAGACGATCGCCCGCCGGCGCCGGCTCGACGACGTCCTCGACGGCCTTACGGCCGCGGCGGCGGCCGGGCTGACGCCGGTCAAGATCAACGCTGTGCTCATGCGCAGTGTCAACGACGACGAGGCGCCGCGACTGTTGCGCTGGGCGCTCGACCACGGCTACGAGATGCGGTTCATCGAGCAGATGCCTCTCGACGCGCAGCACGCCTGGGACCGCGACCAGATGGTCACGGCGGACGAGATCCTCACCACGCTGCGCTACGAGTTCGACCTCACGCCGGTCGGCGCCGACGAACGCGGCAGTGCCCCGGCCGAGACCTGGCTGGTCGACGGCGGCCCCGCCAAGGTCGGCGTGATCGGTTCGGTGACCCGGCCGTTCTGTGGCGCCTGCGACCGTACCCGGCTCACCGCCGACGGGCAGGTCCGCAACTGCCTGTTCGCCCGCGAGGAGTCGGACCTGCGCACGGCTCTGCGCAGCGGTGCGCGAGACGCCGAACTGGCGCGGCTGTGGCAGGTGGCGATGGCCGGCAAGCTGCCCGGGCACGGCATCGACGACCCGGGCTTCCTGCAGCCGGCGCGCCCGATGTCCGCCATCGGCGGATAGATCCTCGGCACGAGGACGACGCCGGGCAGCCACGGGGGAAGCCGCCCGGCGTCGCCATCACGACGCGCACCGACGGGGGAATACGGAACGCGCGCGGTGGGAGTATTGCACGGAAACGGTGGTCGGTGAAGGGTCGATCATGCGGTATCCCGCATGTTCGGCGTGTCGGGTGGTGGAAGCGCTCTCGCATCCCGATCGTCGACCGGCACGAGCGCTCCGGACACCGGTCGTCGAGCCGCGTTAGCCACCACGACGGCGACGTACGGCAACACCACCGCGCCGATGATGAACACCCATCGAGCCCAGCCCTGCATGACGATCGCGAGCGGCAGGCAGCCGATGCGGATGCCCATGATCAGCAGGTACCGTCGCTGCCGGGCGTCGATGTCGTCGCTGTGGCCCGGGTGTGCCGTGGTGACCGACTGGACCGGACGGCCACGTCGGAAGGCCGGCGTCCTCACCCCCTCACCGTAGGTCGCCCGGCGGCTTCCCGCCATACGGGGTACGCCCGAGGTGGGGGTCAGGGGATCATGTGTCCGATTGTGCCGTTCCACACGTGGGAGGACCGCCATGAACCGCACCTACCGGGTCACCGAGGTCGTCGGAACCTCCGCCGAGAGCATCGACGCGGCGATCCGCAACGGCGTGGCCCGCGCCGGTCAGACATTACGCCACCTCGACTGGTTCGAGGTCACCGAGATCCGGGGTCAACTGGTCGATGCCGGTGTGCAGCACTGGCAGGTCGGCATGAAGATCGGATTCCGCCTCGAGGACTCCTGAGAGAGCGGCATCGCCGACCCGTCTCCCGGAGACCGGGACCAGCCGGTAGCGTCGGCGCGCACGTCGATCTCGAAGGGAGCAGGCGTGAGCCGATCGGTCCTGGTCACCGGAGGCAATCGGGGCATCGGCCTGGCGATCGCCAGGGCGTTCGCCGAGATCGGCGACGCCGTGACGGTGACCCACCGCGGCGGCCAGCCACCGGACGGGCTGTCCGGGGTCCGGTGCGACGTGACCGACCAGGCGTCCGTGGTGGCCGCCTTCGCCGAGGTCGAGGAGCGTCAGGGGCCGGTCGAGGTGCTGGTCGCGAACGCCGGCATCACGCGCGACATCCTGCTGCTGCGGATGAGCGAGGACGACTTCACCGACGTCGTCGACACGAACCTGGCCGGCGCGTTCCGCGTGGTGCGGCAGGCTGCGAAGGGGATGCTGCGGGCCCGTCGCGGCCGGATCGTGCTGATCTCCAGCGTGGTCGGGCTGCTCGGCTCGGCCGGGCAGGTCAACTACGCCGCGAGCAAGGCCGGCCTGATCGGCATGGCCCGCTCCATCGCCCGTGAGCTCGGCAGCCGGGGCATCACGGCCAACGTCGTCGCGCCGGGCTTCGTCGAGTCGGACATGACCGCCGAGCTCTCCGACCAGCGGCGGGCCGAGATCCTCGCCGCCGTCCCGTTGGGCCGCTTCGCGTCCGCGGAGGAGGTCGCCGGAGTGGTTCGCTGGGTGGCCGGTGAGGAGGCGGCGTACATCACCGGGGCCGTCATCCCGGTCGACGGCGGGTTGGGAATGGGGCACTGAGATGACGACCGACCATGGTTCCGCTCCGGGCCGCACCGGCATCCTGGCCGGGAAGCGCGTCCTGGTCACCGGCGTGCTCACCGACGCCTCCATCGCGTTCCACGTCGCGCGCCTGGCCCAGGACGAAGGGGCCACGGTCGTGCTGACCGGGTTCGGCCGGCTCAGCCTGGTGGAGCGGATCGCCAGGCGGCTGCCGCAGCCGCCGCCGGTGGTCGAGCTCGACGTGCAGGACACGGACCAGCTGGACTCGCTGGCCGAGCGGGTGGGCGACCACGTCGACGCCCTGGACGGCGTGGTCCACTCGATCGCGTTCGCGCCGCAGGAGGCGCTCGGCGGCAGCTTCCTGGATACGACGTTCGACGACGTGTCCACCGCGGTCCACGTCTCGGCGTACTCGCTGAAGTCGTTGACCATGGCGGCGTTGCCGCTGATGCCCGAGGGCGGATCCGTCGTCGGCCTGAACTTCGACGCCCAGGTTGCGTGGCCGGGTTACGACTGGATGGGTGTGGCGAAGGCCGGGCTGGAGTCCACGGCCCGCTACCTGGCCAAGTACCTGGGTGAGCGGAAGATCCGGGTCAACCTGGTGTCGGCCGGGCCGGTGAAGACGATGGCCGCCCGCTCGATCCCCGGGTTCGACCAGTTCGAGGGCGTGTGGGACCGGCGTGCCCCCTTGGGCTGGGACCTGTCCGACCCGGAACCGGCCGCGCGCGGAGTGGTCGGGCTGCTCTCCGACTGGTTCCCGAAGACCACCGGTGAGATCGTGCACGTCGATGGTGGCGTCCACGCGATGGGCGCATGACCGTGATCCCGGCGCGTGCGGACGGAACGCTGCTGTACGGCGGCATGGCCGTGCGGGACCACTGGTTCGACGTGCCTGTCGACCACGCGAACCCGGGTGGCGAGACCCTGCGGCTGTACGCCCGGGAGGTGGCGGCGCCGGCGACGGTCGACGACCTGCCCTGGATGCTGTTCCTGCAGGGCGGGCCGGGCGGCAAGTCGCCGCGACCGGCGTCCGCCACGACCTGGATCGAGCGGGCCGTGCGTGACCATCGCGTCCTGCTGCTCGACCAGCGAGGGACCGGTCGGTCCAGCCCGGTCACCGGCGCCACGGTGCAGTCCCGGGGCACTCCCGCCGACCAGGCCGACTTTCTCGCTCACTTCCGGGCCGACTCGATCGTCCGAGACGCCGAGCACGTCCGGCTTGCGCTGCTGGGCGCGGACGGGCGCTGGAGCGTCCTCGGCCAGTCCTTCGGCGGGTTCTGCGCGCTCACCTATCTCTCGTTCGCCCCGGCGGGGCTCGCGGCCGTCTACCTGACCGGCGGGTTGGCGCCGCTGGAGGCGACGGCGGAGCAGGTGTACCGCGTCACCTACGAGCACGCCCGTGCCAAGAACGACGCCTTCCATGCGGCCTTCCCCGCCGACCGCGTGCGCCTGCACGACGTCGCCGCCCACCTGCGCGACCACGACGTCGTGCTGCCCGACGGGTCACCGCTGACGGTCCGGCGCCTGCAGACACTCGGGATGGCGCTGGGCGCCCGCAGCGGTGTTCCGCCGCTGCACTACCTGCTGGAGGAGGCCTTCGTGGACCGTCCCAGCGGCGCGGAGCTGTCGGAGACCTTCCTGCACGACCTCCAGGCACAGATCGGCTTCGCGGGCCGGCCGCTCTATGCCGTGCTCCACGAGGCGTGCTACGCGCAGGGAGCGGCCACCCGATGGGCCGCGCAGCGGCTGCGCCCGGCCGAGTTCGACCCGGACGCCACGCCCCTGCTGCTGACCGGCGAGATGATCTATCCCTGGATGTTCGCCGACGACCCGGCACTGGTGCCATTCGCCGAGGCGGCGAACCTGCTCGCCGAACGCGACGACTGGCCGGCCCTCTACGACCGCGAGGCGTTGGATGCCAACCAGGTCCCCGTTGCGGCCGCTCTCTACACCGGCGACATGTACGTCGACGCCACCCTGTCGCGCCAGACCGCCACTGCCGTCCGCGGCCTGCGGCTGTGGGAGACCAACGCGTACGAGCACGACGGCCTTCGCGAGAGCGGCGACGTGCTCGACCGGCTGATCCGCATGGTCAAGGGCGAGCTCTGATCCTCGAAGACGTGGGCCGGCACGGTTACGCTCCCGGAGTGCCGAAGACCCTGGTACTGCTCCGTCACGCCAAGTCCGCGTGGCCCGACGACGTGGCTGACAGCCAACGCCCACTGGCCAAGCGAGGTCGCCGCGACGCGCCGGCCGTCGGTCGCTGGCTGCGCGAGCGCGACCTGGCTCCCGAGATCGCGCTCGTCTCCAGTGCGCGTCGCGCGGTCGAGACGTTCGAGCTCGTGGCGGCGGAGCTCCCGGTCCGGCCGCGCGAGACGGTCACGGACGCCGCCTACGGAGCAAGCGTCGGCGACCTGCTCGACCTCGTTCGAGGTCTCGCCGACGACGTCGTGAGCGTGCTCGTGGTCGGTCACAACCCCGGCATCGGGCGGTTGGCCGACGTCCTGGACGAGGGCGAGCGGTCGACCCGCGAGTTCCCCACCAGCGCACTCGCCGTGTTCGACGTCGACGGGCACTGGTCCGCGGTGGAACCAGGCACGGCCAGGCTGGTCGCCTTCGCGGTCCCGCGCGGGTGAGCGGCACGAGAACGCCGCCCGGCGAGGTCACGCGGGACCCGGGACCGGGGGAGCGGGCGTCGGTGTTCCGTCGGCGGCATCGGCGGCCTCCACGTCGTCGCGGCTGATGCCGAGCAGGTAGAGCACCGCGTCCAGGTAGGGCACGTTCACGGCGGTGTCGGCGGCGTCGCGGACCACCGGCTTGGCGTTGAAGGCCACCCCCAGGCCCGCGGTGGCGATCATGTCCAGGTCGTTGGCGCCGTCGCCGACGGCGACCGTCTGCGACAGCGGGACACCGGCCTGCCTGGCGAAGCGGACCAGCGCCGCGGCCTTGCCGGCGCGGTCGATCACGGGTCCGACCAGGGCCCCGGTCAGCCGGCCGTCCACGACCTCGAGGGTGTTGGCCGCCGCGTAGTCGATGCCCAGCTGCTGCACCAGGTGGTCGGTCAGCTGGGTGAAGCCGCCGCTGACGATCGCGAACCGGTAGTCGAGTCGTTTGAGCGTGCGGACCAGGGTGCGGGCTCCCGGCGTCAGCGTGAGCAGGCCGCGTACCTCGTCGAGCGCGGCGACCGGCAGACCGGCGAGCAGCCCCACCCGCTGCCGCAACGCGTCGGCGAAGTCGAGCTCGCCGCGCATCGCGGCGCCGGTGAGAGCGGCGACCCGGTCCAGCGCACCCGCCCGGGCGGCGAGCAGCTCGATCGCCTCGCCCTGCACCAGGGTGGAGTCGACGTCCATGACCACCAGGCGCTTGGCCCGCCGGATCAGACCCGACGGCTGGACCGCGAGATCGATGCCCTGGGTCAGGGCCTCCGCGGCCAGGTCGACCCGCAGCAGCGCCGGATCGACCCCGGAGACCTCCAGCTCGACGGAGGTCACCGGGTAGGCCGCCAGCCGGACGATCCGGTCGATGTTGGCACCGGCGTCGGCGATGCGGCGGGCGATGGCTGCGACGGGAGCCGGCCGCAACGGGTGGCCGAGCAGCGTGACGTGGGCGCGGTCCACCGCCGGGCGCCGTTCGCCCCCGCCGGGCGCGAGCTCGATGTCCATGCCCAGGTCGCCGGCGACCCGCGCAAGGTCTCCACGCAGGCCGGCCCGGTCGGAGACAGGGGTGACGAGGACGCCGAGGATCAGCCGTCCCCTGACGACGACCTGCTCGACGTCGAGCACGTCCAGCGGGTGGTTCGCGAGCGCGGTGAACAGTGCCGAGGTGACGCCGGGCCGGTCCCGACCGGTGATCGTCACGAGCAGGGTGGAGGCGCTGGGCACGGCGGGCATGGCTACGGCATCGAGTCGGCGAGGACGTTGCATGCGGAGGCGAGCGCGTGGCGGGCGGTGCGCTCGAGCGGCACGAGCGCGTGCCGTCGGGCGGTGGCCGTACCCGCCGTCCGCGCGGCGCCGTCGTCGCTCAGCGCCACCTCTACAACAGCGAGTATTCGGGCGGCCCGGGCGGCGAGGTTCTGGGCCGCCGGCGGGAAGGCGCGGGGAAGCGGCTCACCGGAGCGCTCCGACCGGACGTCGTCGAGCAGCAGGGCGACCTCCGGTCGCCACGATGCGACGTCGAGGTCGGCCAGCGTCGAGCTCGCGGCGAGGAGCATCTCGGACAGCGCGCGATCGGCGTCGGCGAGGGAGTCGCCGCCTGGAGGCGTCGTCGCGTCGCGCCAGCACCAGGTGACGAGGTGACCCTGATCGCCCGGCGGTCCGAACGCGCGCACGTCGGGTATCAGCGCGGTCGGGGATCCGACCGCCAGAACCGCCTCGCCGGCGGTCAGGGCGTCGGCATTGACCTCGGGTGGGCCGGCCAGCCCGTGCGGGTCTCCCGGCCGCGGCAGCGCAACCTTGAGGGCGTGCACGCCCGCGGCCCGCAGCGCTCCGAGCGCGACGCCGAGCGAACCCGGTCCGGTCTGCCCCGGAATGCCGGTGACCTCATGGGGCTCGTCCTCGCCGTGCACCCGCGCGACCACATCGTCGAGGGTCGCCGTGCCCCCGAGCCAGGCGCCGGCCCAGACGACCAGTCGCGCGGAGCGGGGCAGCGCGAGCATGTCGGTGAGCCTACGGGGGACGACTGTCGTAGGGTCGTCTGCGACCCCGTTGCCGACCCGGAGGGGAGAGCCGGGCGCCCCATGACGGACGTCCTCGAGCTGGCCGACGTGTCGGTCGTGCGCTCCGGTCACCGCCTTCTCGACGGCGTCACCTGGTCGGTCGGCGACGGCGACCGCTGGGTGGTGTTGGGGCCGAACGGAGCCGGCAAGACGACGCTGCTCCAGGTGGCCGCCGCCCAGATTCATCCGACGACCGGGTACGCCGCCGTGTTGGGCGAGATCCTCGGCGCGGTCGACGTCTTCGAGCTCCGCCCCCGCATCGGGCTGACCAGCGCAGCGCTGGCCGACCGCATCCCCCGAAGCGAGTCGGTCCGCGATGTCGTCGTCACGGCGTCCTACGCGGTGGTGGGCAGGTGGCGCGAGACGTACGAGGGCTACGACACCGGCCGCGCGGCCGCGCTGCTCGACCGACTCGGCGTCGGGCACCTGGGCGGGCGGACGTTCGGGACCTTGTCCGAAGGGGAGCGCAAGCGGGTGCAGATCGCGCGCGCCATGATGACCGACCCCGAACTTCTCCTGCTCGACGAGCCGGCCGCCGGTCTCGACCTCGGCGGCAGGGAGGCGCTGGTCGCCACGTTGGGCGAGATCGCCGCCGATCCGACCTCTCCGGCGACGGTGCTGGTCACCCACCACGTCGAGGAGATCCCGCAAGGCTTCACCCATGCGCTGCTGCTGCGCGCAGGCGGTGTCGTCGCCCAGGGGTCGGTGACCGACGTGATCACCGACGTCAACCTCAGCAGGTGTTTCGGGCTTGCCCTGACCGTGGCCCATGGCGACGGCCGTTGGACCGCTCGCGCGCGGTGACAATTGGCTCCGGAGTTCGGTTTCATGTCCACTCGATCCCATAGGCTGGACCGGTGGGCGATGCGTTGGACTGGCTGAGCGACAACGCGTGGCTTCCTTGGCTCGGCCTGGCTCTCGTCCTCGGGATCGTCGAGACCACGACCCTCGACCTGGTGTTCCTCATGCTTGCCGGTGGCGCGGTCGGAGGCGCCGTCGCGGGGGCGCTCGGGGCGCCGTTCATCGTGCAGGCGCTGGTCGCGATCGCCACCAGCGCCGCACTGCTCGGCGTGGTCCGTCCGGTGGCGAAGCGCCACCTCCGTCAGCCCGTCGGTGCCCGCACCGGGGTGGCCGCCCTCGTGGGCAGGCGCGCCATCGTCGTGGAGCGGGTCGACGCCCACGGTGGGCGGGTCAAGCTGGCCGGCGAGATCTGGTCCGCACGCAGCTACGACCACTCGGTGATCGAGCCCGGTGCGAGCGTCGACGTCGTCGAGATTCAGGGAGCCACCGCCCTCGTCTACGAGGCGGAGGGTCCGTAGGCTCGGCGCCACCTGCTGCCGAAGGGGTTCTGACTCATGGACGTCGGTTCGACGGTCTTGTTGCTCGTCGTCTTCCTGCTCGCCGTGTTCGGGGCGGTCACACTCTCCAAGTCGGTCCGGATAGTGCCTCAGGCCCGGGCGGGCATCGTCGAGCGTCTGGGCCGCTACAACCGGACACTCGACCCCGGCCTGACGGTCGTGGTGCCGTTCGTCGACCGGGTGCTGCCGCTGATCGACCTCCGCGAGCAGGTGGTCTCGTTCCCGCCGCAGCCGGTCATCACCCAGGACAACCTCGTGGTCTCGATCGACACGGTCATCTACTACCAGGTCACCGATCCGAAAGCGGCCACCTACGAGATCGCCAACTACATCCAGGGCATCGAGCAGCTCACGGTCACCACACTGCGGAACGTGATCGGCGGCATGGACCTCGAGCGCACACTCACCAGCCGTGAGGAGATCAACAACGCGCTGCGGGGTGTCCTCGACGAGGCCACCGGCAAGTGGGGCATCCGGGTGAACCGGGTCGAGCTCAAGGCCATCGACCCCCCGCCCTCGATCCAGGACTCGATGGAGAAGCAGATGCGCGCCGACCGCGACAAGCGTGCGGCGATCCTCAACGCCGAAGGGGTCCGGCAGTCGCAGATCCTCACCGCCGAGGGCCAGAAACAGGCGGCGATCCTCACCGCGGAGGGCAACAAGCAGTCCCAGATCCTCAACGCGGAGGCCGCCAAGCAGGCCCAGATCCTGCGTGCCGACGGCGAGGCCAAGGCGATCCATGCCGTCTTCGACGCCATCCACCGCGGCAACCCCGACCAGAAGCTGCTGTCCTACCAGTACCTGCAGATGCTCCCCGAGATCGCCCGTGGTGACGCCAACAAGCTCTGGATCGTCCCCAGCGAGATCGGCGCCGCGCTCGAAGGCCTGGGAACGGCCGTGGGCCGCTTCGGTGCCGCCGCGGTCGGCGGCCCCCCGTCGGTCGATGCCGGCGCGGCCGAGGGCGCGAGTGCCGGGGGTCTGGCCGAGGTCCAGGCGGCGGCCGCCGAGGCGGTCCAGGAGACCGAGGCGGCCGTGTCGGCCGCTCACGCCGAGGTCCGCGAGGCGCTCGAGGCCGCCCAGCAGGCGTCGGCCGTCAGCGAGCCGCGCCTGCGCCAGGAGTGACCGGCTTCGAAGAGTGACCCTGCTGGAGGCCCTCGCGGTCGTTCTGGCCGGGCTGGGCGCCGGAACCATCAACACGGTCGTGGGCTCGGGCAGCCTGGTGACCTTCCCGACGCTGCTCGCCGTCGGGTTGCCACCGGTCGTGGCCAATGTGTCGAACACGGTCGGCCTGGTGCCGGGCAGCGTGTCCGGGGCATGGGCGTACCGACGCGAGCTCGACGACCAGGTGCCCCGGCTGCTCCGGCTGGGCGCGGCGACATCCAGCGGCGCGGTTGCCGGGGCGATCCTGCTGCTGGTCCTGCCGGAGGCCGCCTTCGCGGCGATCGTGCCCATCCTGATACTCGTCGCCTGCGTGCTCGTGGTCGTCCAGCCGTGGCTGGTCGGGTGGCTCGGTGAGCGTCCGCACCGCGACCACGGCGGTCCGCTGCTCTGGCTGCTGATCTTCGTCACCGGCGCCTACGGGGGGTACTTCGGAGCCGGTCAGGGAGTTCTGCTGATCGCCGTGCTGGGGCTCGGCCTGAACGAGACTCTGCAGCGGATCAACGCCGCGAAGAACGTGCTGGCAGGCTTGGCCAACCTGGTGGCGGGGATCATCTTCGCCGTCGTTGCGGACGTCGACTGGGCGGCGGCGGGGTTGGTGGCGATCGGCGCCGCCGCCGGAGGGGTCGTCGGTGGCGGTGTGGCTCGCCGGCTGCCACCGGTGGCATTGCGGGCCGTGGTGGTGGCGATCGGGTTGGTCGCCGTGCTGGCGCTACGGTGAGCCGATGCGCCTCCTGCCCGGTCTCGCCGCGCGAACGTGGCGCGACCAGTGCGTTTCCGCCGACGAGGCGGTGGCCCGCGTGCCGGCGGGGGCGCACGTCTTCGTCGGCGGCGCCGGCGCCACGCCGCGCGCGCTGTTGCAGGCCCTCGAGGCCGCAGCCATGGACCACCCGGGTGTCGAGCTGTTACACGTGCTGGCGCACCGGGGCACCGGTCCGGACGCGCCTCGGTCGGTGTTCCGCAACCGGGTCTTCTCGGTCACGCCCGACCAGGAGCAGCCCATCTCGACCGCGAGGGTCGACTACGTTCCGTTGCCGCTCGCGGAACTACCCCGGCTGATGCGGCGCGGCCGGGTCCGCGTGGACGTCGCTCTCGTCCAGGTCACGCCACCGGACACGGCGGGTCGCTGCTCGTTGGGGGTGTCCGTGGATGCGACGCTCGAGGCGGTGCGGCAGGCGCGGCTGGTCGTCGCGGAGATCAACCCGTCGATGCCGTGGACGGGGCCGCACGGGACGGTGCCGTACGAGCGGCTCGACGTCACGGTCGAGGTGAACGCCGCCGTACCTGAGTTCCCGTCGCCGCCCGGCACGGCGACCGCGGAGCAGATCGCTCGCTACGTCGCCCGCCTCGTCGACGACGAGGCGACCCTGCATGCAGGCCGGGGCGAGGTTCCCGACCGGGTGCTGCACTATCTGGGGTCGCGGCGTGATCTCGGCATCCATACCGACGTCGTCACCGACGCCGTGCTCGATCTGGTCGCCACCGGAGTCGTCACCGGTCGCCGGAAGACCATGAGCCGCGGCCGGATAGTCGCCAGCACGGCACTCGGCAGCAGGAGCCTCTACGACCTGATCGACGACAACCAGCAGGTCGTCCTGCGCCCCATCGACGAGGTCGCCGACCCGGACGTGGTGTCTGCCCAGCGCCGTATGGTCTCGATCACCGAGGCCGCGAGCATCGACCTGACCGGCCAGGTCTGCGCCGAGCCCGGCGGGACCGGACCGTTCGGCGGTGGGGGCGCGCAGGTGGGGTTCCACCACGGTGCGGTGCGTTCGCGTGGAGGGCGGGCGATCGTGTGCCTGGCCTCGACCCGGAACGGCGAGTCGGCGGTGCGCCCCGCCCTCGGGTTCGGCGAGCCGGTGACGATCCCGCGCTGGGACATCCACTGGGTGGTCACCGAGTACGGCACGGCCAACCTGCACGGTGCATCCGTGCGGGAACGTGCCATCGCCCTGGTGGAAATCGCGCACCCGGACCATCGCGAGGGCCTGCTGCGGGCAGCAGCCGACCTGGGCCTGCTGCCCGAAGGGCAGCGCCTGCGCAGCCGACGGGCCTACCCGGTCGAGGAGGAGCGTGTCGTAGCCCTGCCCGATGGCGCCGGCGTGCTGCTTCGCCCGACCCGGACGTCGGACGCACCGCTGCTGCAGGAGCTGTTCTTCCGCCTCCGGCCGCGCGACGTCCTGACCCGGTTCTTCCGTCGGTTGTCGTCGCTCACGCTGGAGCATGCCGAGCACCTGAGCAGCGTCGGCTACGACGAGGAGATGGCGTTCGTCGCGGTCGTCGGTTCCCAGGAGGCCGAGCGCGCGGTCGGCACCGCGAGCTACTTCGTCGACCAGGAGACCGGGCTGGCCGACGTCGCGTACATGGTCGACCCGGAGTGGCAGGGCCGCGGGTTGGGCACGGCCTTGCACGAGCGGACGGTGGACTATGCGCGCCGGCACGGCGTTCGCGGGTTCGCCGCCGACGTGCTCATCGGCAACGAGGCCATGATGTCGATCCTCCACCGGTCGCCCGGCTCTCTCGAGGTCGTGGAGGAGGGCGACCACTACGAGGTCGTTCTCCTGCTCGCCGACTGACGGGACAGGGGCGCCGTGGCTCGCATCGAGCATGTCACCCACGCGGCGGACCCACGCCTGGCCGACTACGTGGATCTGCGTGACGTCGAGCTCCGAACCTCGATGGAGGCGGAGTACGGCCTGTTCCTGGCCGAGGGCGAGAAGGTCGTGCGACGGGCGGTCGAGGCCGGGTATCGGGTGCGATCGCTGCTGATGGCGCCGCGCTGGCTGGAGTCGCTGTCCGACGTGCTCGACCGGGCGGCGGACGCACCCTGCTACGTGGCGCCGCCTGAGCTGGTCGAGGCCGTGACCGGTTTCCACGTGCACCGGGGAGCACTCGCGTCGCTGGAGCGCCGGCCGTTGCCCAGCGTGGGAGAGGTGCTGGCGGGTGCGCGCCGGGTGGTCGTGCTCGAAGACCTGGTGGACCACACGAACGTGGGCGCCGTCTTCCGATGTGCGGCGGCATTCGGCATGGACGCGGTCCTCCTGAGCCCGCGATGCGCGGATCCGCTGTACCGGCGCGCCGTGAAGGTGTCGATGGGGACCGTTTTCCTGCTGCCGTACGCGCGGATGACGCACTGGTACGACGGCCTGGCAGACCTGCGGGCGACCGGGTTCCAGGTCGTCGCGCTGACACCTGGCCCGGATGCGGTCCCGTTGGCGGAGGCTCCGTTCGCCGATCGGGTCGCCGTCGTGCTGGGTACGGAAGGTGCCGGCCTGTCGGCACGGTGGACGACGGAGGCCGATCTCCGCGTCGCGATCCCGATGCGCGCCGGCGTCGACTCGTTGAACGTCGCCGCCGCGGCCGCCGTCGCCTTCTACGTGCTGGGCTCCCGCACGGCCTCCTGAGGGCGCGTCTCCGACCGTCGACCGGCGCTCGCGCGGCGGTACCGGTCGGCCAGCAGCCGGAGTTGCTCGACGAGCTCGGCGGGCTCGCCGACCTCGAAGTCGGCGCCGAGCATCCCCAGGTAGGCGGCGAGCAGCAGGGGTGTGTCGGAGCCGACCTGCACGACGCAGGTCTGCTCGTCGAGCGCCTCCACCAGGACCGCAGGTGGCAGCCGCCCAGTGACCTCCGCTGCCGGTGCGTGCACGGTGACCCGTGCCCGGTAGCGCCACGTCGCCGCCCCCACTCCCCGCAGCAGGTAGGTGGCCACGTCACCGTCGGGCGGATCACGGGGGACGAACCGCGGGCCGGTCGGGATGCGGGGCTTGATGCGGTCGCCGCGGAAGGTGCGCCAGTCCTGCCGGTCGACATCCCAGGCCACCAGGTACCAGCGGCCGCGATCGTGCACCAGCCGGTGGGGCTCGACGGTGCGGATGCTCGCCGATCCGTCGTGGTCGCGGTAGTCGAAGCGCAGCCGCTGCTGGTCGCGGCAGGCGCCGGCGATCGCGGTCAGAACATCGGCGTCCACGGTCGGACCGGGGGCGGGAATCTGGACAGTGGCGGTCTGCAGGGCGACGACCCGGTGGCGCAGGCGCGACGGCAGCACCTGCTCGAGCTTGGCCAGCGCGCGCACCGAGGTCTCCTCGATGCCGGTCACGGCGCCGCCGGCGGCGGTGCGCAGCCCGACGGCGACCGCAACGGCTTCGTCGTCGTCCAGCAGCAACGGGGGCAGGGCGGCGCCGGCGCCGAGCCGGTAGCCGCCTCCCACGCCGGGGCGCGCGGACACCGGATAGCCGAGACGGCGCAGGCGTTCGATGTCGTTTCGGACCGTTCGAGGGGTCACCCCGAGCCGGTCGGCCAGCTCGGGGCCGGACCAGTCGGCCCGCGCCTGCAGCAGCGACAGCAGGCGCAGCAGCCTCGCCGAGGTCTGCAACATGCCGCCAGCCTATGCGCCATCGCGGAACTCAACGTTCCTTGATTGGTCGTACCGTCTCGGATGGACGACGACGCCGAAGGAGGAGCCCGATGGGCGAGACCACGCAGATCCGGCCGTTCCGGATCGCCATCCCCCAGGCCGACCTGGACGACCTGCACCAGCGGCTGCACCGCACCCGCTGGCCCGACCAGCTGCGCCCCGCCGGTGCCGGCTGGAGCCGTGGGGTACCGCTGGCCTACCTCGAGGACCTGGCCGCCTACTGGGCCGACGGCTTCGACTGGCGCAAGCAGGAAGCCGATCTGAACGAGCTCCCGCACTTCGTCACCACGATCGACGGCCAGGACATCCATTTCCTCCACATCCACTCGCCCGAGCCCTCGGCGCTGCCGCTGCTGCTGACCCACGGCTGGCCCAGCTCGCCGGTGGAGTTCCTGCGCGTCATCGGCCCGCTGACCGACCCCCGGGCCTACGGCGGGGACTCGGCCGACGCGTTCCACCTGGTGATCCCGTCGCTGCCCGGCTACGGGTTCTCGACCCCGGTCCGGGAGCCGGGCTGGGGAAACCTGTTCCGGGTCGCCCAGGCATGGGCGGAGCTGATGCGCCGCCTGGGGTATGCGCGGTACGGCGTCCAGGGCACCGACGTCGGCGCCGGCGTGGCGGGGATGCTCGCCATGGTCGACGCCGGACGGGTGGCCGGCGTGCACCTCACCGGGACGACGGCCGCGATGCCGTTCGGGCCACCGGTCGATCTGGAGGGTTTGTCCGAGGCCGATCGGGCGCGCGGTGAGCGTTTCAACGCGTACCAGGCCGACGGGCTCGGTTACCTGCACCTGCAGGCGACCCGGCCGCAGACCCTCGCCTATGCCCTGAACGACTCACCGGCCGGCCAGCTTGCCTGGATCGTCGAGAAGTTCCACGAGTGGACCGACCCCGCGGCCGAGCTGCCAGACGACGCCGTCGACCGCGACCAGCTGCTCACCAACGTCAGCATCTTCTGGTTCACCGGTGCGGGCGCGTCCTCGGCCCACGCGACCTACGAAGGCATGCAGGCCTGGCGCGAGATGGCCGCGCGGCAACCGGAGTCGGCAGGCGCCGACCAGGAGGCCCATGCCGGTGAACAGTCGGGACCGCCGACGGGTGTCGCGGTGTTCGCCGCCGACACCACCATCCGCACTCTGCTCGACCCCGCTGACACGATGCACTGGTCGGAGTTCGACCGCGGCGGCCATTTCCCCGCCATGGAAACGCCCGACCTGCTCATCGGCGACGTCCGTGCGTTCTTCGGCCGCCTGCGCTGAGGCCGTCATCCTGCCTGAAGGGATCACGATCGTGCTGGTGCGCTGACCACCTACGTTCGGCTGCGGCGCACCCGCCGACCTGCGACAGCCGAAGGTCGGAACACGCTCCAATACCTCGATCCGGGATCAGAACGGTGGTGGGTCGGGGTCGGCCGGTGTCGGCTCGGCTGGTCGATCCTCGGCCGGTGGTGCCGGTGGGGGTTGGGGGAGGAGTCCGACGATCTCGGGGTCGACCTGGTATCGGTGGCCGGTGGGTGCGGTCCAGATGTATCGGCCGGGTTCGGGTTGGTCGAGTCGCCAGCGGTGGTGGGTCTTGTCGTTGTGGTGGCCGCGGTGCAGCGGCCCGAGGTTGGCGGCGCTGGTGGTGCCGGCCTGCTCGAACGGTGTGGAGTGATCCAGATCACAGGTTTCCGCCGAGCGGGTGCAGGTGGGGAACCGGCAGGTTTGGCGGAATCTAGGTAGTCACGCAACGCCGTGGTGGTTGGTGGTGTTGGTCAGGATCTCTTCGAGCTTTTCGGCGGGGGTACGGAATCCGTGTCGTTTACGTGGTCTTGAATTGAGCTCGGCGGCGATGTTGTCGAGCATGCCGGGTCCGTAGAACGACAGATCTGCGCTCTTCGGCAGGTACTGGCGCAGCAGTCCGTTGGTGTTCTCGTTGGTGCCACGCTGCCAGGGCGAGCGTGGGTCGCAGAAGTAGATGTCCAGGCCGGTTGCTTGGGCGATCTCGCGGTGGTTGGTCATCTCTCGACCTTGGTCCCAGGTCAATGACCGACGCAGGTGCTCATCCAGGGTCAGCATCTTGTCGACCAAGGCCTTTTGGACCGCGAGTGTGCCGTGGCCATCAGGCAGGTGGAGCAGCATCACGAACCCGGTGACGCGCTCGACGAGAGTTCCCACCGCGGTGTCAGAGGCCTTTGACCCCATGATCAAGTCGCCCTCCCAATGCCCCGGGACAGCCCGATCCTCGACCTCGGCGGGTCGCTCGCTGATCATCACCATCTCCGGAATGCGGGTACGTCGCTGACCCGGCGTCCGGCGTGGTCTACGCATCGAACGGCCCGTGCGCAGGTACGCGGTGAGTTCGCGATTGAGACCGCCGCGTGCCTGGACATAGAGCGACTGATAGATCGTCTCGGCCGACACCCACATCTCCGGTTCATCGGGATGATCGACCTTCAGTCTGCCAGCGATCTGCTCGGGACTCTCGCGGCGTTCGAGCCGGGCCTGGACCTCCCTTCGCAACGGCAGGTTGGTCGCCAGTTTCGCGTTCCGCCGCCGCCGCCGTCCACGATCCGCGTGCGTTTGGGCCATCGACGCCTTGTATCCCCGCACGCCGACGGCCCGCTTGAGTTCACGGCTGATCGTCGCCGGGTCTCGGCCGATCACGCGGGCGATTGCACGAACACCCAGACCCATCGCCCGCAACCGCATGATCTCCTCTCGCTCCTCAAAGCGGAGGTAGCGGCCCACAGGTTCTGCGTTCGGTACGGGATTCACCCCGCCAGCCTTCACGAACAGCTTCCGAGCCCACCCCTTCGACGCGCCGGCTTCCCCAGCGGCGTCGACCACGCTTAGACCAGCCCGGATCGCCTGCCAGAACCGACGCCTGTGCTCGAACGGAAGCGTGGGCTTGTACAACGTGCTCATGCAGCTCCTCAAAACGAGGTGTTGCGTCACTTGCTTGAACCCGCCGCACCTGCCGGTTCCCCACCTGCTCACGGCCCGCCCGGCGGGCCCAGATCGACCACACCATCGCCGCCGGCAGCACCGGCTGGTCGACCAGCGACCACAACTGCGGCCCACTCTGCGGCGGCGGCTGCCACAACGGAAA
>DASRTE010000099.1:0-8634 GCA_035656095.1 Jiangellaceae bacterium
GACAGTCTGCGGGTCGGCTCCCGGCCCGGCACCGGATGGCCCATCACGATCCTGGTCCGGGCCGCGGAAGCCGAGCTCCGGCCAGGTGGACACGTGGAGTTCGATTTGTAGCACCGTCAGCTGGGCGATCCTCGCAGCGCCGCCAGCAGCGCGTCGTGGGCGCCGGCAGGCAGACGCTCGACCGGCAGGTCTCCCAGCGCGCGGATCGTGTGCCGGACGTGATCGAGATAGCGGCTGCATCCCTCGCAGGTGGGGATGTGGGCGGCGAAGCGTCCTGCGGTCTGCTGGTCCAGCGCCGAGTCGAGGAAGGCCGTGACCATCTCGACGAACTCCCTGCAGGTCAGGCTGGTCACGCCGCCACCGCCGCCTCGCGGGTGTAGCACGCGGCCGTGGTCCCCGGAACGGGCTCGAGCGCCGCCGGGACGTCCACCCCGTCGGGTCTGCGGCCGAGCGCCACCCTCGCCAAGAGGACACCCGCTAGGACCGTCGCCGCGGTGATCATCCACCCTGCCGTGTGCACGCCCATGTGCTTGCTGACCAGACCGAAACCGAGCGCGAACGGCAGGAACGCCATCCACGAGACCGCACCGACGCCGGAAGCGACGCCGGAGCGGATCGTCGAGGGCACGGCATCGTGCAGGAGGCGGGTCACGTGGATGCTCGCGGCCACCACAAGCAGCGCGAGGACCACCTGAGCGATCGTCACGACGAGAACACTGGCGCTGAAGGTCAGGACCAGGCTGGCCAGGATCATCAGTCCGACCACGCCGCCGAGCGTCGCCGGCTTGTCGAACCGCAGCCTGCCGGCGAGCAGACCGCCCAGACCGAGAGTCGACACGAGACCCGCCCAGTACGGCCCGTACAGGACGGCCGATGCCGCCAGTGCGACCAGCCACAACGGTCCGAACTCGAAGACCACTTGCAGGATGAGCGAGGCGAGCACGGCCAGCGCGACGATCGGCAGTAGTTGCCCCCGCCGCGTGATGGTCCGGTAGGTCACGGCGACATGGCTACGCAGCGAGGTGCGCGCCTCGGACTTGTGCAGCCGCGGTTCCGCGAACCTGAGGTAGGCGACGATCGACAGCGCGGCGAACGGAACGGTGAGGAAGTACATGAGCCGGGTGCTGGTGAGTCCGGCGAGCCAGCCCCCGACCAGTGAACTCGTCACCAGCGTGACGCTCTCCACCAGCCGGACCCGGCCGATCCGCTTCTCGAAGGACCCGCTGCCGTGGGTCTCCTCGAGAACCGTGTCGTAGACGATGGCGTCCATCGTCCCGGAGTACATGGCGAAGTACACGCCGAGCACGAGCGCGCTGACGATGTAGGTGGGGACGTCGTCGCTGAGCCCGCCGATCAGAGAGCACAGCATCAGCGCAACGGTCGCGATGACGAGCACTCCGCGCCGGCTCCACCGGTCGGCGAGGATGCCGGACGGTATCTCGATGATCGGGACGACGGCGGCGTACGCGGCGGCCATCAGGCCGACGCTCGCCGCGTCGAAGCCGATCTCGCTCATGAACAGCTTCTCCACCGGCACCCAGAGCATCACGCCCTGCAACGCGACCGCGACGTGCAGCGGCAGCAGCCGCTTGCGCAGCGATCTCCCGCGCTGCGCGCTCGCTGGAACGGTGGCCTTCGGGGCGCGACGACTCGTCATGCCGGTTCAGTGTCACGAAGGCCGCCGGACGTTACACGAAGGCGCTGCGAAGTTCGGTCCGGCCGCGGGGCTGTCGTCAGCCGCGCGGGTCGCGGAACGCTGCCAGCAGCGTGTCGCGAGCCTCCGGCGGCAGCTGCTCGACCGGCAGATCGCCGAGTGCACGGATGGTCTGCCGGAACTGGTGAAGGTAGCGGGTACAGCCCTCGCAGAGCGCGAGGTGATCGACGAATCGCCGCTTGCCGTCGGCATCGAGCGCGTCGTCGAGGAACGCGGTGACCAACTCGACGAAGTCGCTGCAGTCGAGGTCGTTCACGATGTCACCTCCGTCGCCGACTCGACGCGCTGCCCGACCGCCGCGTAGTACTCCTCCAGCCTGCCCCGCACGAACGCACGGGCACGGTGAAGCAGCACCCGCTGGTTGGCCGCCGAGATGTCCAGTATGGAGCTCACCTCGTCCGAGCCGTAGCCCTCCACGTCACGGAGCATGATCACGACCCGCTGGCGTTCGGGCAACTGGGCGAGTGCCGTGCCGACCTGCGCGCGAATCTCGCCGGCGAGCGCTTGCTGCTCGGGGGACGGCCACGGCGCCGGGAACTCCCGCCAGTGCCCGGGATACGGATCACCCGGGCCGCCGAACCGGGCGGGATCGACGGTCGGGCCTTCGTCTTCGGGCGTGGGCAGGAGGCTGCTCCACGGCACGGTGCGCGCTTCGCGCCCGCCACGGCGCTTGGCCGTGTTCACCAGGATCCGGTACACCCAGGTCTTGAGCGACGATCGACCCTCGAACTTCTCGATGCCCTGGATCACGGCCAGCCAGGTGTCCTGGACGACCTCGGCCGCCGAGTCGGTGGTCGAGACGAACGAACGGGCCAGCCGGTGCAATCCGTCGGACCAGGCGTCGAGCAGCATCACGAAAGCCGCCTCGTCCCTCTCCCGAAGACGGGCGACGAGCACGTCGTCGGGCGGGAAGGGCTGCATCGACGATCTGCCTTCTTCCGCCACCCTGGCGAGGTTAGGCCGAACCGCCGACACGCCACGTCCTCGCATCACCCACGGCGACGAGCGGAACCGTCCTGTCCGTCGGCGCCGGTGACGTTCGCCCAGGGGTCGTAGTCCACCTCCAGGGGCTCCTGCGGGGGACGCTCGCCTTCCGGGACATGCTGCAGATTGACCCGAATCCGATACCAGAGGGAGCTGCGTCCCCGCATACCGTCCACCAGCGTGTCGGCCGGCTGCAGGTGTGGGACGACCGACGGGTGCCGCGCCCTCCATCGCTGCAGACCCTCCAGCGCCTCCTCCTTGGTCCTGGCCCGCGCGATCTCGATGAGCGGCATCGTGGACTGTCGACGACCGGTGCCCTTGGGCGGCTTCTCGGCCGGTCCCAGCCGCTCGGCGAGGTCGAGCAGCCCATCCAGCGAGCCGGACGCGATGTCAATGCCTTTCCACGGGTCGCCGGTCGACCGAAAACGGTCGAGAACGGTCGCGAGGGTGAAGTCCTCGGGGCGGCAGTCCGGAACCTCCGCCCAGGTGAGCGGGGTGGAGACCCGGGCGTCAGGGGTCGGCCGCACCGAGTAGGCGGAGGCGACTGTGCGGTCCTTGGCGTTCTGGTTGAAGTCGACGAAGACGCCCTGCCGTTCTTCCTTCCACCACTTGCTGGTCGCCAGGTCGGGGGCACGGTTCTCGACCTCGCGCGCGACCGTCTCTGCGGCATGCCGAACGTCTCGGTACGACCAGAGTGGGTCGATGCGCGTGTAGACATGAAAACCGCGCGAGCCGGATGTCTTCGGCCATGCCGTGAGGCCGTGGTCCTCCAGGACATCCTTCGCGACGAGCGCGACGTCGACGATCTGCTTCCAGTCGACGCCCGGCACCGGATCGAGGTCGATGCGCAACTCGTCAGGGTGTTCGAGGTCCTCCGCCAGCACCGGATGGGGGTTCAGGTCGATGCAGCCGAGGTTGACGACGAATACCAGCCCGGCCGCGTCGCGGACGACGACCTCGTCGGCAGTCAGTCCGGAGCGGTACCGCAGCGTTGCGACCTCGATCCAGTCCGGCCGTTTCGACGGTGCTCGCTTCTGGAAGAACGCCTCCTCGTCGATGCCCTTCACGAAGCGCTTGAGTACCATCGGCCGACCTGTGACGCCGCGCAGGGCGCCGTCGCCGACGGCCACGTAGTAGCGCACGAGGTCCAGCTTGGTGTGGCCACCCGCGGCGAAGATCAGCTTGTCCGGGTTGGTGATCGTCACCTCACGCCCGGCGACCTCGAGAACATGCGACCTCGACACGTCATCACCATAGGTCGCGACGGTGCAGGATGGATTTCGTCGAGCCATGCCCGACACGAAAGACCCGGTCCCGGCTGATCGCCTTCGTCACAAGCACGCCCCAACGATGCCGCGCGTGGCACTGCGCAAATGCGATCGAGCATCTCGACTCGGACCAGCCGGCCCGTTACCTCGGTCTGCGGAACGCCGGACAGAACGGTGAGACCCGATGCACGCGGTCCCCTCTAGGCTCGCGTGATGGTCGAGAGCGCCGAAGAGATCTACCAACGTGCCCTCCGGGCCGCAGACATCCAGGGCCGGCTACCGATGCCGCCCGTTGGCGAATGGGACACGTTTCCCTTCGAGGGCGACATCAGGACGCGACCCCTGACGCCGCCGACGGAGGCGGACCGGCCGCGCACTGGCGAGGACCCCGCCGACTGCTGGCGCTGCCAGCAAGGCACGTCCGACGCAATCTGGAGCGACGAGCGCTGGTTCGTCTCGCCGTTGCCCAAGCCGTCCGGGCTCCCGGTTGTCGTGATCCTGTATCCCCGCGCTCACCACGACCTCGGCGACATGCCACGACACCTGGTGGCAGAGCTCGGTCCACTCATTCAGCGGATCGAGCGGGCGATCGTGAGTCTCGGTGAGATCGGCCGTGTGCACGTGTGTCGATGGGGCGACGGGAGCGCTCACTTCCATATGTGGTTCATGGCCCGGACGGCCCGGCTTCCGCAGACCGTCGGTAGCCTTGCCGCAATCTGGGATGACATCCTGCCGCCACTGCCTGAGAACCTCTGGCGCGAGACGCTTGCCGACCTGGCCCGCAGGCTGGCCGCAACGGGCGGCACCAGTCACCTCTAGCGGAGGCAGAGCCGGGAGATCGTGATGGCGGAGCCGGACGGGTGATGAGCGCATCGACGAGAACGGTATCCACGGCCGGCGATCTCGAGGCCGCTGCTGGGGATGTGGATGTGCGGCGGATCGTCGTGGCGGGCGAGATCGCAGGAGCACCACCGCTGCGGCTCGCTCCCGGTCAGCGCCTGGTGGGCGCCGACGACATGGCGGCGGTGGCCTTCAGGACCGGCGTCGACGGTGTGCAACTCAGCAGTGACAACGAGATCTCACGTATCCGGCTCGACGTCGATCCGGAGCGGACAGCCGTCCACAACGACACCGGCACCGACGACCTCGGCACGATTCGGTTGGCAGACGTCACCGCCACCGGTCAGGTTCGAATTCTCGCCCGTGACCGGGTTCGTGCCGGGCATGTCGTCGTGGACGGGCTCGACGTGGTCCGCGCGGACGTCCGCAACCGGCCCGACCGGCCGCACCTGCTCGGTGTCGGCGTGCTGCAGGGTGCGTTCACGGTCTGGAACCTCCAACCGGACGACGATGTGGTGCTCACCGCGGAACTGCGCCGGATATCCGCCGGGCGCGAGGGAGCGCCCGTGCGCGGCAGCGGCGCGTTCGTCGGCGGCGCCGACTCCGGTGGGAGGCTGGAGGTGACCGTGCTGGACACCGGTCCGATCTTCACCGACGGCGGCATCCCCGAGGGCACGCGCGACCTGATCAGCGGCGGTGTGTTCGTGATCTCCGGCTGCCACGTCGAGGAGGTCCGCAACCGTGGCCCGGTCACCACGTACGGCGTCAACGACATGGCGCTGGACAATTGGGGCAGCGTCGACAGGTGGACCGCCGAGGCGTCGATCACGACGTATGGCCGTAGCGGCGTAGGCTTTGTGAACTTCGGCAGCACAGCATCGCTGCGCGTCACGGCGGCGATCGAGACTCACGGGATCGGCGCCCGCGGATTCAACGTCTACACGGGTGGCTCCATCGAGGCCGCCGAGTTCGACCGCATCACCACGCACGCCGACGCCGCCATCGGCATCCAGGTCAGCGAGCCCCTCCCGCGACTGGTGGTCCGCAACGGCATCCACACCCACGGCGGAGCCGGTGACTCGCTCGTCAAGGGTGTGATCACACGGCTGTCCGCGCACGCCCTCAGCGTGCTGGCCAGCGGAAGTGTCGGCGAGCTGACCGTCGGGGGTCCTGTCACGAGCACTGGTTCGGACGTCGTCACCGTCGATGTCAAGGGTGAGATCGCCGCCATGACAGTCGTGGGTGGCATTCATGCCCACGGAGCGGGCGCGGACGCGGTCCACGTCGACGGCGGTTCGCTCCGGTTGTACGACACGGAGGTGACTTCCGACGGCGGCGCAGCCGTCCGTCTCACCCGCCCCGCCCGGTTCGAACACCAGCACGTCACAGCGCGTGGAGCGTACGGCGACCTGGTGGAGGACCCTCGGCCCATCACCGATGCCGGTTCGGAGCACGGGTGAAGCGACAGCCCACGGCCTGCCCGGGTCTCGCGCCTGTGCCACGATGCGTGTGTGGCCTACGACGAGGGTCTCGCGAGCCGAGTACGCGATCTGATCGGCCCGGATCCACGGCTGGCCGAGAAGACCATGTTCGGCGGTCTGGCGATGCTGCTGCAGGGCAACATGGCGGTCGGTGTCCGCGGCGACGACCTGATCGTTCGCACCGACCCGGATGAGCAGGAGACGCTGCTGGCCGAGCCGGGGGCCAGGCCGTTCGATCTGACCGGCCGCCCGATGAAGGGCTGGCTCCTCGTCGACGCGTCCGGCTACGCCGAGGACGACGACCTGGGGCGCTGGGTCGACCGTGGGCTCGCCTACGCGGGCGGCCTGCCGCCGAAGTAGTCGCCGGGCAACAGTCTCATCGCTGTATCTCCGCCACGATCTGCTCGCAGAGGCGGTGCGACTCGAGGGCGTCGGCCGCCACCAGCCGTCGCCCGGTGCGCACCGAGTCGAGAAACTCCGCACACATCGCCGTGAAGCCCCGTTGGACAGCGACCGGTAGCCACTCGTCCCGGCGTGTGACCGCCTCGACTCCACGCTCGTGGTGCACGACCTCCGCGATCTCGGTGATTCGCCGGCGACGGCCGGGTGCCGACACGTCGAGGACCTCCTCCGTGGTGCCACTGGCGCGGTCCATGACCCCGATCCCGTGGCGGGTGCCGGCGCCGAGGTGCAGCAGCACCCTGTTGAGCAGGCCGCTCTCGACCCGGGCGCTGATGTCGACCACCCGACCGTCACCGACGAGGAACCGCAGCGTGTCGACGACGTGGATGAAGTCGTCGAACACGACGCGGCGGGGTTCCTCGGCCGCATCGCGCCGGTGCTTGTGAAGCACGATGACATCGCGGTCCGGCCACCGCGCCACCTCCTGGTACGCCGGCGCGTAACGGCGGTTGAAGCCCACCATGAGGCCGACCTGCCGGCGATCCGCGAGCTCCACCAGCCGCGATGCCTCGTCGTAGGAGTCGGCCAGCGGCTTGTCCACGAGCGTAGGAACGCCGGCCTCGAGCAATGTGCCGACCACGAGCCGGTGGGAGGGTGTGGCGGTGTGGACGGTGGCGGCGTCGATCCCGGCACCGAGAGCGTCGGAGATCCGCTCGTACGACTCCGGCACCCGCCATGCCTGGCTCAGCTCCGCGCGCACCGCCGGATTCCGCGTGACCAGGACGGGCTCGACGTGAGGGTCGGCTGCCAGCACGGGCAGGTAGGCCTTGCGGGCGATGTCGCCGAGCCCGACGAGAGCGACACGCACAGCTTCTCAGCGGATCTCGGTCGGGGACGTGCACCTGCATTGACGACTCACCGGGCCGCGCCTACGTTCGAGGCGGCGACCGATCTTGGACGGCAGAGCGTCGCCCGCCTGCGTGGATCGCGGGCCGCAAACGGTGAGCGGGGGGTGCGGGATGGCCAGGAAGAATAGCGACGAGCCCGGGTCTGTCACCACTGACGACGGCACGAGGCGCATTCTCAACTGCATACCGTCATCCGGCACGGAGCGCGACTGGGAGTTCCGCAACGCCGAGGATGCGGGGGTCCTCGCCGCTTCGGCGAGAACCCCGACGTCGAAGGATCTGCGGGACGACACCTGGTGGAAGGTCGGCGACCAGGGTGCGACCGGGTCGTGCGTTGGCTGGGCCTCAGCCGATTCCGTGCTCCGCTGGCACTTCGTCCAGAGCGGCCGGATAGCGAAGACCGATGTCCTGTCGACACGATTCCAGTGGATGGCGGCCAAGGAGACCGACCAGTTCGTCCGCCACCCCACGTCGTTCATCGAGTCGGCGGGCACGTCGCTGAAGAGCGCTCTGGACGTCGCGCGCAGGTGGGGAGCCGTGCGCGACCGGGAACTCCCGTTCCGTAACAGGAGGCTCTACGCCGGAGAGGAGGCCACGTTCTACGCCGTCGCGACGCAGCTCAAGATCGCGGCCTATTTCAACCTCGGCCGTACGTTGGGCAACTGGCGCACGTGGCTGGCGAACAACGGGCCGATCCTCACCCGCCTCGACGTCGACTCGACCTGGGACAAGGCAACCCACACCAAGGGCAAGCTGACGACGTACAAGCCGTCGACGGCTGGCGGCGGCCACGCGATCGCGCTCGTGGGCTACACGACCACAGGCTTCATCGTCCGCAACAGTTGGGGCACCGACTGGGGTGACGGCGGCTATGCCTACGCCTCGAATGCGTACGCCGGGAAGGCCTTCACCGAGGCCTACGGCGTATCCGTCTGACCATCGCGTCGGCCGCAAGCATGGAGGTCGAGTTCCGCGACGTTCCGCCCCCAACGCCTGTCGCATCATCGGCCGTGTACTCCCGGCCATGTTGCCGCCAC
>DASRTE010000100.1:0-1589 GCA_035656095.1 Jiangellaceae bacterium
GTCCTGTGCGGTGTACACCTTCTGTCTTCTCTCTTCCGACGGCACAACCGTCTTCGCTGAAGGTCGCCGAGTCGTGATCAAGCTCGACCGAGAGACGCTGTGCCCGTCACCGTGGACACCTGAAGCCCGCGCCGTTGCCGAAGGCCTCCTCCGCCGGCCCGGGCACGCGCAGAGCCGGCGGCAGACATCCGCCGCGGGCTCGTGACATCGACGCCCCAGGCGGCATCAAGTCGTGGCGACGCGTGCTCGCAGTACTCGTAGGGATCGCTGCGAGGGTGACGATAACCAAGTCGAATAGCGGAAAGGGTGCCGATGAACCAGTTCGACGTCGTGGTGAGCGCAGGCTCATTGAGATCGCATGACGCCCATGCAATCCAGTTCCCGCATCGCTGGACGTCCGAGGGCGTGACCGTCGACGCGGTGTTCAGCGGAGCCCACCTATTACACCTAGCAGCGGCTGGATGCGTTCTCAACGACATATATCGAGAGGCCGCCACATTCGGCATCCAGGTCGACGGTGTGCGGGTATCGGCTGCCGGAGGCTTCGACACCGAACGTGGACATCGACTGGCATCACCTATCGGTCGAGGTGAGTTCGCCTGCTTCCGCCCGAGAGCTTGCCCGGCTGTTGGACCTGGTCGACGACATAGCCGAGATCCCTCGCGCCATCCGGGCTGGAGCAACGGTGCAGAGGGTAACGTGACCCGTCGAGCTAAGCTCAGTATCCGGATCGCTTCACCGTCGCTGTCGAAAAATGCTGATACTTGAATGCGCTCGGAAACCAGCGTCTGGCGGCGGAAGGTCGATGGTTCGACCATGGCCACCTGGCCCATGCCAGCGCGGCGCAGGACCTGCAGCACGAGCTGGCCGACGGGGCCGCCGCCGATGACGGCGACCCGGTCGCCGACCTTGGCGGGTGAGGTGGGGACGGCGCGAACGGCCACGGCCAGCGGTTCGGTCCAGGCGGCGTGACGGGTGTCGAGGCCGTCGGGCAGCGGCTGCAGGTAGGAGGTATGCAGCGCGACCAGCTCGGCCATGCCGCCGTCGCGGGCGACGCCCGCGGGGCGCTCCAGGGTGGCGACCGTGTCGGCGGCCGGCCGGGGGTCCGGTCGGTCGACCAGCTGGGGGTCCCTGCTCGGGCTGAGGGCGACGGCCTTCATCGACGGCTCTCAGCGGACCGCGTCGTAGCGCACGCCGAGCTGGCGGCTGACCTCGTCCAGCGCCCGCAGCCCGGCGACGACGTCGGCCGCTGGGCGCAGCGGCGACTTCAGTTCCCCCGCGGTCACCCGCAACGCCACCTCCACGGCGGAGTGGTACAGGCCGCCGTGGCCGATGCGCTCGGGCTCGGCCCAGGTCACCGTCCGGTTGCTGTCGGCGGAGATAACGACCACGTCGCCGGGCATGAAGAACGGGCCGGGCAGCGTCAGGGTTGCCGCCGTGCCCGCGATGACCGCTGCGGTCGGGGTCTGGGTGAGCAGGGTCGTGTGCAGCACGCTGCGGGCGCCGCCGCCGTGGGTCAGGACCATCGCCGCCTGGCCGTTGACGCCACTGGGAGTCATCTCGCCGGTGGCGTACACGTCCTGGGCCGG
>DASRTE010000101.1:0-7917 GCA_035656095.1 Jiangellaceae bacterium
CCGGCTCGGGAACACCACCAATATCCAACGAATCGCAACCACGGGCGGCCTCGCTCCCCCTGCCGCAGACTGCAACGCGACAACGGCAGGAACCGTGGCCGAGGTCCCCTACACCGCCGACTACTACTTCTGGAAGTAGACTGACCGGACATAACGCAGTACCTCGTCGAGGGCCTCGAGTCCATCGAACGGCTCGTAAGTCTCGGCGCAGCGGGACTTGCTGATGCGGCGGTTCGTCTCTTTGCAGCGCCGGGCTTTGGCGTAAGTCGACGAACCCAGCCGTTGACACCCTGTCGTGACATAGAGTTGGAAGCGAAGCAGGCCGACGTCTCGGGGGGACGACGTCATGATCCGCAGGCTCGCGATCGTCAGCGCAGTTCTCGTCTCGGTTGGCACCGCAGGCCTCATCGTCGCCAGCCCGGCGGCGGCGCAGGCCGGCCCCGAGACAGATATCCAGCCGCCGTGGTGCGGGATACCGGAGGCTGATGCCGCCGAGAATCTCCCCGACGGCACCGACCCGAGCGACCCGCCCGGGAGCTTCGCGCATGTCCCGTACTACGCGATCGGCTGCACCCTGGAGGACATCGTCGCCCGAAGCAACGGTCGTATGACGCTGGAGACGATGGGCAAGTCCGCGCAGGGCCGCGACATGTTCCTCGTCACCGTCAACGCCCTCGACACGGTCCAGCAGCGCCGCGACTTCTCCAACTGGGAGCAGGTCCGCAAGGTTGCCCTGACGGACCCGGCACGCGGCCGGGAGCTGATCGCGTCGTACGAGGGCGCCGTCAAGGTTCCGTTGTACGTCCAGGCCGGCATCCACGGCAACGAGTACGAGGGCGTCGAGGCCGTCTTCGAGACGCTGGAGCGGTTGGCCTCAACGGCGTACGGCGCCGACCCGGAGGTCGACGCGGTCCTGGACCACAGCGTCGTGCTCTTCAACGTCATCCAGAACCCGGACGGCCGGGTGCTCGGCCAGCGCGCCAATGGCAACGGCTTCGACCTGAACCGCGACTTCCTGACGCAGTCGCAGACCGAGACCCAGGCGTCGGTGGCGGTCATGCAGAGGTGGCTGCCGCCGGATGTGCTCGACCTACACGGCTACGTGACCCCGACCTTGGTCGAGGCAACCACCAAGCCGCACAACCCGAGCATCGACTACGACCTGTGGTTGAAGTGGAACCAGGCCCGCATCGACGCCAACGAGGCTGCGCTGGCCGCACTGGGCTTCGGCATCACCCGGCCGGTCAACCAGTGGTGCTCCGACGCGAGCCCGCCAGACAACGGGGTGTGCGACAACGGCGAGCCGCCCGGCCCGGCAGAGGCCGAGGGCTGGGACGACTGGGGGCCGTTCTACACGCCGATGTACTCCCAGCACGTCGGCCTCAACGGGTCCACCGTGGAGATGTGCAACCAGACCGACAACGACTGCGCGCTGCCGGGCATGACACCGGCGGCGCTCGGCCGTCTCGGCGCGCGGCTGGCCCAGGAGACGGTGGTCTGGTCGTCGCTGCAGTTCGACATCACCAACCGCACCGCGCTGCTGGACGACGAGCTCGTGCGTTACCTGCGCGGTGTCACGAACGCGCCGCGGCCGCCGTGCTGCGACCCGCCGTTCGACGTCGACAACAACTGGATGGAGGAGTTCCCGACGGCGTACATCGTCCCGGCCGGGGCCCACCAGCGCAGCGACGCCGAGGCGAACCGGCTGGTCGACTGGCTAGTCGCCAACGGCATCGTCGTGCACGAGCTGAAGCAGCCCTACACCTTCGACGGCGTCACCTACGACCGCGGCTCCTACGTCGTGTTCATGACCCAGGCGCACCGTGGTCTGGCCGACACCGCACTCGGCATCGGCGCAGACATCTCCGCCGACATCGAGCGGCTGTACGCACCGCCCGCAGCATGGAGTCACGGCTACCTCTGGGGCGCCGACATCGTGCGCGTGCCTCGCGAGGCCGCGTTCACCCCCAACACCAACCGCGTCCTCGGCGCCAACCACATCCGCGGCGGCGTCGAGCCGGGTACGGCGACGGCGTACGCGTTGGTCATCGACTCGCCGACCGCCGTCCGCACGCTCAACCAGCTGGCCGGTGGCGGGCTCCCTGCCGGCCTGACCACGGCCCCGGCCACGTCGGCCAGCGGCGCGACCCTCCCGGCCGGCAGTGCCGTGTTCGGCGCCGACCCGGCGACGAAGGTCCGGTTGGCGTCGGTCGGACGGGCCAACGACGTGTGGTTCCGCAGGCTGACGGGCCCAGCCGCGACCACCGAGCCGGTCGACGGCCGTCCCGACATCCTGGTGCTCGCCGGGGCGCCGAACCAGGACGTGTGGTCGCTGCAGAACCTCGGCTTCGCTCCGGACTTCATGTCGGTCGGTGCGCTGAACTCGGCCGCCGAGGACCCGCTGCCCAGGTACGACGTGGTGTGGAACACCGGTGGCTGGCCGAGTGCCGCCAACCCGGTCGCACGGACCCGGCTGGCTGGGTTCTTCGGCTCCGGCGGAGGGTACGTCGGCGCCGGCGCGAATGGTGCGGCGTTCCTGACCAGCGGCTCGCTGACAACCGGGCTCACCGCGGCGACCCGCTCGGGGGATGGCCGCAGCGCCATCGTGAACTGGGAGAACACGGGCGGCACGACGAGCACTGTGACCGGGTCTGCGCCGGCCCGGGACACCGCGATCATGGACCCACCGACCTGGTTCACGGCGGTGCCCGCGTCAATGGCCGTCGACGGCCGGTTCCCGACAGACCCCGCCGACATCGTGGCCAGCGGGTTCTGGCTGCTCGACGAGCAGTCGGCCTCGGCGCCGGGTGCGGCGGTGATCGCGCACGGGACGATCAGCCAGGGCGCCGCCCGGGCGACCGTCTTCGCGATGAACCCGCTCTACCGGGCCGACCCCGAGCGGGAGTGGGCCATGGCCGGGGAGGCCCTGTACTGGGCCGACCAGTAACGGCCGGGCACCAACGAAGCCGCCACTTCCGCGATCCGCGACTGGGCAGCGGCGTGCCTGCGTGCCTGACGAGGACGGTGACAACCGGACGGTGGCTGCACCGTCTTCAGCTCGGGAGCTGGATGGCGGAGGCGGCTACGACATCGACGAGTGGTTGCCCGTGGGGGTCGAGCCGGACTGGACGCGCCCAGGACTGCCGATCTCGCGCCTCGACGTTCTGTGTCGGGAACCCGCGCAGCGGTCGACGCTCGGTTCAGGGCATTCTGCGTGAGTGCGATGCGATCGGTGCGGGTTTGAGTGGGGGTCGATCCCGGGCGAAATGGTGGTGCCGAGCCTTCGCGCGTTTCCGCAGCGCTACGCGGTGGAGTTGGCCCGCGACGACGCCGCGCTCCGGCGTCGACCGTCTGCGGATGTGTGGTCGGCGCTGGAGTACGCCTGCCACGTCCGGGACGTCACCTCGGCGACCTTCAGGCTTCGCTCGTGGCGAGGTGAGAAACGCATAACTGATCGTTCTCGCGCCTCGACGTTCTGTGATGAGGATCCGCCAGGCAGCGTGCGCCCGCAGCGGGCATCAGGGAGAAACCGTGGAGGTCCATCACGGCTTGCGGGCGTGGACGAACACCGACCAAAAGCCGTCCTGGACCGGGTGGCTGTCGGTGATCTCGATATCCACGAACCCGGCGTCGGTTAGCCCAGCGGTGTATTGGGCCCGGGTGACCGCCCCGGCGATGCACCCCGCCCACGCCTCGGGATCCGCCCGTAGCGTCTCGTCCGGTTCGATGTCGGCCACCACGTCCGCGACCGCGACCCGTCCGCCGGGTCGGAGCACTCGGTGGGCCTCGGCGAACGCAGCGTTCTTGTCGGCGGAGAGGTTGATGACGCAATTCGACACCACTACGTCCACACTGGCATCCGGGAGCGGGACCGCTTCGATGCGGCCTTCGAGGAACTCCGCGTTCGCGATTCCGGCCCTCGCCTGATTTGCCTGGGCGAGCTCCAGCATCTCGGTGGTCATGTCCACGCCGTAGGCCTTGCCGGTGGGGCCGACGCGCCGGGCCGACAACAACACGTCGATGCCACCACCCGAGCCGAGATCCAACACCACCTCGCCCTCGGCGAGCTGGGCGAGAGCGACAGGGTTGGCGCAGCCGATGCTGCCCGTGACTGCCTCGGCCGGCAACTCCGCCAGCTCCGCGGTGTCGTAGAGGCCGCTGCCGAATACCGGCGACGCCGCCCCCACCACCGGGCCGCAACACGCCTCCACGGTCGGAGCACAACCACTCCTCTCGGCAGTTGAGGTGGGTTCGCAGCAGTAGTCGTCGGCCACCGCCTCGCCCTGCGCGGCACGCCGGGCCGCGGTCCCATAGTGCGCCTGGAGGCTTTCCACCAATGCGTCGTCGCTCATCCAATCGCTTCTCCTTGTGTGATGACAGACCCGTCGCCGCCCGTCGGAGCGGCCTGCTGCCAGGGCGCCCGGCACTCGGTGGGCACAGGCGCATAACGCTGGAGTTGACCCATTACCAACTCGGCCGCCGAGGGGAACATCTCCAGGCAGTGATCGTTCACCCGGTACAAGCGGACATTCGCCCGCCGCTCCACCAGCACGAACCCCACCTCAGCCAAGATCTTCAGATGATGAGAAACCGTCGGCTGCCCGACATCCACCGCGTCGACGATCTCGCCCACGCTCATCGGCCGCCGGGCCAACGCCAGACGGTTCAAGATCAACACCCGCGAGGCGTCCCCAAGGCACCGGAACCATCTCGCCCACATCTCAGCCGAAGCCCTATCGACATTCATCAATATTGATGCTAGTCGATACAGGCCCGTGCGGCAACGGCCGTCGACGCTGCCGGCACCGACGCCGTCCAGACTCGGCACCTCTCAACCCGCTGCTAAGGCCTGGCGGGCGGCTGACGGTCAGATGTCCATCGCCATTTCCATCGTCTGCGGCGCTTGCCAAACGGTAACGGTCGCATCGAATCAGAGATCCGGCACGAGCGCATATGTGCTCGGCGTGGGTCACCTCGCCGCCCACACCTCGTCGGTCGCCACCTGAGCGTCTTCGACCCTGGCGAACCGGCCGACGGTGGTGACGGGTGAGAGGCCGGGCGGGTCCTTGAGCCGCACGTAGACGAGCCAGCCGTCGGCCGAGGGCGATCGACCGGGTAGGGCCGGTGTGCGACGGTTGGGCGTGCACCCGCGGGGTGCAATGGGCAGGTGGGGTCGTGTCGGGTGACGTGGAACTCTCCGTGGCGATGTGTTGTACGCCTACGGCGGCGCCGGCATCGCTCTTCAAGGCGAGTTCGACATGACCGGTACCGACAGGTTCCGGTCGTGCGTCAACGAGGCTCTTGCGACCCACCCGAGATCGCTCCTCGTTGACGCCCACGGCCTGACGTTCATCGATTCATGTGGCCCGAAGGTCCACTGCATGCCCGTGCTGCTGCCATTGACTCTAGGTCCGCATTTCGGGCCGGCGATGGCTTCGCTTCAGGATCTCTGAAGGTGTGGGGTGTAAGTAGGAGAGGTTAAGCCACTCGAAGGAGGAACAGCCGGGTCTGGCGGATAGGGCCTGGCACGCCGAGAGGATTCGCCCGGACCTGTGGGTCCGGCGAAGCCGCGACCGGGTTCCAGTGACGCGGGGGTCTCGCAGTTCGCTTCCCCCGGCGGGGTTTGTCGCGCCTTGGATCCCGGTTCGAAAACCGCAAAAGGAGGTGGTTGGACCAACGGCCCGACGGCTTCATGAAACGACTCGCAACGTTGATCGTCGCGGCGGTAGCCGTCGTCGGTCTCTTCGCCGAGCAAGCGGCTGCGGCTAGCCCCCATTTCAAGGGTCGGAACCCCATAGCGTTCACCGACGACGGCCTCACGCTGAGTGGGACGGCGAGCTATGCGGGCCTCGGGAACTTCGACAGCCTGCAGGTTCTGACCGCGACAGGCAACACCGCAAGCACGTGTACCAACCAGGGTGGCAACACCGCACCCGGCCAGAACCCCGCGCCGGTCACGGTGGTGGGAGCAACCCCGGTTGAGGCCGACGACATCAAGAACGGGAACGTCACGATCTCGTCCACGACGGACTCGCCGGTGACGCCAGTCCCGGGGGCGCCAGGCTGCGCCAACACGAACTGGAGGGAGGACATCAACGACGTCCTGTTCACATCGGCCACGATCAGGCTGTTCCAGGACCAGACCCCCGGCGACGGGGAGTTCGGCCGCTGGGAGACGCTCGTGCTGACGGCGACCTGCACGTTCAGCCCGCCAACCTCCAACGGCTCAGTATCGGGCTTCACCTGCACCTTCTGACCGCCTAACACGGCGCAGACGCTCGACGGCCCGCCGGTATTCGCCCTCTCCGGCCTGGCGGGCCGTCGGCTCTGCGGCCTACACGAACCCGCGACGCTCGCCAAGGAACGGGCGCGAAACGGTCCCCCGGGAGCACAGGAACCCGGGGGACCGTCCGCGCACGGCCGTAGCTACCCAAACGACCGCCGCTTGAAAACGCGCCTCACGGTTCGGGCTCGTTGAGGGGGCGGGCGTAGGCCCCGCAGCCGGATCTCGTCGACCGGGGTTGGGGTCTGGCCTTAGAAGCCAGACCCCGCCGGGTTTCAGTAGGTCGTCGCCGTTGACCCCGGCACCGTTGTTGACGGCTCCTCAGTCGACGACGGAGTCGGAGCCTCGCTGGTCGTCGTCGTCGGCTCCTCGGTCGTCGTCGTCGGTGCCTCGGTGGTCGTCGTTGTCGGTGCCTCGATGGTCGACGTGGTCGGCGCCGTCGTGGTCGTCGTCGTTGTCGGCGGCGGCACCTCGCAGCCCGTCACCCAGAACACCTTGTGCTTCACGTCGGCGCCCTGCGAGCCGTCGTTGTTGACGGTGAGCTTGACGTGCCAGCCCTGCTGGGGGTGTCGCTCGAAACGGATTCGAGCGCGGAACCGCCCCCGACCCGTAGGCCGAGGGGCGGAAGTAAAAGGGAAATTCCGGGTCTCAGTCGGGTTCGGTTCGCCCAGCGGTCGGGCGTGGGTCCGCAGCGGGATTTCGTCGACCATCACCGACGCCATTGTGATGGCGTTACGGCAGGACCGGGCCCGCACCGGCTCGAGTTGCTCGGCCGCCTCCGCACCTCGGTGAGTGGGTCATGGCCGCGGTGAGCTCGTCGACCCTCGCTAGGAGTAGGTCGCGTCCGTTCGGGTCTGGCATCCGGGTGGCTCCGGGTGTCCGGCGCCGGCGTGTCTGCGCACCGCCGGGGGCACTGTTGGTCAGGGACAATCCCGAGCTACAACGCTCGGGACTGACCTGCGAAAGACCCGTAGCTACAGCGTCCACCTCCCAGCATCCCGAGGATTGGTCGCAGTACAGATAGGGCGTGGTAGGTGGCGTTCATCGAGGCGTTGCGGCTGCTGATCGAAGCCGAGACGCAGGGGCGAGATCGCTCCAGAGCGGCAGTCAGTGCGCTGCTGTCGTTTCCCTTGTCAGGCGGGAGACGCGTTATCGCAGCGAGGCGAAGGCGGCGCGGAGTTCCTCGGAGAAGAGTTGCGGCTCTTCCCAAGCGGCAAAGTGGCCGCCCTTATCGACCTCGTTGAAGTAGGCGAGGCCGGGGTAGACCGCATCGACCCAGCTCCGCGGGGCAGCCCAGATCTCGCCGGGGAACGTCGTGAAGCCGACCGGAACCGAGACTGGCGGAGGACCCTGGCCGCTCGCAAGCGCTGCGGCCAGCGCTCGTCCGTCCTCCCAGTACGACCGGGCCGCCGACGCTGCGGTGCCGGTCAGCCAGTAAAGCGTGATGTTGTCGACGATGGTGTCCCGGGTGAGATTGCCCACGGGCTCGCCTTCGACGAACGCGCGGGAGATCTTGTAGTAGCTGTCCGTGTCGTGGTCGAGCAACCAGGCCGCCAGCGCGACGGGTGAATCCAGCAGGGCGTAGCCGATCGTCTGTGGCCGCGTTGCCATCTCGAGGAAGTAGCCGAAGCCGT
>DASRTE010000102.1:0-11394 GCA_035656095.1 Jiangellaceae bacterium
GCAGACCAGGTGGCGGTCGCCGTAGGCGCCGTCGACACGCCGCACCGGCGGCCAGTACTTGTCCGAGCGGTCGGTTCCAGCCGGAAAGACGGCAGTAGCCCGGTCGTACGGGAAAGGCCACTCGCCGGCGAGTCCCGCAGCGGTGTGGGGAGCGTTGCGCAACGGGTTGTCATCGGCCGGCCACTCCCCCGCCGCGACGCGGTCCGCCTCGGCCCGGATCGCGATCAACGCGTCGCAAAAACGATCCAGCTCCGCCATGTTCTCTGATTCCGTCGGCTCGATCATCAGGGTGCCTGCCACCGGGAAGGACATCGTCGGAGCGTGGAAGCCGTAATCGATCAGCCGCTTCGCGACGTCGTCGACCGTGACACCGGTGGCGCGGGTCAGCGGTCGCACGTCGACGATGCACTCGTGCGCGACCAGACCGTTCTGGCCCGTGTACAGCACGGGATAGTGGTCGCGTAGCCGCGCGGCGACGTAGTTGGCGGACAGCACGGCAACCTGGGTCGCCAACCGCAGGCCGTCGGGGCCCATCATCCGCACGTAGGCCCACGAGATCGGCAGGACGGACGCCGACCCGAACGGCGCACCCGACACGGGCCCGACGCCGGTGACCGGCCCGGCCTCGGGAAGCAACGGGTGGTTGGGCAGGTACGGAGCGAGGTGGGACCGCACCCCGACCGGCCCGACACCGGGTCCGCCGCCGCCGTGCGGGATGCAGAACGTCTTGTGCAGGTTGAGATGGCTGACATCGGCGCCGAACTCGCCGGGTTTGGCCAATCCGACCAGCGCGTTGAGGTTCGCTCCGTCGACATAGACCTGCCCGCCCGCCTCGTGCACCAGGCGGCAGATCTCGGTGATCCCCTCTTCGTACACCCCGTGCGTCGACGGGTAGGTGACCATGATCGCCGCCAGCCGGTCGCTGTGGTCGGCCAGCTTGGTCCGCAGGTCGTCGATGTCGACGGTGCCGTCCGCGGCCGCGCCCACCACGACGACGCGCATGCCCGCCATCACCGCGGACGCCGCGTTCGTCCCATGCGCACTGGACGGGATGAGGCAGACGTCACGCCGGTGGTCGCCGCGCCCGCGATGGAAGGCACGGATGGCAAGCAGACCGGCGAGCTCACCCTGCGACCCGGCGTTCGGTTGCAGTGAGACCGCGTCGTAGCCGGTGATCGCAGCCAGCCACCGTTCGAGCTGACGCACGAGCTCGAGGTAGCCCTGAGCCTGTTCGACCGGCGCGAACGGGTGTATCGCGGCGAACCCGGGCCAGGTCAGCGGCTCCATCTCGGTGGTGGCGTTGAGCTTCATGGTGCACGAGCCCAGCGGGATCATCCCTCGATCGAGCGCGTAGTCCTTGTCGGCGAGGCGACGCAGATAACGCAGCATCGACGTCTCGGACCGGTGGGTCGAGAAGACCGGATGGGTGAGGTAGTCGGTGGTGCGCCGTAGTCGGGCCGGGATGGTCTCGGCCCGAACCTCGTGCTCTCCGCCGATGGCGCCGAACGCCTTCCAGACGAGCTCCAGATGCGCGTTCGTCGTCACCTCGTCGCAGGCGACCCGGACGTGGTCGGCGTCGGCGAGGCCGAGGTTGACACCCGACTCGGCGGCTGCGGCCACGACCGCTTCGGCCCGCCCCGGAACGCGAGCGAGGACGGTGTCGAAGAACTCGCCGTGGACCACCTCCACCCCGCCGGCGCGCAGGCCCGTGGCCAGCGTGACGGCGTGCGTGTGGACGCGTTCCGCGATCGAACGCAGGCCTTCCGGGCCGTGCCAGACGGCGTACATCGACGCGACGACGGCCAGGAGCACCTGGGCGGTGCAGATGTTCGATGTCGCCTTCTCGCGGCGGATGTGCTGCTCGCGGGTCTGCAACGCGAGCCGGTAGGCCGGGCTGCCGTCGGCATCGACGGAGACCCCGACCAGGCGGCCCGGCAGCCCACGCTCGAGCCCGGTTCGCACAGCGATGTAGCCGGCATGGGGGCCGCCGTAGCCGAGGGGAACGCCGAAGCGCTGCGACGTGCCTACGGCGATGTCGGCACCGAGTTCGCCCGGTGAGGTGAGCAGTGTCAACGCCAGCAGGTCCGCCGCCACCGCGGCCATCGCTCCGCGGCCGTGGGCCGCCTCGATCACCGGCGCCAGGTCGCGGATTCGGCCGGACGCACCCGGGTACTGGAGCAGGACGCCGAACAGGTCACCATCGGGCAGGCCGGCGGTCAGATCGGCCACCTCGACGTCGATGCCCAGGGGTTCGGCACGGGTCTGCACCACGGCGATCGTCTGCGGCAGGCAGTCGGCATCGACCACCAGGCGATTCGGGCCGCCACGGACGGACCTTCGCATGAGCGTCATCGCCTCGGCCGCGGCCGTCGACTCGTCGAGCAGGCTGGCGTTGGCGGTCGGCAGGCCGGTCAGGTCGGCCACCATCGTCTGGAAGTTCAGCAGCGCCTCGAGACGCCCCTGGGAGATCTCGGGCTGGTAGGGCGTGTACGCCGTGTACCAGGCCGGGCTCTCGAGCACCCGGCGCACGACGACCGGCGGCGTGACCGTGTCGTAGTAGCCCAGCCCGATCATCTGCACCTGGCAGCGGTTGCGACGGGCCAGGGCGCGCAACTCGTCCAGGGCGCCGATCTCGGTGACGGCCGCGGGCAGGTCCATGCGGTCGAGAGCCCGAATCCCGGCCGGCATGGCGGCAGCCACAAGAGCATCGAGCGACGGCTGGCCCACGGTCCCGAGCATGCGTGCGAGCTCGTCATCGCGCGGCCCGATGTGCCTACCGATGAACGGAGCAGCACTGCCGAGGTCGGTCAGCGGGGACGGATCGGACATTCGGGGCTCCTCCACGGCGCGCGGCGACGGCTCCCCCTCTGTCGCGTCACCGGCGACGGTGCTCCAGAGTGGCCTCGTCCGGACGGTCCGCGCTGCCTGAGAGGTTCCGGGGATGTTGCCCCTTCGGCGCTCCACGCCGGCTGCGTGAAGTCTCTCCCGGCCGGGCTCGACGGCTCAGCGCCAGCCTACCCGGCCGAGCCGCGCCGGTCGTCTCAGGCGCCGGCGACCCGGGCGCGTCGCCGCGGGGCCAGCTCGTCACCGGGGTGCTCGCCGGGCTCCTCGCCCGGACGCTCGCCCGGCATCTCGACCAAGGTGGCCTCGACCTCGCGCCACACCCGGCCGACAGCGATGCCGAAGACGCCCTGCCCTCCCTGGACGAGGTCGACGACCTCGTCGGCAGAGGTGCATTCGTAGACGCTGGCTCCGTCGCTCATCAGGGTGATTCCGGCAAGGTCCTCGACACCGCGGTCACGCAGGTGTCGCACCGCCTGGCGGATCTGCTGCAGCGAGACACCGGTGTCGAGAAGCCGCTTGACGATCTTGAGTACGAGGATGTCGCGGAAGGAGTAGAGCCGGTGAGTGCCCGAGCCCGACGCCGGCCGTACGGTCGCCTCGACCAGTCCGGTGCGCGCCCAGTAGTCGAGTTGACGGTAGGTGATTCCTGCCGCGGCACACGCCGTCGGGCCGCGATAGCCGACGTCGTCGGGGATCGGGCCGACCATTCCCTCGAAGAGCAGGCCCTGCCGGCCCGCCTCGGCGACGGCATCCGCCGAGGGCGGCGCGCCGACCGGACCCGTTCCGCCCGTGGTATCTCCGCTCACGCCGGCCCTCCGTCCTGGTACTGACACCCGCGACGCTAGGCGCGAGGGTCACGGCGGTCAACGCAACACGCGGGCCGAGCCTCGACCTCGACCTCAACTCGAGAGTTGTGAATGATCACGTTAAGAGGGTGTGTCCCTCCGATGCCAGGCCTGCAGACCTGGCATCGGAGCCCGACACCCTCTTAACGTGATCATTCGGAGGGCGGCGCTGGGCCGCCAGGTATTGGCTGATCGCTGGCCGGTTCAGCTGGCGAAGTCCTCCGGCGAGACATGGTCGAGGAACTCGCGGAACTTCTCGACCTCGTCCTCCTGCTCCTCGTCCGAACCCTCGGCGATGACGATGCCGACCTCGTCCAGCAAGGGTTCGGCCGCGAAGATCCGGGTGCCGGTCCGCAGCGCCAGGGCGATCGAGTCCGAAGGACGCGAACTGACCCGGATGCCGCCGGCGAAGACCAGCTCGGCGTAGTACGTGCTGTCGCGCATCTCGGTGATCCGGACCTGCTCGAGCTTGGCGCCGACGGCCTCCAGGACATCCTTGAACAGGTCGTGCGTCATCGGCCGCTCGGGGGTGATTCCCTGCTGGGCGAAGGCGATGGCTGTTGCCTCCACCGCACCGATCCAGATCGGGAGGTAGCGCTCGCCATCGACCTCGCGCAGCAGGACGATCGGCTGGTTGGACGGCATCTCCACCCGGACGCCGACCACGTCGAGCTCACGCACGCCGTCAACCCTACGCCAGTGTTCCCACGGACCGTGTCGAACGGGTCGCGATGAGCGGGACCCGTCAGCGCGTGCGTACGGTACGGAGGCGGGCGTCGACGAGGGCAGCATGCAGGCGCGAGGTCAGCCGCGCGATCTCACGGGCGGCCTCCTCGCCGCGGCCGCGTGCCTCGGCGCCGCGCTGACGCAGCAGCGGTGTCACGACCTGCTCGACCAGGCCGATCTCGCGCTCGGCCGCGCTACGGATCGTGCGCAGGTGCCGCGGCTCGAGACCGTACGTAGCCAGCTCACCGGCGGTGCGGGCGATCAGGAGAGCGTCGGCGTCGAAGCTCGTCCCGCGGGCCGTCACGAGGCCATAGGACTCGAGGTCGGTGAGCAACTCGTCGGAGATGCCGGCGGCCTCGGCCAGCGAGGACCGGGAGAGCCGCACCTCCCCGGGCTCCTGGGTGGAGCCCGCGACCGCGTACGGCGCTCCGGGGCGGCCGCCCACCGGGGCCTCCGTCCCTCCATCGAGTTGCTCAAGCTGCTCCTTGATCACCCGCAGCGGCAGGTAGTGGTCGCGCTGGACGGTGAGGACGAAACGCAGCCGGGCTATGTCGTCGTGGCTGAAGCGGCGGTACCCCGACGGCGAACGCTGCGGCTCGACCAGCCCTTCGGACTCCAGGAAGCGGATCTTCGAGATCGTCACGTCGGGGAAGTCCGGGCGCAGGTGTGCCAGAACCTCCCCGATGCTCAGGGTCTGGCGCGCCGGCAGCGCCGAGGTCACCTCGGTCCGCCGCCGAACCCGTGCTGACTGGCGTAGTAGACCAGGCGGTACTTGCCGACCTGAACCTCGTCACCGTTCGACAGGTGCACTTCGTCGATACGGTCCCGGTTGACGTACGTGCCGTTCAGGCTCCCGACATCGGAGACCCTGAAGCCCTCGTCGCTGCGATGGAACTCCGCGTGCCGTCGCGACACGGTGACGTCGTCGAGGAAGATGTCGGAGTCGGGATGGCGTCCGGCGCTGACCGAGTCGGTGTCGAGAAGGAACCGGCTGCCCGCGTTGGGCCCGCGCAGCACGACGAGCAGCGCGCTGCCGGCCGGCAGCGCGTCCACGGCAGCCTGGTCGGCTGGGCCCAGGTCGCCGACGTCCTCCCGAAGGCCTTCCTCGCGTTCGACCTCGTCGCGGGCGATGGCAAGAGTGCTGGTGGAGTCGGTGCCCGTTCCGGGTTCGGCAGCAGCGGTGGGGAGCCGGGCTCCGCACCGGGAGCAGAAGTTTGCGTCGTCAGGATTCTCGTGACCGCACTGGGTGCAGAACGGCATAGGCTTGACCTTGCCTTCCGCCGCGGGACCGCGGCTGGACGAGGGTGACGGCTCGGCGGTCTGGTGGACTCTCGATCGTCACCTGAGGGTTGACGTTCCTGGCAACCTAGGCCGCATGCGCCAGAGGGTCAACCTGACATCGAGACCTCAGGCCTCGACCTGTGCGCGGTAGTCGTCCACCTCGAGCAGGCCGTCCAGGTCTGTCGGGTCGGCCGGCGCGATCTCGATCATCCAGCCGGCTCCGTAGGGGTCGGAGTTGACCTGTTCCGGCGCCGCACCCAACTCGTCGTTGCGCGCGACGACACGTCCGGTCAGCGGCGCATACAGCTCGCTGACGCTCTTGGTCGACTCGAGCTCGCCGCACGGCTCCCCGGCCGCGAGCTCGTCGCCGACGTCGGGGAGCTGGACGTAGACGATGTCACCGAGCTGTTCCTGGGCGTAGTGGGTGATGCCCACCCGGACGCTTCCTTCGGCCTGGCCGGGGCTGCGTACCCACTCGTGCTCGGCGGTGTACCTGAGGTCGTCGGGGTACACGGTCGCCTCCTCGGCGGTCAGTCGGCGGCGTCTCCTTCGGCCGGGACAGCGTACTCAGCTGGGTTGCTCTCGCGCACGGCGTCCACGACCACCTCGTCGTGCTGATCCACCGTTGCGCGGCCGCCGCTGTCGGCGACCGTGTCGACCAGGCCCTGCGGGAAGTTCATCGCCTCGGTCAGCGCCTGCGGCTCGCCGATCACGGTGAAGCGGTACGGAGGCTCGAGGTGGACCCCGTCGATCTCGACGCCCGCGCCGTCGTCCACGACGTACGTGCTCGCGACCACTCGCACCTGCTGGTCGTCGGCGCCGGCGATCTCGATCGCCTCCGCTCCGGCGCTGCGGAGTTCCTGGATGGCCGAGAACAGCGCCCTCGCCGGCAGCGACCCGGAGGAGTCGTTGACGGTGACGACGATCCCCGGGCCGGTGGCCGCGGCCGTGCCGGCCAGCACGGCGAGCTGCCGCGCCAAGGTGGCGGTCAGCTCGAACGAGGCCTGCTCGCTGTCGGCGCCCGATACCAGCTCGCGCCGGTCGGCTTCGAGGTCGGCGATCTGTCGTTCGAGTTGGTCACCGCGCACAGTCAGACCGTCGAGGATCTGGATCAGGTCGGCTCGGCGCGCACGGCTGAGCAGGTCTTCGTCGTCGCCCCGAACCTGGAGCACCGCCGTGAAGCCGAGCAGTCCCACCAGCACGGCGACGGCGACCTGACCCAGGTCCGGTCGCGCCCGCATCGCTCGCATCAGCCGGTTCAGGCCCGACGGCGAGCGGGGCACGAACCGCTGCGGAGGTGGCACCTCCTGCGCATCGGGAAGCTTCAGGTCAGGCACGGAACAGGTGCCGTCGGATCGTGGCGACGTTGGTGAAGATGCGGATGCCGAGGACGACGATCACCGCCGTCGACAGCTGCGCACCCACGCCGAGCTGGTCGCCGAGGAATACGATGAACGCGGCGATGAGCACATTCGCCACGAAGGAGACGACGAAGACCTTGTCGCTGAACACGCCGTCCATGACCGCACGCAACCCGCCGAACACCGCGTCGAGTGCGGCGACGACAGCGATCGGCAGATACGGCTGCAACCCCAGCGGCACCTCGACGTCGAAGTACAGGCCGGCGACGATGCCGAGCAGCAGGCCGAGCGCCGGTATCACGTGTTCTCCTCGGGCTGGGCCAGGCGCAGCGCTGCCCTCGCCGCCGGCAGTGTCAACGAGTCGTCGTTGCGGATGTCGAACTGGATGCCGGCGGTGCTCGACGCGTCCAGCAGCCACTGGCCACCCGGACCCTCGAGGAAGCGGCTGCCGAGTGTGCGGGAGTCACCCACGGCGCGCACCTCGTACGGCGGCTCGAGCGGACGGAAGTTGACCAGGATGACGTCGTTGGCCGACCGGATCGCGGTCATTGCCGTGACCCTTTGGTCGTTGATGCTCACGGCCTCGGCGCCGGCGGCCCACAAGCCGTTGACGACCTGTTGAAGATCGATGTCCAGGACGTTCGTGACGGCGCCGGAACTGTCGCTGTCCGCGCCGCTGTCCGCGCCGTTCTCCGCGTCGTCCACCTCGACGACGACACCCGGGCCCTGCACGGCTCCGGTGCCGGCTGCGCTGCGCATGGTCGCCATCGACTCACGCAGCTCGCTGTTGACGGCGGCGTTGTCCAGGTGGCGGGTCTCGATCTCGAGGATGTCGCGCTCGAGGTCGGCAACCGTCTGTTCGAGGGCGTCGGCATGGCTCGTGGCGAGCCCGACGCGTTCGACCAGCGATTCCCGCTCGGCCGAGACGATGCCGGCGTCGGCGCGAACCTGCAGGGCCGCGGTCGCCAACAGGAGCCCCAGTCCGAGCAGACCCGCCATCAGCGCGGGAGACATCCGTCGGCGGTTTCGGGACGGCTCGCGCCCGCCGGCCGCCCGCTGCCGGGCGGCCGCCTCGGCGTAACCCTCGTCGAGGGCGTTGACGAACAGATCGGTGATCAACGACATGGACGCGTCCGGCCGCTCGCTCCGCCGGACGCGTCCAGCCTCGCGCGTCGTCACGCCCGTCATCGTCGCATGACCCGCCGCCGTTGCCGACAGTGCGGGCCCGAGTATTGCCGGGTCGTTACGCGACCCGGAGCAGACGCCGAACCTGTTCGGCGTAGATCAGCCCGGCCCACCAGTACAAGCCCACCCCCCAGACCGCGAAGGCCCACCCGAAGACGCGCGCCAGCAGGGCCAGCGTGCCGTCGCCGTCGCCGAGGAGGAGCAACGGCAGGGCGTAGAGCAGGCAGAACGTCGCCGCCTTGCCCAGGAAATGGACCGGCAGGACGGTGAGCCCGCGGCGACGCAGCGCCGGGACCAGGAAGGCCAGGAACACGTCCCGGCCCACCAGCAGGACGGCGAACCAGAGGGGGACGATCTCGCGCAGGGTCAGTGCCACGATCGTGGAGAAGATGTAGAGCCGGTCGGCCAGCGGGTCGAGGATCTGGCCGAGCCGGCTGATCTGGTGCCACCGCCGGGCCAGTTTGCCGTCGAGGTAGTCGGTGAAGGCGGAAACAGCGAGCACCAGGAAGGCCCAGCCGTCCGCTTCTCTCACCAGGACGAGCCACAGAAACAGAGGGACACCCAGCAGTCGGAGGAACGACAGGAGGTTGGGGACCGTGAACACGCGGTTGGTCTGGACCTCGGTCTCCTGGACCTCCATCCCGCGCACTCCCCCGATCCTCCTCGACGGCGTTGTCCCTGCGCCGACAGTAGTCCAGACAACCGCACGGTCCGGGCGGCGCTCAGCGGGTTCTTCGGCGCTGGTATGTAGACTCCGTCAGCAGCGACGGGCTGTGGCGCAGTTTGGTAGCGCACTTGACTGGGGGTCAAGGGGTCGTGGGTTCAAATCCCGCCAGCCCGACCGACAAAGCGCAGGTGAGAGCGTCGCGGACATTGCGAGCCAGCGGGCGAGATCCGGCAGTGTAGTAACGGGGTGCAGTAACGGCGCTCACCATGGAAACGCCTTCCCGAGCCTCTCGGCCGCCTCGCGCTGCTGCTCGATGTTGGCGTGGCTGTAGATGTCGGCCGTGATGCTGTACGAGGAGCGCCCGAGCATCTCCTGTACGACCTTCACGTGCGCACCGGAGGCGATCAGCGCGGAGGCCGCGCTATGCCTGAGTGTGTGAAGCGTCACGCCGGCCAGTCCAGCGCGCTCGGCGAGCACTGAGAACGCCCTGAGTGCGTTCCGCGGGTCGGTCGGCGTGCCGACTTGCGTGGGAACACGAGGTCGTCACGGTCGGGCCACGGCTGCCAGAAGACGGCGGCAAGCCTCTCGGCGGCCAGTCCTGTCCGATGCCGTTTGAGCACGTCGACAACGGGCGCGGGCAAGGAGGCAAACCGCCGAGATCGTTCCGTCTTCGGCTCGGTATGTTCAGGCGCCGGTGCGGGTATCTACCCGGTCGCGGATCCGGGCGGCCGCCTGGCGGGGTCGTCGACCCAGAAGCTGACCCGGTTGACGGTGAACTGCGCCTTGCGGGTGCGTACAACGAGGGGCGCGCGCAGCTGCGCCCGGATGTTCACCCGGCCCGACACCCCGACCCGCAGGTCGGTTCCGGCGTCGGTCTCCAGAGGTTGAAGGGGACTTCAGCGCGGTGGGGCGGGCGACCTCCTTCGTCGTCACCGACGCCTCGACGGTGACCGGACGGCACCCCGCGGGTGTGCTCCCCGGGCGCAGCGTCCGGTCTGGGGACCGCGTGCACAGGCGACCTCCTGACGCCGAGCATGCCTGCTGGAGGCGCCAGTTGTGGGACCAACCGGCAAACCCGCGCCCAGGACCACCCGCGGACCGATCCCGCTTCAGCCACCCGTCACGGCAGCGAGACCAGCCCCCGGCGGTACTTCCAGAGGAAGTACTTCTCCAGCCCGACCTTGAGGGCATGGTTCTGCGGACCTGGGATGAGAGCGCCGGCCTTGCGCGGAGGCAGCATCTTGTCGGCGAGGATCATCACACCGTTGTTACCGGCGTCCATGACGCAGACGGCGGGCATGTCGGCGAACGACTGGCTCTTGACCGGCGGCTCTCCCCGGACCTGCGAGGCGATGTTCGTGGCCGCCACGTGCGCCATCCGCTCGGTCGGGAAACCGGTCTTGGGCAGCCCGGTGGGCACCTGGGTCTGCCAGGGCACCGGCACGTCGGCGGCGATGCCGACCGCGTAGACATTGTCGTGGTCACGGCTCTGGTAGGTGTCCCGCACGTGCAGGTAACCCTTGGGCGTGGCCATGTCGTCGGCCCGGGTCAGGAAGTCCTGGCCCAGGAACGGCGGCACGATCATCGCGAAGGAGTTGCGGATCTCGGTGCCGTCGGCCAGCCGCAGCAGTTCCGGCTCAACCGACTCCATCGCGACGCTCATGTGTGCCTCGATGCCCTCCTTGCGCAGGAACAACTTCAGCAGCGGCTCGCCACCACGCAGGCCCCCGATGCCGAAGTGCCCGAGGAACGGCTCGCTTGACACGTAATGCAGCCGCACCTGCTTGCGCAGCCCAGCCTTCTTCAGCCGGTACGCCGTGTTGAAGAGGAATTCGTATGCCGCCCCGAAGCAGCCCGCGCCCTGTGTCGCGCCGACCACGACGTCGCCCGGCGACTCCAGGAATCGCTTCCAGGCCTCCCTCGCGCGCAGTGCGTCCGGGAGCGTCGTGATCGTGACGCTGTTCTCGCCCAGCCCGGGGACCGCCGTCATGTCGTTGCGGTAGCCGGTGGCGACGACCAGGTAGTCGTACGCCTCGACGCCCTTGGTCGTCTCGACCTTCTGCCCGCCGGTGTCGATGCCGTTCGCCTCGGCGTGGACGAACTCGATGTCGTGCCGCTCGAAGGTCGGCTCCACCGGGAAGGTGATATCCCAACGGTTCCTTCCCCCGAACGGCAGCCAGATCAGGGACGGGTTGTAGAGGAAGTGCTCCGACGGCGAGACAACCGTCACGTCGACGTCTCCGCGGAGCTCCTTCTTCACGGCGAGCGCGGCGGTCAGGCCGCCGAAGTTCGAACCGAGGACGAGGACCTTCTTGCGGCTCATGTCAGCCTCCATGGGAGCGCACCGGCATCTTGGCTCGACGGTACGGCGGCAGCTTCCTCAGCCGCACCCCGTCGCGGCAACATTGTGCTGAAGTTACGACGCCGCGCCCAAGACTCAAGCTGATCTGCTGGCGCTGGGGGTCGCGATCTCGTCGGCCTGCAC
>DASRTE010000103.1:0-27718 GCA_035656095.1 Jiangellaceae bacterium
ACGTGATCACCGTGACAGCCGACGCGTTCTCACAGATCGACGAGATCCGCAAGGACAACAACTCGGCGACGGCCCACGTCGCGGTTCTCGGCACCCGCGTCGAGCTGGTATAGCCGGAGCGCTGCATCAGGCACGTTCGGCTTGAAGGATCTCGGCCACGGGGAAGCGGCCGCCGAGCCGGGCGGGAATAGCGGTGAGCGCCGCCACCACGAGCACGGTCCCGGCCACCAGGGTGAGCAGCTGCCAGAGCGGCGGAAGCGTGGCTCTGACGCTGTCGCCGCCGGTGATCGCGTTGATGGCGTGGAACAGTACGAAGCCTCCCGGGAACGCGCCCAGGATGGCGCCGGCGAGCGCGGGGAGTACTTGCGCGGCCGCCAGCGCCGCACTCACTTCACGAGGGGTGGCGCCGAGGGCGCGCGCCAGCGCGGAGGAATGCCGGTTGTCGAGCACCGTCGCCCAGGTGATGACGATGGCGTTGACCGCCGCCAGGGAGAGCAGTATGACCATCACGACAAGGAGCACCTGGCTCAGCAGCTCGGCCTGAGCATCGTCCATTCCCCCGGCGACTGGTTGGGTAGTGAGGAAGGCGTTGATTACCAGGGCGACGAAGATCCCGCTGACCGTGATCGCGATACTGGCCACACTCAGCACGACGCGGCGCGGCCGGCGGGCGGCGACCCGCAAGGCGAGAAGCAGCGGGACGGGCAGTCGTGCCGAGATCGCGATCAGCCAACCTGTGCGGCGGGGTGGGCGGGCCGAGTCGGCCAGCGCGTGGACGGTGCTGGTGCTGGCGGCGCGCACGGCAGGCACGAAGGTCGCGACTGCCGCGACTCCGAGTGCCACGGCGGTCACCAAACCGACCGTGGACATGGTCATCGGCGGCGTGCCCGCGCTGCCGATGAGACCGGCGCTGGGTTCGGTGAGCAACGGAGCGGTCAGCGATCCGACCGCCAACCCGGCCGCGGCCGCGACGATGGCCACGAGGACATGCTCCGCGAGCAGTACGGCAGCGACCAGCCTCGGTGTGCCGCCGACCGCCTTGAGGAGTCCGACGCGTCTGGTCTGGTCGGCCATCCGTCCGCCGACCAGCACCGAGACACTGGCCACCGCGAGCAGACCAAGCAGCCAGGCGCCAATCATCAGAAGGATCGGGGCGTCTTCGCCATGGCCCGCTGGCGCACTAGAGCTTGACGTATTCGAACACTTGTTCGACAGTGGAGATATGACCGTCCCCGCGCTTCGCGACTCTCCGGCCGGGTCCGGGTCTGCGGGCCTCGAGGCCGGGCTGTTGCCGGTGCTGCCGGCGCTGCGGGGCCTGCTGCCCGGGCTTCACCGGGGGCAGGTGGTGTCGGTCGGCGAAGTCGGGGCACTGGCGACGGCGCTGGTCGCGGGTGCGTCGGAGGGGGGCGCCTGGTGCGCAGCGGTCGGCCTGCCCGAGTGCGGCGTCCTGGCCGCCGCCGGGTCCGGGGTGAGCCTCGACCGGCTGTTACTGGTCGACGAGCCGGGCGAGCGCTGGGCCGAGGTGGTGGCCGTCCTGCTGGGCGCGGTCGAGGTGGTGGTGCTGCGTCCGCCCGTCCGGCCCTCGGTGACCGAGGTGCGGCGGTTGACGGCGTTCGCGCGACGGCACGGTGGCGTGCTGGTGGTCGCCGGAGTGCCGTGGGAGGGCGCGCAGGTGCGGCTGCGGGTGGTCTCGTCGGAGTGGACAGGCCTGGGCGACGGCCATGGGCACCTTCGCGGCCGGCGGGCGCAGGTGGTCGCCGAGGGCAAGGGCCGCCCTCGGGCGGAGTGGCTCTGGCTGCCCGGCCCCGGTGGTGAGGTCACGGTCGCCGGTATCACCGCGGTCGACGATCTCGAGCCCACGGTCGAGCTGTCGGTGGCCGGATGAGCAGCGCGCGAACGCTGGTGGCCTGGTGCCCCGACTGGCCGGTGGTCGCCGTTGGCGCCGACGCCGGAACCCCAGCCGCGGTGGTCTCCGGCGGCCGGGTCGCCGCGTGCACCGCGGCCGCCCGGAAGGCCGGGGTCCGACGCGGCCAGCGGCTGCGTGACGCCCAGCGCCACTGCCCGGCGCTGGACGTCCACGCCGAGGATCCCCAGGGTGAGGCCCGCCACTTCGAGCGGGTGGCGGCGGTGGTCGAGTCGTTCTGTCCCCGGGTCGAGGTGGTGCGCCCGGGCTTGTGCGCGGTGCCTGCGCGGGGGCCGTCGCGCTACTTCGGCGGCGAGCGGGCGATGGCCGACCTGGTCCGCGGCGCGGTGACCGCGCTCGGTGTGGACTGTGCTGTGGGCGTCGCCGACGGCGTGTTCGCGGCGACCCTGGCCGCGAGGCAGGAGCCGGCCGGAGCGGTGGCCGGGACGGCGGGTGCGGGCACCGGTGTGGTGGTCCCGCCGGGTGCGACGGCCGGTTTCCTCGCCCCGCACCCGATCTCGACGCTGGGTGTGGCGCAGGTCCGACCCGACACCGCCGCGGCTCGGGCGGAGGTCGATGCGCTGGTCGAGGTGGTGGGCCTGCTCGTCCGGCTGGGCATCCGCACCCTCGGCGAGTTCGCCGCACTACCCGCCGGAGACGTGCTGACCCGGTTCGGGACTGTCGCCGCAGTGGCACATCGGCTCGCCGGCGGGCTCGAGCCCCGTCCGCCGGCGACCCGCCCGCCGGGGGAGGACCTCGCCGCGTCGACGACCCTCGACCCACCGGTCGAACAGTCCGAGTCCGTGGTGTTCGCGGCCAAGAGCCTGGCCGACCGGTTGCACGCAGACCTCGCCGCCCGGGGCCTGGCCTGCGTCCGGGTCGAGATCGAGGTGGCCACCGAGGACGGCCGCCGGCGCTCACGGTTGTGGCGGCACGACGGCCTGCTGTCCTCGCGGGCCGTGGCCGAGCGGGTGCGCTGGCAGCTCGACGCCTGGCGGATCAGCGAGCCCGGCGACTCCGACGCGCTCGTCGGCGGGGTAGTGCTGCTGCGGCTTGCCCCCGACCAGGTCGTCCCCGACGCCGGTCGCCAGCTCGCCTTGTGGGGGCAGAGCATGGTCGACGACCGGGTCGAGCGCGCGGCCACGCGGGTTCAGACCCTGCTCGGGCACTCGGCCGTGACCAGGCCGGTGCTCGCCGGTGGTCGCGGGCCCGGCGAGCAGGTGCTGCGCGTCCCGTGGGGCGACCGGATCGAGCCGCGCCTGCCAGCCGACGGGCCGTGGCCCGGCCGGGTTCCCGACCCGGCCCCGGCCGTCGTGCCCCCGTCGCCACTCCCGGCCGTGGTGACCGACGCGCGCGGGCGGGTGGTCTCGGTCAGCGGGCGCAGCGAGGTCTCGTCGCCCCCGGCCTGGATCGCGGTGGCGGGCGGTTCACCGGTGGCCGTGACCGGCTGGACCGGTCCGTGGCCGACGCTCGAGCACTGGTGGGACACCGTCCTGGCCCGGCGGCGGGCCCGCTTCCAGATGGCCACCGCCGACGGGCGGGCCTGGCTCCTGCTCGTCGACCGGGGCCGCTGGCTGGTCGAGGCCGCCTACGACTGACGCTTGATCACGGAACGGCATCTAGAGCCGCGTCGTCCGTTGGTGCTGTCGCTACAGTCCGCTCCATGAAGGCGGCAGTCCACACCAGATACGGCCCACCGGAGGTGGTACGGATCTCGGACGTGGACAAGCCGACGGCCAGAGACAACGAGGTGCTCGTCAAGGTTCACGCGACGACGGTGAATCGGACGGACTGCGGCTACCGGGCTGCCAAGCCCTTCATCCTGCGATTGTTCAGCGGGCTCTTCAGACCAAGGGTGACGGTCCTCGGGAACGAGTTCGCCGGAGAGGTTGAGGCCGTAGGCAGTGACGTCACGTCGTTCGAGGTGGGCGACAGGGTGTTCGGGTACAACGAGGGCCCGTTCGGTGCTCACGCCGAATACATGACGATTCCCGAAGACGGTTTGCTCGCGACCATGCCGGCGAACGTGACCTACGAGCAGGCCGCTCCCGGTACCGAGGGTTCGCACTATGCCCTCTCGTTCATCAGGAGGGCGAAGATCCGGAGCGGGCAGCACGTCCTCGTCAACGGCGCAACCGGAGCCATCGGCTCGGCGGCGGTCCAGCTGTTGAAGAGTCTCGGTGCTGACGTGACCGCGACCTGCGATGCGGAGAACATGGAGCTGGTGCGGGGCTTGGGCGCCGACAGGGTCATCGACCACACGGCCGAGGACTTCACGAAGGACGACCAGACATACGACGTGGTCCTCGATGCGGTCGGCAAGAGCTCGTTCGGCCGCTGCAGGCGACTGCTGAGACCCGGCGGGATCTACCTCTCGTCGGAGTTGGGTCCGCTGTCCCAGAATCCGATCCTGGCACTCATCACTCCGCTCTTCGGTGGCAAGAAGGTCATGTTTCCGATTCCGAAGCAAGACCAGGAGATGGTGAGGTATTTCAAGGGACTGATCGAGTCCGGAGCGTTCACGCCGCTCATCGACAGACGCTATCCGTTGGACCAGATCGTCGAGGCTTACAGGTACGTCGAGACAGGGCAGAAGATCGGGAATGTCGTGATCAGCATCGAGTCCCCGAGCCAGTAGAGAAGCTGGATGCGAAGACGTCGATGCCGTCCGGTGGGCTTACGTAGGCTGGCCGGATGTCGACCGGCAACGTGGGCATCGAACTTCGACGCGCAACCCCCGATGACGCCGAGGCCGTCGCCTCGATCTGGCGCGACGGATGGCGCGACGGTCACCTGGGCAATGTCCCGGACGAGCTCGTGGCGGCTCGGACGCTGGAGTCCTTTTCGTCGCGAGCCGCCCAGCGGGTCGGCGACACCGTGGTCTTCGTCGTCGACGGCGCAGTCGCGGGCTTCGTCATGGTCGTCGATGACGAGGTGGAACAGGTCTACGTCTCTCGCCGTCATCGTGGGACCGGCGTCGCCGCCGCTCTGCTCGGCGAGGCCGAGCGTCTCGTGAGGTCGAATGGCCACGAGCGGGCATGGCTGGCCGTTGTGGCCGGGAACGCCCGAGCCCGGCGGTTCTACGAGCGCATGGGTTGGACCGACGAGGGTGCGTTCGACTATCCCGCGGCGAATGTCGGCAGCACTATTCCGGTCCCATGCCTGCGGTACGTCAAGGGGCTCGACGCAGCCAGTCCAACGCCGCCTCCGCCAAGCTGACCTACCCAGTCCTGCCGTCGGTGCCCGCGGCAAGGTTGGCTGTGGTGGCGTGCTCCACGGGCCTGGTGACAGCCAACGTCAGGAGTCGAACGATCTTCGCAGCCTCGACCGATTGGTGTGGGACATCGACTGGTCGCCCACCGTGCGGGTCGACCGAAGCTCGGGTTGTCCACAGTCAATGACAGCCGGCCGCAAGTGTCGGGCCTGGCAGGTAGACTCGAACACATGTTCGACAACGAGAGTTCCGAGACCGCCGGCGGCGGAGTGGACTACGCCTTCCTGGAGCCGTTGGCGCCGGGGGCGGTCGACCCGGTGCGGTTGGCGGCGCTGGTCGACGGGCTCGACGCGGGGGACTGGTTGCTGGATCCGGAGGAGTTCGCACGGGTCGGCCCGGATCCGGATGTCGATCCAGCCGTCCTGGCAGCCGCATTCGCCGACGACGACGAGGACGCTCATGAACTCGGCGAGCGTGCAGTCGTGGCCCTGGGCCCGGTGGAGCCGTCGGTGCTGGTGCCCGCACGCGTACCGGGGTTGGAGGACATGCCGCCGGGGCCGGTGCTGGCCGGCGTGCTCGATGGCGTCGACCCGTCCGGGTTGGGTGCCTACGAGCTGGTGGAGGCGGTTGCCTGCTGGCAGCGGATCGCGTCGTGGGCGGCGGCCAGGCAGGCGGAGGCGGTCGCCGAGCTGGCCGGCCGGGTCGAGATGCGTCCGATGGCGAGTGGGCGCGAGATCCCGTCGATGACCCCGCAGCGAGTGACCGGGTTGGAGGTGGCGGCCCGGCTGCGGCTGACCCCGGGTTCGGGTGAGGCGTTGGTGGCGCGGTCCGTGTGCCTGGTGAGGATGCTGCCGGCCACCCGTGCCGCGCTGGCCGAGGGTCGCATCGACGCCCGACGTGCCGAGGTGGTCGCCGACGAGTTGGGCCGGCACGAGGCTGCGGTCGCGCGGCGGGTCGAGGCAGAGGTTCTCGACCGTGCCGACCAGTTGACCGCTCCGCGGTTGCGGCAGGCGCTCAAGCGTGCCCTGCACCGGGCCGCCCCGGTCACCATGGAGCAACGTCGCGACGATGCCGCGGCCGCTCGACACGTCACGATCACTCCGGCGGCGGACGGCATGGCCTGGCTGGAGGCGTACCTGCCGGCCGAGGACGCCGCCGCGCTGGAGACCGCGATCGAGGCCGCCGCCGCGGCGATGAAGCGCACCGCGCCCGGCGACCGCCGCACGCTGGCACAGCGCCGTACCGACGCGCTGGCCCAGATGGGCTGGCTCGCGCTGGGCACCGGGCGGCTGGGCGGCTGCTCCTGCGACCAGGGTCAGCCGTTGGACCGCCGGCACCGCCGCCCGGTCACCGTGCAGGTGACGGTGGCGGTGACCACCCTGCTCGGTCTGGACGAGCGGCCCGGCCAGCTCGCCGGCTACGGGCCGGTGCCGGCCTCGGTTGCCCGGCGGCTGGCGGCCGAGGGCACCTGGTGCCGGCTGCTCACCGACCCGGTCTCGGGCACGGTGCTCGACTACGGGCGCACCCGGTACACACCGCCGCCGGACCTGGTCGACCATGTGGTGGCCCGCGACCGGACCTGCCGCTGGCCCGGCTGCGACCGGCCCGCCGCCGTCGCCGAGATCGACCACACCACGCCCTACCCGGACGGTGCCACGGCCGCCGACGACCTCGGCTCGTTCTGCAAGAGCCACCACGTCGGCAAGCACCACAGCCGATGGCGGGTCCGCCAACCCGAGCCCGGCCGGTTCGAATGGACCAGCCCCACCGGTCACGTCTACACCGTGGAGCCCGAACCAGTCGGCCCGGTCCACGACCCACTCTGCTGAGCCAGGCACCGGAGACGACCATGGGCTGGCACAATCCCCCGATCCCGTGGAAGGAGTTCGAGCGCCGCCTGTCCTGGGGTGCCCGAACCTCCCTGCCGCCCCCTGACGAGCCGGATCACGGCCCGCACTCGAGAGTCCGCCGGCTTCCGCATCGACCGCAGCAGGTACCGGTGGATGCGGCTTCGCCCGAGCCCGGGGGAGATGGCGCACCAGCCTGGGCCGAGCTGCACTGCCACTCCTCGTACAGCTTCCTCGACGGGGCCTCCGACCCTGATGCGCTGGTCGCCGAGGCGGCCCGGCGAGGGGTCGAGGCACTGGCGCTCACCGACCACGACGGCATGTACGGGGTGGTCCGCCTCGCCGAGGCCACCCGAGGGTCCGGGGTCGGGACCATCTTCGGCGCCGAGCTGAGCCTCGGGCTGTCCGAGCGCCAGAACGGGATCCCCGACCCCGAGGGCAGCCACCTGCTGGTCCTGGCCCGCGACCCCGACGGGTACGGGCGGCTGGCCGGCGCCATCACCACCGCCCAGATGCGCGGGGGAAAGGGCCGCCCGGTCTACGACCTGACCGAGCTGGCGGCGGCACATGGCGGGCACTGGGTGGCGCTCACCGGCTGTCGCAAGGGCGCCGTACCGGCTGCGCTCGCGGCAGGCGGTCCGGATGCGGCGGAGGCGGAGCTGCGCGCGCTGGTCGAGATGTTCGGGCGCGACAACGTCGCGGTCGAGCTGATCGACCACGACCAGCCCCTCGACGACTCCCGTAACGACGCGCTGTTCGTGCTGGCCCGCCGCGTCGGCGTCGGGGTGGTGGCGTCGAACAACATCCACTACGCGGCCCCGGCCGATGCGCCGCTGGCTCAGGTGCTCGCGGCCGTCCGCGCGCGCAGCAGCCTCGACGGCATGACCGGGTGGCTGCCGGCCACCGGCACCGCGCACATCCGCTCGGGCACCGAGATGGCCGCCCGGCTGGCCAGGTTCCCGGGCGTCCGCGAGGCCACCGTCGAGCTGGCGCGCGAGTGCGTCTTCGACCTCAGCGTGGTCGCACCCGACCTGCCCGCCCGACAGCTCGGGGAGGGGCACACCGACGCCACCTGGCTGCGCCAGCAGGTCGAGGACGGTGCCCGGGGACGCTACGGCGAGCGCGGCGCACCGGGGATGGCGGCGATCTACCGTCAGCTCGACCACGAGCTCGACGTCATCGAGCGGCTGAACTTCCCCGGTTACTTCCTCATCGTCCACGAGATCACCCAGTACTGCGAGAAGAACGGCATCCTCTGCCAGGGCCGGGGATCGGCGGCCAACTCGGCGGTCTGCTACGCGCTGGGCATCACCGCCGTCGACCCGATCAAGCACCGCCTGCTCTTCGAGCGGTTCCTCACCGACGCCAGGGTCGGCCCGCCCGACATCGACGTCGACATCGAGAACGCCCGCCGCGAGGAGGTCATCCAGCACGTCTACGACACCTACGGTCGCGACCGCGCCGCCCAGGTGGCCAACGTCAACACCTACCGCCCCAAGATGGCCGTGCGTGACGCCGCCAGGGCACTCGGCTACAGCCACGGCCAGGCCGACGCATGGACCCGGAGGATCGACTTCCGGATCGGCCCGCAGGACGGCCCACGCGGGGAGAAGACGCCCGCGGACCCGTTGCCGACGCCGGCCGGTGACGACGACGACGAGATGCCCCCACTGCTGGCCACCCTGGTCGCGCAGATGCTGCGGCTGCCGCGGCACCTGTCGATCCACTCAGGGGGCATGGTGCTCTGCGACCGCCCGGTCGGCGAGGTGTGCCCGGTCGAGTGGGCGACGATGCCCGGCCGCAGCGTCCTGCAGTGGGACAAGGACGACTGTGCCGCCGCCGGCCTGGTCAAGTTCGACCTGCTGGGCCTGGGCATGCTCTCCGCGTTGCGGGAGTCCTTCAGCCTGCTCCGCGACGTCCATTACCGGACGCTGAGCCTGCACACCGTCCCCGAAGACGATGCCGGCGTCTACGACATGCTCTGCGACGCCGACTCGGTCGGGGTGTTCCAGGTCGAGTCCCGGGCGCAGATGGCCACCCTGCCCCGACTGAAGCCCCGGAAGTTCTACGACCTCGTGGTCGAGGTGGCGCTGATCCGGCCGGGCCCGATCCAGGGCGGTTCGGTCCACCCCTTCATCCGGCGGGCCAACGGGCAGGAGGCCGTCACCTTCCCGCACGAGACGATGCGGCCGGCGCTCGAGCGCACCCTCGGCGTCCCGTTGTTCCAGGAGCAGATGATGCAACTGGCCATCGACTGCGCCGAGTTCACCGCGAAGGAGTCTGACGAGCTCCGCCAGGCCATGAGCTCCAAGCGCTCACCGGAACGGATCCAGCAGTTGCGTCAGCGGCTGCTGGACGGAATGGCGGCCAAGGACATCCCGGCCGACATCGCCGAGGACATCTACGGCAAGCTCTTCGGGTTCGCCAGCTACGGCTTCCCCGAGTCCCACGCCTACAGCTTCGCCCACCTCGTCTACGCCAGCGCCTACCTCAAGCGGTACTACCCGGCCGCGTTCACCGTGGCGCTGCTGAACAACCAGCCGATGGGCTTCTACGTGCCTCAGAGCCTGATCGCCGACGCCCGCCGGCACGGGGTGGTGGTCCGCGGCGTCGACGTCAACGCCAGTGCCGCCGATGCCACGCTGGAGGAGCCGGTACCGGTCTCCTGCAGCCATCCCCATGCGCCGAGTGAGCCCCAGCCGGCGATCCGGCTCGGCCTGTCCACGGTCCGCAACCTGGGCGAGGAGTTGGCCGAGGCGATCGCCGCCGTCCGTCCGTATGCCGACCTCGACGACCTGGTCCGCCGGGTACGGATACCGCTGCCCGTGCTCGAGGCGCTGGCCACCGCCGGGGCGTTCGGCTGCTTCGGGCTGGGTCGTCGTGAGGCCATCTGGGCGGTGGGTGCGCTGGCCCACACCGGTCCCGACCAGCTGCCGGGCACGACTCCCGGCTCGAGCGCGCCGCCGCTGCCCCCGATGACTCCCACCGAGATGACCTTCGCCGACCTGTGGGCCACCGGGTCCTCCGCCGACAGCCATCCGGTGCAGCACGTGCGGCCGACCCTGGACCGGTGGGGTGTGCTGCCCGCCGCGGCGCTGACGGCCACCGAGCACGGCACCCGGGTGCGGGTGGGCGGGCTGGTCACCCACCGCCAGCGCCCGCCCACCGCCGGCGGCGTGGTGTTCATGAACGTCGAGGACGAGACCGGCATGGTCAACGTCATCTGCCCACAGCGCACCTGGGAGCGCCAGCGCAAGATCGCCCTCGACTCCGGCGCCCTCGTCGTCGAAGGGGTCCTCGAACGCCAGGACGGCGCCGTCAACCTGCTGGCGCAACGGCTCGCCCCGCTGCGTATCAGCGGCGAGGTGCCCGCTCGCAACTTCCACTGACGGTAATGTCGCCGGACGTGCGCCTGCTCATCGCTCGCTGTCAGGTCGACTACGCCGGGCGGCTGACGGCGCACCTGCCGATGGCCATTCGCCTCATCCTGGTCAAGGCCGACGGCTCGGTGTCCATCCACGCCGACGACCGCGCGTACAAACCGCTGAACTGGATGAGCCCACCATGCACTCTCGACGAGGGCGACGGGATGTGGACGGTGGCCAATCCCGCCGGTGAACGGCTGGTGATCACGCTCGACGAGGTGCTGCACGACAGCGAACACGAGCTCGGTGTCGACCCCGGCCTGGTGAAGGACGGCGTGGAGGCGCACCTGCAGGAGCTGTTGGCCGAGCACGTCGAGACCCTCGGCCCCGGCTGGCGGCTGGTGCGCCGCGAGTATCCGACCGCGATCGGCCCGGTCGACCTGCTCTGCCGCGACGACGAGGGCGCGACCATCGCCGTCGAGGTCAAGAGGCGGGGCGAGATCGACGGTGTCGAGCAGCTCACCCGCTACCTGGATCTGCTCAACCGCGATCCGCTGCTCGCGCCCGTCCGCGGGCTGTTCGTCGCCCAGGAGATCAGGCCGCAGGCGCGCACGCTCGCGCTCGACCGTGGTATCGCGTGCCTCACGCTCGACTACGACGCGCTGCGCGGTCTCGACGACCCGCACGCCCGGCTGTTCTGAACCCGCGTGCGAGACTGCCGGGCATGGCTCGCGAGATCACCACCGTCGGCGTCGTCGGCCTCGGCACGATGGGTGCGGGCATCGCCGAGGTCTTCGCCCGCACCGGCTTCGCCGTTGTCGGCGTCGAGCGCGACGATGACACGCTGGCCCACGGGCGCGGTCACATCGAGCACTCGACCGACCGGGCGGTTCGGCGCGGCAAGATGTCCGAGGACGAACGGGCGCACCTGCTGGACGCGATCACGTTCACGACCGACCTCGACGCGCTGGCCGGCTGCCAGCTCGTCGTCGAGGCGGTGCCCGAGCAGCTCGACCTCAAACGCGACCTGTTCGCCCGCCTCGACAAGATCGTGACCCAGGAGGCCATCCTCGCCACCAACACGTCGTCGCTGTCGGTCACCGAGATCAGCGTCGCCACGGAGCGCCCACGCCGGGTCGTGGGCATGCACTTCTTCAACCCGGCGCCGGTTCAGGAGTTCGTCGAGGTCGTACGAACGGTCGTCACCGAACCGGACGTGGTCGAGGACGTGACCGCACTGGCCCGCAGGCTCGGGAAGGCACCGGTCGAGTGCGGCGACAAGGCGGGCTTCATCGCCAACGCGCTCCTGTTCGGCTACCTCAACCACGCTGCCTCGATGTACGACGCCCGCTACGCGACGCGCGAGGACATCGACGACGCCATGCGGCTCGGCTGCGGCTACCCGATGGGCCCGCTCGCCCTGCTCGACCTGATCGGGCTGGACACGGCGTACGAGATTCTCGACACGATGTACAAGCAGGGCCGCGACCGCCTGCACGCGCCGACGCCGGTTCTCAAGCAGATGGTCACGGCCGGCATGCGGGGCCGCAAGACCGGGCGCGGCTTCTACACCTACGAGGCGGAGGACTCGCCGGTCGTCGTCCCGGACGCCCTGACCCCCGAGGCGGGCGGTGCGTCGGAGCCGGTGCGCGAGATCCGGACGGTGGGCGTCGTCGGGTCGGGGACGATGGCCACCGGGATCGTGGAGGTCCTGGCCACGGCCGGCTACGACGTCGTGTCCGTCACCCGCGGCGCCGAGCGGGCCGCGCGGGTCATGGCCGGCGTCGAGCGGTCGATGGAGAAGGCGGTCCAGCGCAGCAAGCTCGACGCGTCCGATCGCGATGCGGCCCGGGCCCGGATCACCGGATCGTCGTCGCTGGACGACCTCGCCGAGGCCGACCTCGTGGTCGAGGCAGTGGTCGAGGAGCTGACGGTCAAGCAGGGCCTGTTCTCGTCGCTGGACGAGATCTGCGCGCCGGGTGCGATCCTCGCGACGACGACGTCCTCACTGCCGGTGATCGAGTGTGCTGCCGTCACGTCTCGTCCGGCCGACGTCGTGGGCATGCACTTCTTCAACCCCGCGCCGGTGATGTCACTGGTCGAGGTGGTCGCCACGGTGTCGACCGCCGACGACGTCGTCGCGACCGTCCGGCAGGTGTGCCAGCGGGCCGGCAAGCATCCGGTCACCTGCGGCGACCGCGCCGGGTTCATCGTCAACGCGCTGCTGTTCCCCTACCTCAACGACGCGGTGAAGATGCTGCAGGCCCACTACGCGAGCACCGACGACATCGACACCGCGATGAAGCTCGGCTGCCGTCTGCCCATGGGCCCGTTCGAGCTGCTCGACGTCATCGGCCTGGACGTGTCGCTGGCGATCCAGCGGACGCTCTACCTCGAGTTCCGCGAGCCCGGCTTCGCGCCCGCTCCGCTGCTGGAGCACCTCGTGACAGCGGGATACCTGGGCCGCAAGACCGGGCGCGGGTTCCGCGACTACGCGTGAGCCACGTACTCGGCCAGGTCCTCACCGACGCCGCACACGGGCGGTTTCCCGAACCCGACGGCGCGGTCGAGGTGGTTGCGCCGTGGAAGCCGGGCGTCGCCGGAGTGATAGCGCTGACCGGCCGGGCGTACGTCGCAACCACGAGGGACGTGCGCGAGGTGCGTGCACAGGGGCCGGACGGCTACGGCGGGGCGCTCGACCCGGCGTTCATCGCGTGGCTGGCCGGTGCGCACGGGTGGTGCGACTGCCTCGACATCCTGGTGGCGGGCGTGGGAACCGGCCGGGGCGGGCCGCCGCGCCGGCTGGACCCGACCGACCACCGCCGCCTGCGGCACGCCCGTCAGGTTCGCGACGACTCGTCGTGCACGGTGACGACCGGGGATGATCACGTTCGGCACCGGCATCGGTGGTCTCAGGGAGATCGGCGTCGAGGTTCCCGAGCAGGACCGCAATCGCGGCGTGGGGCGCATGCTGGTGGCCGACGCGCTCGGGCTGGCTCCGGCGGGTGAACCCGTGATCGGCGCGGTCGCTCCCGGCAACGCGGCGAGCCTGCGTGCATTCCTCGCCGCCGGTTTCCGGCCGATCGGCGCCGTGCACCTCGTCCGGCCGGCAGACGGCTAGCCGCAGCCGCAGGCGCCGCCGCAGCAGCCCCCGCCCGACGCCGGGGACGGGAGCGACGACGCTGCCGAGGACCGCCCGGTGACGGCGACGGTGGAGAGCAGCTTGACCGTGTCGTCGTGACCGGCCGGGCACGCGGCGGGCTCGGAGGAGCCGGCCATGGGCCGTGACACCTCGAACGTGGCACCGCAGGCGCGGCAGCGGAAGTCGTACCTCGGCATGCGCCCAGCATAGGCGGAACCTGGGACAATGCACGCATGTCCCGCCGCCGCCCGGTCCGCCGCCGGCCGGCGGGCGGTCACGAGGAGATCGAGTCCTGGCCCGACGGCGACTGGGTCGTGCGACGGCTGACCGGCAGCTCGGCGACCAAGCCCTACCGGTGCCCGGGCTGCGACCAACCGATCCCGCCGGCCACACCCCACGTCGTGACCTGGCCGGTCGAGGGCGCGACGCTGACCGGCGGGGGTGCGCAGGAGCGGCGGCACTGGCACACATCCTGCTGGCGCAACCGGGACCGCCGCGCTCCACGGTGAGACGACCCGGCCCGGCCGGACGGCGTGGATAGGCTCGACGGCATCATGACCACGCAGTCCCGCATCCGCGGCAACACCGTCCTGCCGGCCCGACGTGAAGCGCTGACTCTGCACACCTCCGACGGCCTGGCGCTCGTCGGCGAGGTGGCCTTACCGCCGGAGAGTGACCCGGTCGCCACTCTGGTTTGCCTCCATCCGCTGCCGACGCACGGCGGCATGATGGACAGCCACCTGTTCCGCAAGGCGGCCTGGCGGCTGCCGGCGCTCGCGGGTCTGGCCGTGCTGCGCTTCAACACCCGGGGCACCGGCAGCCTGCAGGGAACCAGTGAGGGCGAGTTCGACGCGGGTGAGGGCGAGCGGTACGACCTCGCCGCTGCCCTCGAGTACGCCGAGTACCACGACCTGCCGCAGGTGTGGCTGCTCGCCTGGTCCTTCGGCTCCGACCTCGCGCTGCGGTTCGGCCTCGATCCGGTCGTCGTGGGGGCGATCCTGCTCTCCCCACCACTGCGGACCAGCACCGACGACGATCTCGACGCATGGGCCGCCGACGGCCGTCCCCTCGTCGCGCTGGTCCCCGAGCTCGACGACTACGTTCGTCCACCCCAGGCGCGTGAACGGTTCGCCCGGGTCCCCCAGGCGGAGGTCGTCGCGATCGAAGGTGCCAAGCACCTGTGGGTGGGCGACACCGAACGCGTGCTCGACGAGGTCGTGGCCCGGGTCGCACCCGGTCGGTCCCCGTTGCCGACGACCTGGCCCGGGCCGGTCGTGACGGCGGACACCGGCGCATACGCCGACCGGACGGTCGCCGCCGTCGCCGACGTCCCCATGCCGCCGGAGCGCTGAGCCGTGCCGACGGATCTGGCCTTCGAGGACAGCGGTGCCGGCGTACCTGTCGTGCTGCTCCACGCCTTCCCGCTCTCCGGTGCCATGTTCGCGGCGCAGGTCGCCGGGCTGGCCGACCGGGCCCGGGTCGTCGTTCCCGACCTGCGCGGCTTCGGCGCCTCGCCCGGCCCGGGCGAGGGCGAACCGTCGATCGACGCCATGGCCGACGACGTCGCCGCGCTGCTCGGCCATCTCGACATCGGTCCGGCCGTCGTGGCCGGCGTGTCGATGGGCGGATACGTAGTGATGGCGATGCTGCGCCGCCACCCTCGGCAGGTCGGAGCGGTGGTGCTCATCGACACCAAGGCCGGCGCCGACGACGGGCCGGCCCGAGAGAACCGTGAACGGATCGCGACGGCCGTCCTCGACAGCGGATCCCGGGTTCTGCGGCCGATGCTCGACGGGCTGCTCGGGGGCACCACGAGGAGCGAGCGGCCCGACGTGGTCCGGACCGTGACGCAATGGCTCGACGCCGCGGCCCCCGACGGCGTCGCGTGGGCGCAGCGCGCCATGGCCGGCCGGCCGAGCTCGTTCGGCACCCTGGCCGCGACGCAGGTGCCGGCGTACGTGCTCGTCGGGGAGGAGGACACGCTGACGACCCACGACGACGCACTGGCGATGGCGGCGGCCTTCCAGCGCCCGGCACCGGTGCACGTCATCCCGCGCGCCGGTCACCTGTCGGCGGTCGAGAACCCCGACGAGGTGACCGGCGCCCTGCGAGACGTGCTACGTCACTTCTGAGCGGCGGTGGTCGACTCGGCCGCCGGGGCGTCCTCGACGACCTCCCCCTCGATGACGTCGTCGTCCTCGGGCTTCGTCCCTGCCTCGACCGCGGGCGGCGGGCCGTTGCTGTCTCCGGGAACGGACATCGCGCCGAGCAGGCTGCGCAGCTGGGTGAGGTGACCGGTGATGCTGTCACGCTGCCGGGTGAGATCGGCGACCTCGCGCTTCGCCGTCGTCTGGACCCGCGCGGCCTCGGCCTTGGCCTCGCCGACCAGCATCTCGGCATGGGACTTGGCCTCCGCCACGAGCTGGGCGGCGTTGCGGCGGGCACCGGAGACCAGAGCCTTCGCCTGCGCGTCCGCCTCCCGCCGGACCTGCTCGGCGAGTTCGTGGGCGGACTTGGCCCGTGTTTCGGCGTCGGCCGCGCGGGTCTCGGCCTCGGTGACCAGCTTCTGGGTCTCGGTGACCGCGGCCTCGTGCCGCTCGCTGTCCTCGCGCTCGGCCTGCTCCCGGGTGGCGGCGAGCGCCAGCTCGAGTTCCGTGAGCTCCTTGTCGGCCCTGGTGCGGACCTCGTCGAGGCGGGCACCCGCTTCCGCGCGCATCTGCTCGATGTCGCGTTTCGCCGCCCCGCGGAGCTCCTCCACCTCGCGACGAGCCGTGGCCCGGAGTTCGGTGACCTCGCGCTCGGCCACCGTGCGGATGCGGGTCAGGTCGCGTTCGGCCGTCGCCCGCTTCTCGGCGGCCTCGTGCTCGATGCCGGCCCGGACGGTCGCAGCCTCGCGCTGGGCGGTGTCGACGAGTGCCGCCGCCTCGCGCGTGGCCGCCGATCGGGCGGCGTCGGCCTCCGCCTTGGACTCGGCGATGACCTCGTCCGCCTGACGCTTGGCCGACGACCGCAGCTCCTCGGCGTCGTTCTCGGCGGCACCACGCATCTCGCTGGCGTCGACCTGCGCCACCGCGCGGGCCTCGCGGGCCTCGGCCTCGGCCTGGCCGACCAGCTCGGATGCCTGCTCCTCAGCCAGTCGGAGCAGGTGCTCGATGCGGGCACCGAGCCCGGAGTACGAGGGCTGGTCGACCTCGCGCAGCGACGTGGTGGCCTCGGCCAGGTCTTGGCGCAGCCGGACGATCTGCTTGTCAAGCTCCTTGGTCCGCGTGCGCTGCTGGGCGAGCGCGGCCTCGAGCTGTCTGACGTGCTGTTCGACCTGCACGCGGTCGAACCCGCGCATCACCTGGGTGAACCCGCCGGTGGGGTTCGAATCGAAGATCGACAGCCCGTCCTCGGCCGTCTCTCGTGACGTGATCGTGTCCCGTGCCTCGTCCATGATCTCCCTCGTCGGGGTGCCCGCCCCCGACAGGAACGGGTCACACGTTGCGGAACCTACTGATGGCTTCGAGGTGGGTGGCCCGTGTCTCCCCGTCCCGGACGCCGAGCCCCTCCTCAGGCGCTAGGCAGAGTACTCCGACTTTGCCCTGGTGCCGATTGCGGTGGACATCGAATGTGGCCTGACCGGTCTGGTCGAGCGGATAGGTGCGTGACAGCGTCGGATGGATGCGGGCACGCGCGATGAGACGGTTAGCCTCCCACGCCTCCCGGTAGTTGGCGAAGTGGGATCCGACGATCCGCTTGAGGTTCATCCAGAGGTACCTGTTGTCGAACTCGTGCACGTAGCCGGAGGTCGACGCGCAGGTGACGATCGTGCCTCCCCGGCGGGCGACGAAGACGCTCGCACCGAACGTCTCCCGGCCGGGGTGCTCGAAGACGATGTCCGGATCGTCGCCACCGGTGAGCTCGCGGATCCGGGCGCCCAGCCGCTTCCATTCGGCCGGGTCCTGGGTGCGTTCGTCGCGCCAGAAACGGTAGTCGTCGGCGGCCCGGTCGATGACCAGTTCCGCGCCCATCCGGCGGCAGATCTCCGCCTTCTCCGGGCTCGACACGACGCAGACCGGAGTGGCACCGCTGGCCAGCGCGAGCTGGGTGGCGTACGAACCGAGGCCGCCGGATGCGCCCCAGATCAGCACGATGTCGCCCAGCTTCATGCCGGCGCCGTTGCGCGACACCAACTGCCGGTAGGCGGTGGAGTTCACCAGGCCGGGACAGGCCGCCTCCTCCCAGGTCAGGTGGGCGGGCTTCGGCATCAGCTGGTTGGACTTGACCAGCGCCAGTTCGGCCAGACCGCCGAAGTTCGTCTCGAAACCCCAGATCCGCTGCTCCGGATCGAGCATCGTGTCGTTGTGGCCGTCCGGCGACTCGAGCTCGACCCACAGGCAGTGCGCGACCACCTCGTCACCAGGGGCCCAGGCGTGCACGCCCGGGCCGGTCCGCAGCACGACGCCGGCCAGGTCGGACCCCACGACGTGGTAGGGCAGGTCGTGCCGGTGGGCCAGGTCGTGCATCCGTCCGTAGCGCTCGAGGAAGACGAAGGTCGGAACCGGCTCGAAGATGGACGTCCACACCGTGTTGTAGTTGATTGCGCTGGCCATCACGGCGACGAGTGCCTCACCCGGCCCGAGCGAGGGCGTGGGCACGTCGTCGAGGTGCAACGACCGGCGGGGATCCTTGTCCGGGGTGGCCATGCCGGCGAACAGGTCGGTCTCGTCCTTGTGCACCGTCACCGCCCGATACGACTCGGGGACGGGCAACGCGCGGAAGTCCGACGCCGAGGCGTCGCCGCTCACGATGGCGTCGAGGATGTCCTGCACGCGACCGACTCTCCCAGACTGTCCGGCCCGGATGCGTTCTACCCTGGCCAGCATGGCGAGCCTGTTCACCGCCGTCGACCACGTGGGCATCGCGGTCGCCGATCTCGACGAGGCGATCGCGTGGTACGGCGACACGTTCGGTCTGGCGGTCGTGCACGAGGAGGTCAACGCGGAGCAGGGTGTGCGTGAGGCCATGCTGCAGGTGGGTGACGACCGCTCCGCGACGCAGATCCAGTTGCTCGCGCCCTTGCGCCCGGACTCCCCGATCGGCCGGTTCCTCGAACGCTCGGGCCCGGGCATCCAGCAGATCGCCTACCGCGTCGGCGACATCGACGCGGTCACGGAGACGCTGCGCCGGCGTGGGACGAACCTGCTCTACGAGGTGGCCCGGCCCGGCACGGCCGGCTCCCGGGTCAACTTCATCCACCCGAGAGATGCCGGCGGCGTGCTGGTCGAGCTCATCGAACCGGCGCCCTCTTCCTGATCAGGCGTCCTTCGCGAGCAGGGACTCGCCCTCGACCCACCGGGCCAACGTCCAGAGCAGGTCGGAGAGCCGGTTGAGGAAGGGGAGAACCTGGGAACCCTCGGCCGCGGCCGGCAGCGCCTCCCGCTCGGCGCGGCGCACCACGGTCCGGGCCACGTCGAGCGCGGCCGCGACGGTGTTCTCGCCCGGGACGGCGAAGTCCTTCGGCGGGTCGAATCGCGCGGACATCTTGTCGATCTTCTGCTCCAGCGCCGTGACCATCTCGGCGGTGACCAGCGTCTGGCCGGGCTTGCCGCGGCCACGGTGCTCGGGGTTGAGTGCGACGTCGGCCATCAGGACCCACAGGTCGCGTTCGATGCCGACGAGCATCGCGTCCAACTCACTGCCCTGCTCGGCCTGCGCCCTGGCCATCCCGATGAGGGCCTGTGCCTCGTCGACGGCGCCGTTGGCCCGCATGGCGGGAGCGTCCTTGGCGACCCTGCCACCGTAGAGCAGCCCGGTGGTGCCGTCGTCGCCGCGCCGGGTGTAGACCTTCATACCGCCACTCTGGCACGTCCCGCCGGCCTGTGATCCACGCCACCCGGGCCGCCGGTCGCGGAGGTCGTATCGTGAGGTCATGGCCGTCATCGTCGCGGGAGCCCGCACCCCGATCGGCAGGCTGCTCGGTGCGCTCAAGGGCTTCTCCGCCGCCGACCTCGGAGGCGTCGCCATCACGGGTGCCCTGGAGAAGGCGGGAGTGCACCCCGACCAGGTCCAGTACGTGATCATGGGCCAGGTCCTCCAGGCCGGCGCCGGCCAGATCCCCGCTCGGCAGGCGGCGGCGAAGGCGGGCATTCCGATGACCGTCCCGGCGCTGACGATCAACAAGGTGTGCCTGTCCGGTCTCGACGCCATCGCCCTGGCCGACCAGCTGATCCGGGCCGGCGAGTTCGAGATCGTGGTCGCCGGCGGCATGGAGTCCATGACCAACGCCCCGCATCTGCTCACCGGATCCCGCCAGGGTCACCGGTACGGCGACGTCACACTGCGCGACCACATGGCCTACGACGGCCTCTGGGACGTGTTCACCGACCAGGCCATGGGTGCGCTCACCGAGGCGTGCAACGCCGTGGGGCTCGAGCTCTCGCGCGAGGAGCAGGACGCCTTCAGCGCACGGTCTCATCAGCGGGCGGCCGCCGGGTGGAAGAACGGCGTCTTCGACGACGAGGTCGTGCCGGTCGAGATACCGCAGCGCAAGGGCGAGCCCGTCGTCTTTGCCGCGGACGAGGGCATCCGCGCCGACACCACCGTGGAGTCGTTGTCCCGCCTGCGCCCGGCGTTCGGCGGTGACGGCACCATCACGGCGGGCTCGGCATCCCAGATCTCCGACGGCGCGTGTGCCGTCGTCGTGATGAGCAGAGCGAAGGCCGAGGGACTGGGCCTGCCCTGGTTGGCGGAGATCGGTGCCCACGGAGTGGTCGCCGGCCCGGACTCCACGCTGCAGAGCCAACCGGCGGCCGCCATCCGGGCAGCCTGTGCCAAGGACGGCATCGAGCCGGCCGACATCGACCTGGTCGAGATCAACGAGGCGTTCGCGGCGGTGGGCATCGCGAGCACGCGCGAGCTCGGGCTGGACGAGGACCGGGTCAACGTCAACGGCGGCGCGATCGCGGTGGGCCACCCGATCGGCATGTCTGGTGCCCGGCTCGTCCTGCACGTCGCCCTCGAGCTGCGGCGGCGCGGCGGGGGTACCGGCGCCGCGTCGTTGTGCGGCGGCGGCGGCCAGGGCGACGCGCTGCTCATCCGCGTCCCACGGGGCTGACGGTCCCCGGTGACCGAGCCGGCTCAGGACCTGGTCGACCGGGCCCGGCAGGGTGACCCGCGGGCGGTCGCCCGGCTCATCTCGTTGGTGGAGGATGCCTCTCCGGCGCTGCGTGAGGTCATGGCTGCGCTCGTGCCGCATGCCGGTGGGGCCGCCGTGGTGGGTGTCACCGGCTCGCCCGGCGTCGGCAAGTCGACGGTGACCTCGGCGCTGGTGGCGTCGTTCCGAGCAGAGGGCCGGCGCGTCGGCGTCCTCGCCGTCGATCCGTCCTCTCCCTTCTCCGGCGGCGCGTTGCTGGGCGACCGGGTGCGCATGCAGGAGCACGCGACCGACCCGGGTGTCTACATCCGTTCGATGGCGACTCGCGGGCACCTCGGCGGGCTCGCCTGGGCCACGCCGCAGGCGCTGCGCGTGCTGGACGCCGCTGGCTGCGAGGTCGTCCTCGTCGAGACCGTCGGCGTCGGTCAGTCCGAGGTCGAGGTTGCGGCGCTGGCCGACACGACCCTGGTCCTGCTCGCCCCCGGCATGGGCGACGGCATCCAGGCGGCCAAGGCGGGCATCCTCGAGGTCGGCGACGTCTTCGTCGTCAACAAGGCCGACCGTGACGGCGCCGACCAGGTCGTGCGCGACCTGCGGGGCGCGATCCGGCTGGCCGAGCGCGCGCCGGGCGACTGGCGACCACCGATCGTCAAGGCCGTGGCCGTCCGCCGCGAGGGTCTCGACGACGTGCGCTCCGCGGTCACCAAGCACCGGGACTGGATGGAGCGTTCGGGAGAGTTGGATCTCCGCCGCCGGCGGCGCGTCCGGGACGAGATCGAGGCGATCGCCGTGACCGCACTGCGCCAGCGCTTCGGCGACCTGCACGGCGACGCCCGGCTCGACACGCTCGCCGAGAAGGTGCTCGCCGGCCAGTACGACCCGTACGCTGCTGCCGACGAGATCATCGCCGCGCTCTGAGACGGGCGGCGCGCCGAGGCGACAGATCGTCCGTTTTCGGGTACAACGAAGATTGACGGCGTGTGAGTTCACGGCACACGCGACCAGTGAGAGGACTTCGTGTGTTCAAGAAGGTGCTGACCATCTTGGCCATCGCCTTCGCCGCGTACTACCTGCTCACCGAGCCCAGCGGAGCGGCGAACGCGGTGAGCGGTGCGCTGTCCGCCGTGGCCGACGGCTTCGAGTCGATCATCACGTTCTTCACCGAGCTGTTCTAGCTCACTACGCGCCATGCGTACGCCGCGGGAGATCGTCAGTGGGGTGAGCGACCGGACCGTGCGGTGGCTCGACCGGGTCGCCGAGGACGGATTCGTCCGCCTCGCCTGGTGGCGGGTCAAGTCCTGGTTCGGCCACAGGATGGTGGCCCGCAAGCTGATCCCGGGCGAGCGCGTCATCGCCGAGGTCAAGCACAGCCACATCGCCTACACCCTGCCCATCCTGCTGGCTGTGCTCGGGCTGTTCCTCGCGGTGCGCTGGCTGCCGTTCATCTCCGCCGACAGCGCCTGGTTCGGCATCGCCGTCGTCGTCGGCGTGCTGGGCTATGCGTTCTACCGCTTCTTGTGGATCAGCCGGGACCGGTTCGTCATCACCGACTCGCGCGTGTTCCGCGTCTGGGGCGTCTTCTCCCTGCAAGAGGCGGAGATGGAGATCGTCAGGGTGCTCGACATCACCGTCCAGCGGCCCTGGTACCTGCGGCCGTTCGCGGCCGGACACGTGATCCTGGAGAACGCGGCCCAGGAGCAGGGCCTGCGCGAGATCCACTTGGTCCCCGAGCCACAGAAGATCGCGCTGGCGATCCACCGCCGGCGCCGGCAGATGATGGGCCTCGGTGGAGACGCGGAGTCCGGGACGCCGGCCCAGTCCGCGACCCGCAGCCGGCGCCGCGCCGACCACCCGCGCAGCCCCGGTCCCGTCACCGCCCGGCGTCGGTGAGGCCGGCCCGTGTCCGACCCGCTCGACCTCGACTTCGACCCGATCCGCCGCGCCGCCGAGATCTGGCGCGACCGGTTCGGTCCCGCCGAGGCGATGGCCGCGGCTACGTCGATCATGCGGGTCCAGCAGCTTCTGCTGGCCGAGTTCGACCGGATCTGCAAGCCCTACGACCTCACGTTCGCGCGGTACGAGGCACTGGTGCTACTGACCTTCAGCCGGACCGGAGCGCTCCCGATGGCAAAGATCGGCGAGCGGCTGATGGTGCACCCGACCAGCGTCACCAACACGGTCCAGCGGCTCGAGGCCGCGGGCTTCGTCACCCGTGAGCCGAATCCGCGCGACGGGCGAGGAACACTCGCCCGGGTCAGCCGGCACGGCCGCGAGGTCGTCGACAAGGTCACCGGTGAGCTGATGGCGGCAGACTTCGGGCTGCGCGCCCTCGACGACGCCGAGCGCGACCGGCTGTTCGACCTTTTGCGCGAGGTGCGGTTCGCCGCACGTGACTTCCGGGAGTAGGGCGCTCAGCGCCTCGACCACGAGTCCGGTCGCTCCACCAGTGCCCGCACGTGCTCGGGCAACCGCCCGGTGAGGACGTCGGCCACCGTGGTCGCCTCGAGCACCTCACGGAGGCTGGCCCTGACGGCCACCCAGACGTCGGTGAGCGCCGCCGCGGGCCCGGGATACGCGGTGTCCTCCGGCGGCATCCCTCGGACCGCGGCCAGCGGCCCCTCGGCCGCGCGGATGACGTCGGCCAGGCGGGTCACGTCGGGGTCCTTGATCAGTCGGTAGCCTCCGGCAGCGCCGCGCTGCGCGTCGAGCAGGCCGGCGCGGCGCAGGTCGCCGAGGATCGTCTCGAGGAACTTGCCGGGGATGTCCTGCGCCTGCGCGATCTGGTGGCGTGTCGCCGACGCGGGTAGGCGGGACGCCAACTCGATGACGGCGCGGACGGCGTAGTCGGTGCGCGCGGTGACATGCACGGTCGCATCCAATCACCGCTGCCCGAGAAGACCGCTCGCCGAGGACGGCGGACGCTTACTAGGATGTCCTAGTACTGAGCCCATGGAGCGACGGAGGACACCGGACGTGGATGCGGAGCAGATCGAGGCCGGGCGACGCCGCTGGCAGGCCCGAGTCGACGAGGCCCATCGTGCCGGTCAAGTCAGGGACGCCGATTTCACCACCCTGTCCGGCCTCGAGGTCGACCCGGTCTACGGCCCGCCGGCGGGTGTCGACGACCCCCGCTTCGATCGGATCGGCTGGCCGGGGGAGTATCCGTACACGCGCGGCCTCTATGCGACCGGCTATCGCGGTCGCACCTGGACCATCCGGCAGTTCGCCGGGTTCGGCAACGCGCAGCAGACCAACGAGCGCTACAAGATGATCCTGCGCTCCGGTGGTGGCGGCCTGTCCGTCGCCTTCGACATGCCGACCCTGATGGGCCGTGACTCCGACGACGACCGCTCGCTGGGCGAGGTCGGCCACTGCGGCGTGGCGATCGACTCCGCGGTCGACATGGAAGCGCTCTTCGCCGACATCCCGCTGGGCGGCGTCACGACCTCGATGACGATCAGCGGGCCGGCGGTGCCGATCTTCTGCATGTACCTTGTCGCGGCCGAGCGCCAGGGCGTCGACCCGGCCGTGCTCAACGGCACGCTCCAGACCGACATCTTCAAGGAGTACATCGCCCAGAAGGAGTGGCTGTTCCCCCCCGAGCCGCACCTGCGGCTGATCGCCGACCTGATGGAGTACTGCGGGCGGAACATTCCCGCCTACAAGCCGCTGTCGGTGTCCGGCTACCACATCCGCGAGGCCGGGTCGACGGCCGCGCAGGAACTCGCGTTCACCTTGGCCGACGGGTTCGGCTACGTCGAGCTCGGGCTGTCCCGCGGCCTCGACGTCGACATGTTCGCTCCCGGGTTGTCGTTCTTCTTCGACGCGCACGTCGACTTCTTCGAGGAGATCGCGAAGTTCCGCGCCGCCCGGCGGATCTGGGCACGCTGGCTGCGCGACACCTATGGCGTCAAGACCGAGAAGGCGCAGTGGCTGCGCTTCCACACCCAGACCGCGGGCGTGTCCCTGACCGGGCACCAGCCGTACAACAACGTGGTCCGGACGGCGGTCGAGGCACTGGCTGCGGTTCTCGGCGGCACCAACTCGCTGCACACCAACGCCCTGGACGAGGTGCTGGCATTGCCGACCGAGGGCGCCGCCGAGATCGCGCTGCGTACCCAGCAGGTGCTGATGGAGGAGACGGGTGTCGCCAACGTGGCCGACCCTCTCGGCGGCTCCTGGTACGTCGAGGCCCTCACCGACCGGATCGAGGCCGAGGCCGAGGCGATCTTCGCCAGGATCCGCGCGATGGGTGAGACCGAGAACCGCTGGATCCGGGAGTACGGGCCCATGACCGCCGGAATCCTGCGCGGCATCGAGGACGGCTGGTTCATGGCCGAGATCGCCGAGTCGGCGTTCTGGTACCAGCAGCAGGTCGAGAAGGGCGAGAAGCGCGTCGTCGGCGTCAACGTCCATCAGGACACCGTCACCGGCGATCTGGACATCCTGCGTGTGTCGCACGAGGTCGAGCACACGCAGCGGCGCAGCCTGGGCGAACGCAAGGCTGCCCGCGACGATGCCGCCGTCCGAGCGGCACTCGCCGTGATGGTCGACGCAGCCCGCGGAACGGACAACACGATTCCGGCGATGCTCGATGCCGTCCGGGCCGAGGCGACCCTCGGGGAGATCTGCGACGCGCTGCGCGCCGAGTGGGGCACCTATATGGAACCGGCCCGGTTCTGAGCCGTGCACCCTCGTGGCGGCACCGGCGTCCGGCGGGGGAGGATGGGCTCATGAGTGCGGAGAGCTTCATGCGTCCAGGCGCCGTGGACCTGTCGGGGCTGGCCGCGAGGTCGCATGCACCGGCGGGTGCGTCCAACGGTGCGGTGGCCACCGGCGTCGTCGTCGAGGTCAGCGAGGCGACGTTCCAGGCGGAGGTCCTCAACCGGTCGATGACGGTGCCTGTGGTCATCGACTTCTGGGCCGACTGGTGCCAGCCGTGCAAGCAGCTGTCGCCGATCCTGGAGAAGCTGGCCGACGAATACGACGGCAGGTTCCTGCTCGCCACGATCGACGTCGACGCCAACCAGCAGCTCGGCGCGGCCTTCCAGGTGCAGTCGATCCCGTCGGTGTTCGCCGTTCTCAAGGGTCAGCCGGTGCCGCTGTTCCAGGGCGCGATTCCCGAGCCCCAGGTCCGCGAGGTGCTCGAGCAACTGTTCCAGGTGGCGACGGCGAACGGTGTCACGGGCCGGCTCGAGGTCCGCACCGGGGACGATACGGAGGCGGATCCGGCAGAGCCGCCGCACGACCCTCGCCATGACAAGGCCTACGAGGCGATCGAGAAGGGTGACTTCGACGCCGCTGCGGCCGCGTACCAGGCCATGCTCGCCGACGCGCCGGCCGACGCCGACGCCAAAGCCGGCTTGGCGCAGGTCGAGCTGTTCCGCCGGAACGAGGGCAACGACCTCGACACCGTCGTGGCGGCAGCCGCCAAGCGACCCGCCGACGTCGATGCCCAGCTTGCGGCTGCGGATGCGGAGGTCGTCGCCGGGCGGGCCGACGCCGCGTTCGCGCGCCTGGTCGACACGGTTCGCCGCGTCGCGGGCGACGACCGTGAACGCGTGCGGGCTCGGCTGGTCGAGCTGTTCGAGCTCGTCGGCCTCTCGGATCCCAGGGTCGTCAGGGCCCGTTCGGCGCTGGCCAGCGCGCTGTTCTGATCAGGGAACGCGGCGCAGCCAGAGCGTGCCGAGCGGCGGCAGCCGAAGGTTCACGGAAGCCGGCCGCCCGTGCCAGCTGACCTCCTGGGTCTCGACTTCGCCGAGGTTTCCGACGCCCGATCCGCCGTAGTCGACGGCGTCGGTGTTGACGACCTCGGACCATCGCCCGGCGGCCGGCAGACCGAGCCGGTAGCCCTCGTGCGGCAACGCGGAGAAGTTGGCGACGCAGGCGATGACCGAACCGTCCGAGCCCCAGCGAAGGAACGAGAAGACGTTGCCGGCCGCGTCGTTCGCGTCGATCCACTCGAAGCCGGAGGGGACGGCGTCCTGGGACCACAGGGCGGGGTTCGCCAGGTAGACACGGTTGAGGTCCGCGACCAGCCGCCTGTTGCCCGCGTGGTCCGAATGGTCGAGCAGCCACCAGTCCAGCTCCCGCGACTCGCCCCACTCGGACTCCTGACCGAACTCGCCGCCCATGAACAGCAGCTGTTTGCCGGGATGAGCCCACATCAGCGCGAGGTATGCCCGCAGGTTGGCCAGCTGCTGCCAGCGGTCGCCGGGCATCTTGCGCAACAGCGACCCCTTGCCGTGGACGACCTCGTCGTGTGACAGCGGGAGCACGTAGTTCTCGCTGAACGCGTACATCAGCGAGAACGTCATCTGGTGGTGGTGGTACTGGCGGTGGATCGGATCGTGCGACATGTAACCGAGCGAGTCGCTCATCCAGCCCATGTTCCACTTCAGGCCGAAGCCGAGCCCGCCCAGGTGAGTGGGCTTCGTGACACCAGGCCAGGCCGTGGACTCCTCGGCGATCGTCACGATTCCCGGCACTCGTCGGTAAGCCGTCGCGTTGACCTCTTGCAGGAACGAGATCGCCTCGAGGTTCTCGCGGCCGCCGTAGAGATTGGGCACCCAGTGACCCTCTGGCCGGGAGTAGTCGAGATAGAGCATCGAGGCGACGGCATCGACCCGCAGGCCGTCGACGTGGAACTCCTCGAGCCAGTAGATCGCGTTGGCCACCAGGAAGTTGCGCACCTCGTGGCGGCCGAAGTTGAAGACATAGGTGCCCCAGTCGGGCTGCTCGCCACGGCGCGGATCCGCGTGCTCGTAGAGGGACGACCCGTCGAAGCGGGCCAGTGCCCATTCGTCCTTGGGGAAATGGCCGGGGACCCAGTCGACGATCACCCCGATGCCAGCCTGGTGGAGTCGGTCGACCAGGTATCGGAAGTCGTCCGGGGAGCCGAACCGCGCCGTTGGCGCGAAGTACGACGTCACCTGGTATCCCCACGACCCGCCGTACGGATGCTCGGCCACCGGCAGCAGCTCGACGTGCGTGAATCCCGTGTCGAGGACGTAGGCCGTCAGCTCCTCTGCCAGGTCGCGGTACGAGCGCCCCCGCCGCCATGACCCGAGGTGGACCTCGTAGACCGACATCGGCCGGTCGTGGGCCGT
>DASRTE010000104.1:0-3785 GCA_035656095.1 Jiangellaceae bacterium
GCAGGGGACCGGCCCGGCTGGCGCCTCTGCGAGCACCGCATCGAGGAGCCGTACCGCCCCGGTCTTGTCCAGTGGTTCATTACCGTTCCCGCACTTGGGCGACTGTACGCACGACGGGCACCCGTCGGGACAGGAACAAGCTGCAATTGCCTCGCGGGTCGCGCGCAGCCACACCGCCGCGGCGTCGAAGCCACGTTCGGCGAAGCCGGCCCCGCCGGGATGGCCGTCGTGTACGAAGACCGTCAGCAGGCCGGTGTCGACGTGCCGCGCAGTCGACATCCCGCCGACATCCCACCGGTCGCACGTGGCGACGAGGGGAAGCATGCCGATGGCCGCGTGCTCTGCCGCATGCGCGGCCCCAGGCGCGTCGGCGGCCACCACGTCAGCTGCTGCGAGGGCGTCATCGGGAAGCGTCCACCACACGGCCCGCGTCCGCAGGTGACGAGCCGGAAGGTCGAGCGGCTCCTCGCCGAGGATCTCCCCGCTGCCGAAACGCCGCCTCAGATAGGACACCACCTGGCTGGACACCTCGACACTGCCGAAGACCAGTCGGGCCTTCCCCCACTCAGCGGTACGCACCTCGCTGAGCACCCGCAAGTCGGTGATGTCACGGGCTGTCGTCGTGTAATCGGGCAGGTCCGGCCGTACGACCGCGAGCCCCTCCTCCAGGTCGAGCTCGTCGACGAGGTACGTCTCGCCTTGATGTACGTACACGGCGCCGGAGTGCACCGTCGCGTGTGCCCGCGCGTGGTCCACGGTGCCCAGCAGCCGGCCGGTGTCCGCTTCGACCAGCCGGACCGGCTGACCGCCCGCACCGCGAAGGTCGGCTAGATCCGACGCCCAGTCGCGTCGAATCCAATACCATCCCGACGCGCGGCGGCGGAGCAGTCGTCGGCGCTCCAGCGAGTCGAGCACCTGCGGCGCTGACGGGCCGAACATTGCAACGTCCTCGTCTGTGAGTGGTGACTCCGCCGCAGCGGCGCACAAATGAGGTGCGAGCACGTACGGGTTGTCAGGGTCGAGAACCGTCGCCTCGACGGACTGGCCAAACACGGCAGCCGGATGCGTGACCATGTAGGTGTCCAGCGGATCGTCTCGTGCGATGAAGACTGCAAGCGCCTCCTGCTGGGCACGCCCCGCTCGGCCTGCTTGCTGCCAGAGCGAGGCGCGTGTACCAGGCCAGCCGGCCATGAGTACGGCGTCGAGCCCAGCGATGTCGACACCGAGTTCGAGTGCGTTGGTGGCCGCGACGCCGCGGAGCGCGCCGGTCTTCAGTTGCTGCTCGAGGGCGCGGCGCTCGTAAGGCAGATACCCGGACCGATAGGCGGCCACTTGGTCGGCGAGGTCGCCGATCGGCGCGAGTGCCGTGCGAGTGAGAGTCGCAACCGTCTCTGCCGAGCGGCGGGACCGGACGAAGGCCACAGTCCGCGCGCCGGCAGCGACAAGGTCTGCAAGCAGATCCGAAGTCTCGACGAGCGTGCTCCGCCGCAGCGGCGCGTCGTTCTCGCCATTGGGTGAGGGCAGCAATGGCGGTTCCCACAGGACGAACGCGGCCTGAGCGCGGGGCGAGCCGTCGTCGACCACGGGGTGCACCGGCTTCCCGACCAGCCGGCTGGCGCTGACCTCCGGCTCTGCCGTCGTCGCAGACGCCAGCATGAATACCGGGTCAGCGCCGTATGTGGCGCATATCCGACGCAGCCGCCGCAACACCTGCGCGACGTGCGAGCCGAACACCCCACGGTAGCCATGGCATTCATCGACGACGACGAAGCGCAGGGCCCGTAGGAACCCCGCCCACTTGCGATGTCGGGGGAGCAGCGCGTGATGAAGCATGTCCGGGTTGGTCAGCAGGTACGTCGCGTCCGCTCGGGCCACGTCGCGAGCCTCGTCGGGCGTGTCGCCGTCATAGGTGGCAGCGACGACGCCGGGAACCGCAAGCGAATCGAGCGTTCGTAGCTGGTCAGCGGCGAGCGCTTTGGTGGGGGCCAGGTAGAGCGTTCGCCCCCGGTCCCGGCGAGCGGCGGTCAGCGCGGGAAGCAGGTAGACCAGCGACTTGCCCGATGCCGTGCCGGTCGACACGACCACGGACGTGCCGGCCCAGGCGAGCGAGGCGGCGTCGGCCTGGTGCGACCACAGTGCACGGATACCAGAAGCATGCAGTCGGGTCAGGACGACCGAGTCCACCCAGGCGGGCCAGTCGACAGTGCGGCCGGCGCGCGTTGGCAGGTGCTCGACGTGGGTGACCCGCTCCACTCGTCCGGGCGCCGCCGTCAGCGTCGCGAGCAGTTCGGCAGCCTTGGGCACCTGGAAAGTCTTGCACCGTCTCATTGGAGCAACGAGGAGTCCGAGCGAGGCACGAGCGAGGACCCGAGTGCGACCGTCTAGATTGGGTGCGAGCGAGATCCACTCTTGGGCCAGGAGGTCGCGTGGACCTGTCGTTGTCGACCCGCCCCGATGGCGGGCGAACTATCGTCGAGGCCGTCGGCGAAATAGACGTCTACACCGCGCCCAAGCTCCGTGAACAGCTCACTGAGCTGGTCGATGCCGGTCGTCACGACATCGTCGTCGACATGCGGAAGGTCGAGTTCCTCGACTCCACCGGCCTGGGAGTTCTGGTAGGCGGGCTCAAGCGAGTGAGCCAGCACGGCGGCTCGCTACGCCTGGTATGCACGCAGGAGCGGATCCTCAAAATCTTCCGGATCACCGGGCTGACGAAGGTCTTCGCCATCTATGGCGACGTCGCCACGGCGGTTGCGGATGACGACTGACATCGGTTGATCGTGGCACTGGTCGAGCTGAGTTTTCCGGCGCGACCCGTGCACGTCCGGACCGCCCGGCAGGTCGCCGTTTCGCTCGCCCGGCGGGCCCAGGTGGCGGAGGAGATCCTGGACGAGATCCGGCTCGCCGTCGCCGAGGCCTGCGGCCTGGCCCTGGCGGTGCCGCGGCAAGCGCGGGACGACGGTCTGGTCGCCGTCGACTTCGATGACAGCGACGGGTTCACCGTCGAGGTGCGTACCGGAGCCGTGCTGCCTGCGGCGACGGGAGCGGCAGCTCTCGACGTGGTCGCCGACGCGGCGAAGATCGCCGTCGAGGACGACGAGCAGCTGCCGGCGGGGGCTGCGCTGGCGGTGCTGGCGGAGTTCGCCCCCGTCCTGGACGCCGCGACCTCGGCGCAGGGACTACGGCTACGGCTGGGCTGGCCCGCCGTTGCCGATTTAGGGCCCACGAGCCGGACTGCGTAGAATTCGGCACCAGTCGGACCGGGCGTTTCGCTCGGTCCTGGGTCGTCAGCCACCCTCGGCACCCGCTAGCGCCTGGCGCGCCGCGGGTACTGGGTATTTGTCCGACCCTGACCGGCACGTCAAGGAGGACGAATGACCGGGCTGTTGCAGGCCCAAGAAACCAGTCCGGCGATCTCACTGTCGGGCAGCAACCTGTCCTATGTCGTCGTCGTCGCGCTGGTCGCCATTGCGGCCCTGGTGATGGCGGGCCTGTTCCGTCGGGAAGTGCTCGCTGCCGGCGAAGGCACCGAGCGTATGCAGGCGATCTCGCTGGCCGTGCAGGAGGGCGCGGCGGCCTATCTCTATCGGCAGTTCAGGACATTGGCGGTCTTCGTCGTCCTGGTCTGCGGCCTGCTGTTCGTACTCCCGGGCGACGGTGATGTGCGGTTCGGACGATCGCTGTTCTTCGTCCTCGGGGCCGTGTTCTCGGCCGCTATCGGCTATTTCGGCATGTCGCTTGCCGTCCGCGCCAATGTCCGCGTCGCGGCCGCGGCGCGTGACGAG
>DASRTE010000105.1:0-5465 GCA_035656095.1 Jiangellaceae bacterium
GCGCGAGAGCCGTCGTTGCGTCCTGTCCGCACATTCGCGCTGGTGGCGCTGCCGCTCGGCTGGGCGATCCTGTCCATCCCGCTGCTGCTCGGGCTGCCGGTAGACCCGTTCGTGCTGCCCACCGTGCTGTTCGCCCTGCTCGTCCCGGCGCTGCTGATCATCCGACGGGAGGCCGATGGTACCGAGGTCCGGGCGCTGCTGTGGGACGCGGTCCGGTTGCCGCGTCCGCTGTGGTGGGGATTGACTGCCGTTACGGTGATTCCGGCTGTCACCTGGCTCGCGGCCGCCGCACTCGGCGGGGCACAGCCGCTCACCTCTGCCCTGGTGGTCGCCTTCCTGGTCGACCTGGTCGTCGCAGCAGTGCTGGTCAACGTCTGGGAGGAGACCGCGTGGACCGGGCTCGTGCAGCGCCGGCTGGCGGCGCGCTGGGGAGCTGTTCGCGGAAGCGCGGCGACGGCGGCACTTTTCGCCGGGATCCACCTTCCGCTCGCGTTCCAGGGCAGAATCACCGTCGCCACTGTGCTGCTGGGCGTGGCCGTGTTGTTCGTCACGGCGATCGGGTTGCGCTTGGTCATCGGCTACGTCGACGGCTGGTCTTCCCGCAGCTTGCTGACGATCGGCCTGCTGCACGCCTCCTTCAACGGCGCTGCTGGCCTGGTCGACCCGGGCCATGACTGGGTGCGGTTGGCGGTGACCGTGGTGATCGGCCTCGCCCTCGCCGCGTTCGCCGGACGGCGACGCCGTACACACGCGACGAGCTGACACACGTCGCGCGACGCCCCGAGTGGTAGAAGTCCTACTCCTCGGGACGTCCAGCGTCGGAGCGGTCAGCCGCACCTCCCGCGTGGCTGAGGGCCCACGACAGCGCGTAGTCCGCGATCTCCTCCCAGCCGTCCTGGGCGGGAAGGAGGTGGGCGTAGCCGGGGTACTCCTTGACCTCGGTGATCGTGTTCGACTTGTAGTGCTTGGCATTCGACCGCTGCACAGCCGGTGGCATGAGGTGGTCCTCGCCGCCGGAGATGAACAGCAGCGGCGCGCGGTTGTCGTTCGTGTAGTCGACCCAGGCGTCCTGGCGACCGGGCTGGAGATTGGCCAGCACGATGCCCCACAGGATCCCGCCCGACGCGGGCACGGCGTAGCGCTCGTACAGCGCTCGAGAGTCCTCCTCGCTGAACGTGTTCGTGAACGCGTATTGCCACTGCTCGTGCGTGAGAGGGACCGCACGGTGACGATTCGCCGGGTTCTTGAGAACGGGGAACGTCGACTTGATCTGCGACAACGGGACGGCGCGAACGCCCTCGGTCGGGGCAGAGTTGATGGCGACTCCCACGGCGCCGAAGCCGTGGTCGAGCAGGAGCTGAACGAACGTTCCGCCAGCGGAATGGCCGATCAGGATCGGCGGTGACTCCAGTTCACCGACGACCGACTCGAGATGCTCGACGACCGCCGGTACCGTCAGTGCCTCGACCGGCGCGGGGTCGGCGTTGAGCGCCTCGACCTCCACCTCGAACCCGGGATACGCCGGCGCCAGGACTCGGAAGCCCTTCCGCTGGTAATGGTCGATCCACTTCTCCCAGCTTCGCGGCGTCACCCAGAAGCCGTGGATCAGGACGATGGTGTCGGGGGTGGATTCGGTGCTCATGCGACGTCCTCTCGAATGCATAGGCCTGCGCGGCCCAAGATTCGTCGTTGAACCTCGCCTCGCTCCGAGGCGAACTGGTCGCCGCACTGTGAGCATCCACGACCGGAGGCTCGGGACACAACTTGATGCCGCGAAGCGGTTCTCCTCATCCCTGGGGACCGTCGACGCGGTAGCGCAGATGTGTGACGTTCGGAGCGTCGACGACCCGGGTCCTCGTCAGGCGCCATCCGGTACTGGACCGGTCGAACAGGGGTACCCCGTCGCCGAGCAGAACACGGGTACGACGTGCAGCTGCACCTCGTCCACCAGGCGCTCGGCCAGACATTGCTGAGCAATGTCGGCGCCTCCTCCGATGGTTGCGTAGCGGTCGCCCGCCGTTTGTTGGGCGCGCTCGACGGCGGCCCGCACACCGTCCGGGACGAAGATGAACTCGGCCGTCCCCGTGGGCGGCGCCTGCTGCTGTGGCCGGTGGGTCACCACGAAGTGGGGCACCTGGTGTATGGGGTGTCGTCCCAGCCGCCTGCGGCGTCGCCGGCGGCGAAGGCGTCTCGGCCGACGACGATCGCCCCGGTTGTGCTGACCAGCTCATCGACGATTGGCCCGCTGACCTCCGAGGGATTGAAGTACCAGTCGTGGAGGCCGCCGTCCGCGCCGCCGGGTCCGCAGATCAACCCGTCGAGCGAGATCACCATGTCGAGCAACACCGTGGCCATGGTTGTGCCTCCTTCAGTCACCGAGGTGGCAGAGCGTCACCGCGTCGTGGATGTAGACGCCGACGGTCACCCAACTCATCGTCTGATCGCGAGGGGTGGCGATGCCCGGCGGATTGAGAGTTACTTGAGCACGTGCAGGCGATGGTGTACCGCAAGACCGGCCGCCCGTCGGTGATCGCGGCCGAGGAGCTGGACGTTCCGCGGCCGGGACCGGGGGAGGTGCTGGTGCGGATGGCGGTGTCAGGCGTCAATCCGACGGACTGGAAGTCGCGGGCGGGCGACGGCTCGGGCACGCCGCCACCGGGGGGCTGGCAGGTGCCGAACCACGATGGCGCCGGGCTGATCGTGGGCGTCGGCAACGGTGTCGACACGGGGCTGATGCACAAGCGGGTGTGGGTCTGGGAGGCCGCGCACCAGCGCCCGTGGGGCACGGCCGCGCAGTACACCGTCGTCCCCGCGAAGCAGGCCTCCCTGCTGGGACCCTCCGCGCCGTACGAGCTGGGCGCCGCCCTCGGGGTCCCGTTCCTCACGGCGCACCGCTGCCTCACCGTCGGGGAAACGATGCCGGACCGGATCGATCCGGGTTCCTTCACCGGGCGGACCGTGCTGGTGCAGGGCGGCGCTGGTGCCGTCGGCAACGCCGCGATCCAGCTCGCGGCCTGGGCGGATGCGACCGTGATCGCCACCGTGAGTAGCCAGGCAAAGGCGCAGCTGGCCGCCGCGGCCGGGGCGAATCATGTGATCAACTACAAGCAGCAGGACGTCGCGACCGAGATGCGCAAGCTCGTGCCGGGCGGCGTCGATGCGGTGGTCGAGGTGTCGGTGACCAACGCTGCGACGGATGCCGCGGTTCTCGCGATGCACGGCTGTGTCGCGCTCTACGCGGGAACGGCCGGCGACGAGGTGAGGGTGCCCCTGCGACCGATGATGGCGATCAACGCCCGGTGGCAGTTCGTACTGCTCTACACCGTGCCCGCGGTGGCCAAGGCGATCGCGATCGAGGACGTCTCGGCCGCCGTGGTCGACGAAGCGATCGCGGTGGGTGACGAGGTGGGCCTGCCGATACATCGCTTCCCGCTGGAGCGCACGGCCGACGCGCACGCCGCGGTCGAGGCCGGCGCGGTCGGCAAGGTGCTCGTCGCCATCGACGACGACCCCGCCCCGTCGAACGGCTGAGGCCATCCCGGCACGGTGGAGGCCCGCCACGTGGAGCCGGTGACGGGCGTGCTGTATCTCCGGCGGTCGGACCCGAGTGACGTGGAGGGGCAACCATGGGACGCACGATGCCGGAGGTCCAGCTTTCTCATGCCGTCGGGAGGAGGCCGCCCTGGCACGGGCGGTCGACGAAGCCGTAGCTCGGGTCGTGCCCGCGCAGGGGGCCGATGCCTTTGACGAGGACGGCCGCCGTGGTCGAGGAGGTCCTGGCCGAGCTCGATCCCACCGCTGCTGGCGCTGCCCCCGCGTCGACTCCACTGTGCTTGTCGACGTGCGTGCCACGTCGTCGTACCGGCGGTGACCGGGACGGCGTACACGTGGCGAGCAGGTCTGCGCCGTCGAACACGAGACGACCTGATGCCGGGCTTCGTGCTGCGGTGAAGCGGTTGCAGATCGGCACGGTCGGCGACGACCTGCCGACGAATTGGGGCTGCTCGCACCGACGCCCCTGGTCTACGGTTCAGGGATGCATCAGCCGAAGGGCAGCACCGCTGTGCGCGACGCTATCGGAAGGTGGGCCTGATGGGCCGAGTATCGCAGTGGGCCGTGCGCCGTCCCTGGTTTGCGTTGCTGACCTGGGTCGGGATCATGGTCGTGGTCGGCTTGCTCGGCGTGAGGTTCGGCGGCGACTACAACGACAACTTCGAGCTGCCGGACACGGAGTCGACGACTGCGCAGGAACTTCTGTCCGACCTGTCGGGCGGTGCCGGCACCGGCGCGGGTCTGGAGGGGCAGGTCGTCTGGCGGCCGGACTCCGGGCAGGCCATCGACGCCTCGTCGACGGCGGCCATGACGGAGCTCCTCACCCGGCTCGCGACGTCGCCGGGGGTGTCCTGTGTGCTCACGCCGTTCGGCGAGCCGCTGGGCGCGGGGTGCCCGGAGCAGCCCGCGGACCAGGGCCAGGGGGGTCAGCAGGGGGAACAGCCGCAGCAGCCGCTCTCGCCGGAGGCGGAGGGCGCACAGGCACACCTTGGACAGTCCGGCGTGAGCCCTGACGGCACGGTCGCGTACGCAACGGTGATGTTCGAGGGCGAGTCCTTCGACGACCTGGACAGCGACGACGTCGTCACCGCGCTGGATCTGATCGAGGAGCAGAACGGCGCGGACGGCCTGCAGGTCGGGGCGAACGGCGTGTTCGGCTTCGTCGGTGGTGAGCCGCCGTCCTCGGAGAGCATCGGCGTCACCGTGGCGCTGGTAATCCTGCTGTTCGCGTTCGGCTCGATCCTGGGCGCCTTCCTGCCCATCGTCTCGGCGGTGCTGTCGGTCGCGCTTGCGACCACTTTCGCGCTGCCGCTGGTGGCGCGCTTCTTCGACGTGGCGACGTTCGCGCCGATCCTGGCCTCGATGATCGGCCTGGGGGTCGGTATCGACTATTCGCTGATGGTCATCAACCGGTACCGCGAAGCGATCATCCATGGCAGATCGCCGCGGGAGGCCGCGCTGGAATCGGTGCGCACCTCGGGCCGGGCCGTGCAGTTCGCGGCCGCGACGGTGATCATCGCGTTGCTCGGCCTGTTCGTCATGCGGATCACGTTCTTCAACGGCATCGCGGTCGCGGCGGCCGTCACGGTCTTCATGGTGATGGTCGGGGCTCTGTTGCTGCTGCCTGCGGTGCTGTCGCTTTTGGGCAGCTGGGCGTTCGTCGGTCGGATGGCCTGGATCACCGACCAGGAGGCGATCCCGAAGCGGCGCGTGACCGGCGTGTGGCACACCGTGGGCAGGTTCTTCCGGTACCTCGGCTGGCTTGTTTGCCTCCCGGTCACGCTGATCGGGCTGGCCTGGCGCCGGATCGTGCACGGTGGCAGGGCGCCGGACCCGACGCGACCAAACGCTTTCGCACGTTACGGCAACTGGCTGCAGAAGCGGCCGTGGCTGACCGGCGCCTTTGCTCTGGC
>DASRTE010000106.1:0-16646 GCA_035656095.1 Jiangellaceae bacterium
GTACGCCAGGACCGGCTCCATGTCGACGCCGATGAGCTGGGGCGCGTACTCGGGGTGTCTGGCGATCTCCATCGTCGTCACGGGCTGGGTGATCGGCCGGAGGAGCAGCGCGTCGTCCGCGGTGACCAGGTGGATGGTGGACCGCATCACGACGATGCGCACGAGCGACCGGTCCTCGACGAGGCGACCGAGCTTGTGCGGGTCGAACCCGTCGAGGCGGGACCACAGGGCGAGATAGGGGTCGAGCGGATTCTGGGCTTGCAGGCCGACCAGGTGTTCGACGGCGTCCAGCGGCGCCAAGGTCGATCGTTCCAGCAACAGTTGCCGGGCGAGGGTTGCCCGGTTGAGGGCCCGGTTCGAGTGGAGGTCGCCGCTCATCCGGCGCATCCTCGCATCCGCCAGCAACAAACGGCGCTACTCGCAGGGAGGGACGTCGTCGTCGAAGCTGGCCTGGTCGAGCAGGGGGTGCAGCGTCGACACCGGGACAGCCAGGGACCGGGTCCCGTCCTCCGTCGCGGCGTAGATAACGCCGACCACCTGCCCGGACGCGTCGTACATCGGACTCCCCGACGATCCGGGTTCGGCGGGTGCGTCGGTGATGACGATCTGGCCGGCGTTCGCATCCAGAGGGTCCTCGCCGAAGCCCAGCACGGTGCCGGGGCTGGACGTCAGGCGTCCCCCGCCCGGGTAGCCCACCACCTCGACGGGCGTGCCGACCTCGGGGTTCGCATCGGCCAGCGTGACCGCCGCCGGCAAGGCCGACCGGGTGTTCACGATCGCGAGATCGGCCACGACCGCGGCGCCGGCCGTCTCGACCAGCAGATCCTGCCCGTCGTACGTGCTCACCTGCAGGGTGTCCGCGCCGGCTACGACGTGCCGGTTGGTGACCAGGACGTCCTCGGACACCGCGAACCCGCTTCCGGTGCTCACGCCGCCGCAGCCGACGTTGCGGACTCGGACGGCGACCCGCTCGGTGGTCCGGAACCCGTCCGGTGACAGCGTCGTCGCGCCCGGGGTCGGCGTGGGCGCCGCCGGGGTCTCGTCGATCGCGACCGGGTCCGGCATCGGCGGCAGCTCGGGCAGGTCTCCGCAGCCGGCCAGGACGACCGCCGCGAACAGCGGCACCAGGCGCAGCACCCTCACTCGATCCCCAGCTGCCGCTTGATCTCCTCGCTGCCCGCGAGCGCCTGGTTGCACGCATCGGCGACCTGCCGCGCGAACTCGGACACGGCGGCGGGGTCGGACGCTTCGACGTCCTCCAGCGCCGTGATCAGCTGCCCTTGACCGCGGACGCAGACCTCGAGCTGGTTGGCGACGCCGACGACGTCGCTCGCGACGAGGCGGGCCACTTCACGCTCGTCGGCGGTCTGGGCCTTCTCCTCGGCGAGTGCGGTGATGCGGTCCTGGGCCTCGCGGAGCTGCTCCTCTGTCGCGGCGAGGTCGCGGCGGGCCTGGTCGAGGTCGGCGGTCAGGGTGTCGCGCTCGGTCGCCAGGTCGGTCGCCACCGCCGTGAGGCGGTCCGACTCCGCCATCCACTCGTCCGTCGTCTGCCACAGGTAGGTCGCCAGCGCCGCTGCAGCCGCCAGGGCGAGGGCGAGCACGATCGCCGTGGCGAGCAGCCAGCGCGGCCGGCGTCGCCGGACCGGACGGCCGAGCGCGGCATCGTCCGCGCGCCGTAGCGAGAGGTCGATCTCGCGCTCCAGCGCCGCCGTCTGGCGCGCGGTCAGGTCCGCGTCGGTTGTCCGCCCATGGCTACGAGCGTCGCCCGGCCGGCGGGGAGGGTCGTCCGGGATCTCGGACATCGCAGACCACCTGCCCCTCGAGTCCACGATCTACCGGCAGGCTAACGCGCGCCCGGTCGATCCCCATCGCCTCACCCCGTCGTTTCCTCGTCAAAGGTCTTACGCCGAAGCGTCGCGGTGCCTAGGGTGGCGGGCAAGGCGTGAGCCACGAAAGGGATGCCCCGATGGGCCGCACGAGCAGTCCCTGAACCGTGCCGGAGGGTCGCGGCACGGTCCTCTGCGCCGTCCCTTCTGATTGCCGTATATCCGACGCGAGGGAGGAACACGTGGCCAGGATCAGCGTCAGTGTCGACGGAATCCGGCACGAGGACGACGTCGAGCCCCGAGTCCTGCTCGTCCACTATCTTCGCGACCGCGCCGGGAAGGTGGGCACCGTTGTCGGCTGCGACACCACCAACTGTGGTGCGTGCACCGTCCTGATGGACGGTATGAGCGTGAAGAGTTGCTCGGTGCTCGCGGTCCAGGCCGACGGAGCTGAGATCACGACGGTGGAGGGCCTGGCCGGCGACGACGGCGCCCTGCACCCCGTGCAGCAGGCTTTCCACGAGTGTCATGCGCTCCAGTGCGGCTTCTGCACCCCGGGCATGCTCATGGCCGCCGTCGACCTGCTGTCGAACAACCCGGATCCCAGCGAGCAGGAGATCCGCGAGGGTCTCGAGGGGAACCTGTGCCGCTGTACCGGCTACCACAACATCGTCCGCGCCGTGGCGCAGGCGGCGAAGGCCGGCGGCCCTGAGGCTGCCGCGTCCCGCGAGGAGGTGCCGGCATGACTGCCCTTGCCGAGGGCGCCGTACCCGAGGTCGGGCACGCCCGCTGGCGTCGTGAGGACGCACACCTGCTCACCGGACAGACTCGGTGGACCGACAACATCACGCTGCCGGGGATGTTGCACCTGTCGATCCTGCGCAGCCCGGTGGCGCACGCCACGATCACAAAGGTCGACGTCTCCGCGGCCCGTGGGCGGCCGGGTGTCGTCGCTGCGTTCAGCGGTGCGGACCTGGCCGGTGACTGGGGGCCGCTGCCGATGGCCTGGACGGTGTCCGAGGACCAGAAGAGCCCGCCGCACTTCCCGTTGACCGCCGACAAGGTGCGCTTTGTCGGGGACGGCGTCGCGGTCGTCGCCGCGACCAGCCGGGAGGCCGCCGTCGACGCGCTGGAAGCGATCGAGTTCGAGTTCGAGACCTTGCCAGTGGTCATCGACATGGACGCGGCGACAACCGAGGGTTCGGCCCTCGTGCACGACGATGTGCCCGCGAACCGTTGCTTCACCTGGCAGGAGAGCCATGGCGACTACGCCGCCGCCAAGGACCGCGCCGAGGTCGTGCTGAGGCGCCGGTTCATCAACCAGCGGCTGATCCCGACCGCGATGGAGCCACGGTCGGTCGTCGTCCAGCCCAGCCCCGCCACCGGTGAGTACACGATGTGGTCCTCGACCCAGGTCCCACATTTCGTGCAGATCTTCATCTCGCTGACGGCCGGCGTTCCGCAATCGAGCCTCCGGGTGATCGCGCCCGACGTCGGCGGCGGCTTCGGCTCCAAGCTCGACGTCTATGCCGAGGAAGCGATCGGTGTCGTCCTGGCGAAGAAGCTCGGCGTTCCCGTCAAGTGGACCGAGACCCGTAGCGAGAACTACCAGGCCACGATCCACGGCCGCGACCTCATCCAGGACGCCGAGATCGCCGCGACGCGCGACGGCACCGTGCTCGGGCTCAAGGTCGACCTGATCGTGAACATGGGCGGCTACCTGCAGTTGCTGACCCCGTGCATCCCGCTGCTCGGGCGGTACATGTACCCGGGCATCTACAAGTTCGAGGCGCACGACCTTTCGTGCACGGGCGTGTTCACCAACACGACGCCCACCGACGCCTACCGGGGTGCCGGTCGACCCGAGGCGACGTACGTCATCGAACGGATCATGGACGAGCTCGCCAACGAGCTGAGGATGGGCCCGCTCGAGCTGCGCCGGAAGAACTGGATTCAACATGACGAGTTCCCGTACACGACCGTGTGCGGGCTCGAGTACGACACCGGCGACTACGAGAAGGCCACGGCCAGGGCCACCGAGCTGCTCGGCTACGACGAGCTGCGCCGCGAGCAGCAGGAGCGGCGCGACCGCAACGATCCGGTGCAGATCGGCATCGGGGTCTCCACCTACACCGAGATGTGCGGACTCGCGCCGTCGCGGTGGCTCGGCCGGGAGGGCTACATCGCGGGGGGTTGGGAAGCGGCGACCGTCCGTGTCTTACCCCTCGGCAAGGTCGAGGTCGTCACCGGCACGTCGCCGCACGGCCAAGGACATGAGACGACGTTCGCCCAGATCACGGCCGATGCGCTCGGTGTTCCGTTCGACGACGTCGTCGTCGTGCACGGCGATACCCGAACGGCACCGCTCGGGCTGGACACCTACGGCTCCCGGTCGCTTGCGGTCGGCGGCATCGCGATCCACCAGGCGTGCGAGAAGATCGTCGAGAAGGCTCGTGCACTGGCGGCGCACCAGCTCGAGTGCGACCCGTCCGACCTCGAGTTCTCCGCGGGTACGTTCACGGTCAGGGGCTCGCCGGAGTCCTCGAAGGCGATCCAGGAGTTGGCGTTCGCGTCGTTTGTCGCGCACGACCTGCCCGACGGCGCCAACCCGATCTTGACCGCCGACGCCGTGCTCGATCCGGAGACGTTCTCCTTCCCGCACGGTACGCACCTCGCCCACGTCGAGGTCGACACCGAGACCGGTGCGGTCGCGCTGAAGAAGTACGTCGCCGTCGACGACGTCGGAAAGGTCGTCAACCCCTCGGTGGTGGAGGGACAGGTGCACGGCGGCGTCACGCAGGGCATCGCCCAGGCGTTGTTCGAGGGTGCGGTCTACGACGCCGAGGGCAACCTCGTCACCGGCACGATGGTCGACTACCTGGTCCCCAGCGCCGCGGACCTGCCGTCGTTCACCACCGACCGGACCGAGACACCGTCGACGACGAACCCCCTGGGGGTGAAGGGCGTCGGCGAGGCCGGCACGATCGCCTCGACCCCGGCAGTCGTCAACGCCGTTGTCGACGCGTTGCGGCCACGGGGCGTGAACGACGTGGAGATGCCGTGCACACCGCTGCACGTGTGGCAGGCGATGGAAGCCGCGAAGGGAGAGCCGCGATGATCCCGGCGGAGTTCGACTACGTCCGCGCCGCCTCCGTCGACGACGCGCTGGATGCGTTGCGCGAGCACGGCGACGACGCCAAGGTGCTGGCCGGCGGGCAGAGCCTGATCACGCTGCTGCGGCAGCGGCTGGCCTACCCGTCGGTGCTCGTCGACGTCGGCCGGATCGAGGAGATGCGCGGCGTTCGCGAGGACGGCGACCGACTGGTCATCGGCGCGGCGACCACGCACGACGAGGTCCTGCGGGACCCCTTGGTGCGGCGGGGATGCCCGGTCATCGCGGAAGTTGTGAGTACCGTTGCGGACCCCGCCGTGCGGCACCGCGGCACATTCGGCGGCTCGATCGCTCACGCCGACCCGGCGAGCGACCTGCCCGCCCTCGCGCTCGCACTGGACGCCTCGATGGAGGTCGCCGGCTCCGGTGGCCGGCGCACGATCGCTGCCGGCGAGTTCTTCCTCGACTACTTCCAGACTGCGATACAGCCCGACGAGGTGCTGGTGTCGGTGTCGATCCCGAAGCTGGGCGACGGATGGGGGCACCGGTACGAGAAGTTCAACGTGGTCGCGCAGGCGTGGGCCCTGGTGGGCGCCGTCGCGGTCGTGCAGCGCTCGAACGGCGACATCGGTAACGCCCGGGTCGGCCTGGTCAACATGGGCCCAACCCCCGTACGGGCCCGCGCAGTCGAACAGGCCATCGTGGGCTCGGCCGCCTCGGCTGACGCCGTCGCGGCAGCGGCCCGCTCGGCCGGCGACGGCACGAGTCCGACCAGCGACCCGTACGCGTCGGCCGACTATCGGACCCACCTGGCCCAGGTGCTGACCGGCCGGGCCCTGACCGCTGCAGCAGGGATCTGAGCCCATGCAACTCGAACACGAGTTCACCGTCCCCGTCCCCGTCGACCGCGCCTGGGAGGTTCTTCTCGACGTCGAGACGATCGCGCCGTGCATGCCCGGTGCGTCGGTCGACACGGTCGACGGCGACTCGTTCACCGGCAACGTCAAGGTCAAGGTCGGTCCGATCACGGTGGCCTACGCCGGCAAGGCGTCGTTCCTGGAAAAAGATGCCGCCGCGCACAAGGCCGTGGTTGAGGCAAAGGGTCGTGAGACCCGTGGCTCCGGCACTGCTGCCGCCACCGTCACGGCTCGGATGACCGACGAGGGAGGCTCCACCCGGGTCAACGTCCTCACCGATCTGGCCATCACCGGCAAGCCCGCGCAGTTCGGTCGCGGCGTGATGAACGACGTCGGCAACAAGCTGATCGGCCAGTTCGCCGACTGCCTTGCGACGACGATCACCGAGGGTGGAGCGGCCGCCGCTGAGGCCGAGGCGCCTGCGGGCGGTGAGGCCCGAGCCGCACCGGGCGGCGGTTCCGGGCCGGCGGGCGGAGCCCAGGAGGGCGCGAAGCCGGACCGGCCGACACCCGAGGCGATCGACCTGATCGACGTCGCGGGCGGCTCGCTCGCCAAGCGACTCGCGCCCGTCGCCGCGCTGGTGGTGCTGATCGTCATCATCTGGGCTGTGGTGCGCCGCCGCCGGCGTTAGCCGCCAGATCCCGTTCCGATCGACGGCGGCACCGGACCGCGCCGGTCCTGGCGTATCGCCACGCACCCTCGTACCCTGGGCGCCGCTGAAGGGGGAGCACGTAGGCGCTGAGAAAGAGGAATTCGTGTACGTCCGGCACACCGTCTCCTCCGTGGTGATCGCTGCAGCACTCTCCCTGGCCCTGATCGGTTGCGATCCTGAGGCCTCCGATGACTTCGTCGTGGTAACCGAGTCCTCGCAGGCGCCGTGGCCATGGGAGACCTCTCCGCCTACCCCGACCTCATCCTCGACTCCGACGGCCACCGCCACCCCGACACCGACCCCGACACCGACCCCGACGCCGACCCCCGAGCCGACTCCGACGCCGGAACCCCCACCTCCCGACCCACCGCCGCCACCGGCGGGAGGCCAGACCCCGCTCGAGAACGAAGTGGTCGAACTCACAAACGCAGAACGCGCCGAGGAGGGTTGCGACGCTCTTCGCGTCGACGAGCGCCTGGTCGCGGCCGCGCAGGGCCACAGCGCCGACATGGCAGAGCGCAACTACTTCGACCACGACAGTCCCGAGGGCGACGGACCGGGAGAGCGGACCGCGGAGCAGGGGTACCCGTCGTGGTCGGGCGAGAACATCGCATTCGGTTACGACACGGCCGAAGCCGTCGTCGAGGGCTGGATGGACAGCCAGGGTCACCGTCGCAACATCCTCAACTGCGACTCGGTCGCCATCGGCGTCGGCGCCGTCGACTCCGATCGTGGGATCTACTGGACGCAGGTCTTCGGCTACGAGTAAGGGCGTTCGGCCCGACGAACAGGACGGGTATCGGTTCGCGAGGCCGTCGGCCCAGGTCAGTTCGTCTGCTGATGCGAACGATCCTGTGGGTCGGGCCGGGCAAGCGCCCGTCGAACCATCGTCAGCACCCGGGCTGGATCGCTCAGAACCTGTTCCCGCCCAGATCCACCGTGGCTATTCGTCTGCCCTCATGGACGACGGCAAGCTGGGGCTCGAACTGCATGATGCCGTTGTCGAGTAGGAGCCCGCGTAACGCGGACTCCAGTGGCGAAGCAGCCCGAGCGTCGACCCAGCCGGCCACGCGTCGGGCGCTGACGACGCCGGCGCCGCGCAGTGGGGCGACCGCTCGGCGCAGCTCTGCAGCCGTGACCAGCCCAGTCCGGACGGCGGTGTCGGCTATCGCAAGAGCCTGCGGAATCGGGCACGTGCGGGCGCAGTCGATGACCGTGTGCAGGGCATTGGTTGCTCCGGCCTTTCGACTCCGGCGGCAGATGACGAGGACGACACGCCGCGATACGGCCCGACCAACAGGATGAACTGAAGTTCGGGATGGAGAAGTCCCTTGTCAGCGTTGGCCGCCCAACAACTGATCCTGTTCGTCGGGCCCGGGCGGGGTGCTGCTCAGACCTCGGCTGTGCTGCCGGGCTTGATCACCGTGATCGTGGTGCCGTCGAGTGCCAGGTTGCGGAAGTGCTGGTAAACCATGTCCGGCATGGCATGGATGGCTTCGTGTACGGGTACAGCCACCCGAGGCGCCACCGTCCGCACGTAGTCGATCGATTCCGACAGCTTTAGCCAGGGCGCCGCCGTTGGCAGCCCGAGGACATCGACCGGCACGTCGGGGACGGTGAACGCATCACCGGGGTGGAAGAAGCGCCCGCCCACCAGGTAGCCGACGTTGGGCACGAGCGGGATGTCCTCGTGAATGCGTGCGTGGTGAACGCCGTGGACGGAGACCTCCGTGCCGGCGTCGACGTGGTCACCCGCCCGGACTGCCCTCGTGCCGATGCGCCGTTCCGCGAGGATCTCGGCGGTCGCCTCGTCGGCGTGCACGGACGCTCCGGGATTACGCTCGAGCAGCGGCCGCAGCCGGTCGACGTCGACGTGATCGGGGTGCTGGTGCGTGATGAGCACCGCGGTCAGCCCGGTGAGGTTCTCGAAGCCGTGGGAGTAGGTGCCGGGGTCGATGAGGACGCGCGCATCGCCGTCTTCCACGAGGACGCAGGCGTGCTCGTACTTCGTCAGCCGCATGAACTCACCGTATGACGGCGGTCGACGTTCCTAGACTGCACCGTGTCGTCGACCTTGCTTCCTGCCGGATTCGGCCTCGGCATCGCCATGGCGGTGCTCGTCGGCGTGGCTGTGATCGGGGCGTGGGTGGGCCGGCTGGGGCACTCGCGGGCCGCGTTGACGGCATCGGTGCGGGCGGTCGTTCAGCTCGCCGTCGTCGCGCTCGTCCTGGCTGCGGTGGTGGACTCGTGGCCACTGACGGTGGGTTTCGTCATCGTCATGTATGCGGCCGCGTCGGTGACGGCCGGGCGGCGGATGACCCGAAGCCGAGAGGCTGTGTGGGCAATTGTGCCGATCGTGCTGAGCACATTGCCCGTCCTGCTCGCTCTCCTCCTGACCCGCGTGCTGCCCGCGCAGGCGTTGGCGGTGATTCCGGTGTCCGGAATCCTCATCGGGGGCGCGATGACGGCCACCGCGCTGGCCGGACGGCGGGCACTCGATGATCTGCGCACTCGTCGAGGTGAGATGGAGGCGGCCCTGTCACTAGGGCTGCTTCCGCGGGACGCGACGCTGGAGATCTGCCGGCCGGCCGCGGTCAGTGCTCTCCTCCCGGTGACGGACCAGACCAGGACGGTCGGCCTCGTCACGCTGCCCGGTGCGTTCGTCGGGATGCTGCTCGGTGGTGCATCGCCGGTCCAGGCGGGAGCCGTCCAACTGTTCGTCCTGGTGGCGCTGCTTGCCGTGGAGACCGTCGCCGTCGTCGCCACCGTCGAGCTCGTGGCGCGAGGACACCTGACGCGGCCGGACCGGCCCGCTGGTTCGTAGCTGTCGGCAGGTCATCTTCCCAGGGGTGCACCCGGCGGGATAGCGTCCTCCGAAACCCCCCTGCGACCCGGGGAACGATGAAGTTTCTGTCCAGGAGGAGCAGGGATGACCGTCCGATCAATTCGACGATCGATCGCGGCCGTGGCCGCAGGCGTGCTGACCGGCACGATGCTGCTCGCCGCGCCCGCCGACGCGGAGTTCACCAAGGGAGTGAACTCAAGAACCTGCTGAAGCACCTCGAGCACCTACAGCGGGCGAGCGACCGCAACGGGGGGACCCGAGCCAGCGGCCTGCCCGGATACGACGCGTCGGTCGATTACGTCGTCGAGAAGCTGACCGAAGTCGGCTACACGCCGGTCGTGCAGGAGTTTCTGTTCGAGTACACCGAGGAGAACTCGGAGCTCGAGCGCATCACCCCGAATCCAACGACGTACATCAACGGCGTGGACTTCCTCCGCAACCAGTTCGACTCCGGCACACCTAAGGGCGAGGCCACCGGATCACTGTTCCTGGCCGACCTCAGGCTGGACGCTCCGACCCTGCCGCCGAACACGTCGACCAGCGGATGTGAGGCCGCCGACTTCACCGGGATGGCGCCCGGTTCGGTGGCGCTCGTCCAGCGGGCACCTGTGGATTCAACCTCAAGGTGCTCAACGCCCAGGCGGCCGGCGCCTCCGCGGTAATCGTCATGAACGAGGGTCAGCCCGGCCGCACCGGTCTGCTGAACATGATCGGAGACGCCACCGGTCTCACCATCCCGGCAGTGTTCACGACCTTCGACGCCGGTGCCGATCTGGCTTCTACGCCGGGCGCCACTGTCCGGGTGGTGGTGGAGTTCACCGCAGAGATTCGCCCCTCCTACAACGTCTTCGCCGAGACGGCGTCCGGAGACGACTCCAATGTCGTCATGGCCGGCGCGCACCTGGACAGCGTGCAGGACGGCGCAGGTATCAACGACAACGGTAGCGGCAGCGCCGCAGTGCTCGAGGTCGCGCTCAAGCTCGCCGAGGAGAACGTGACGACGGCGAATACCGTTCGCTTCGCCTGGTGGGCGCCGAGGAGTCCGGCCTGTTGGGCTCGGAGCATTACGTCGCCAACCTCACGGACGAGGAGATCGAGGACGTGTTCGAGACCTTCTACACAAGCCGCGGGCTGCCGTTCCAAGACACCGAGTTCTCGGGCCGCTCCGACTACGGGCCGTTCATCGCGGTGGGTGTTCCTGCCGGTGGCCTGTTCACCGGAGCCGAGGGCGTGAAGACCGCGGCTGAGGCTGTGACGTACGGCGGCGTCGCGGGTGCTGCCTACGACCCGTGCTACCACCAGTTCTGCGACAACCTGCGTGGTGACGGCCAGGACGTGGCGCTCTACGACGCTCTGCGTGAGGACTACAACCTGGTCGGGAACGTGAACACGTTCGCGTTCGACGTCAACGCCGACGCGGTCGCCACCGCCGTGCTCACCTTCGCGTTCGACACGTCGACCCTGCCCGCTGTCCCGTGTCGCGGCGCACAGCGACGGGTCCAGGGCAGCTGCCTGACCCGAACCGGCAACCCATGGTGGGGCGCCGTCGGCCATTTGGCCGACAGCGCCCCGAGCGTCGATCATCCGAGCGCGACCGACGGTCTTCCCGTCGCTGGATAGGCTGATCGCACGGGAGCAGACGGATCTGTCGCCGCGAGAGCGCTGACACCGGCGAAGCGCCCCGTCCTGGGCCTCTAGCTCAATTGGCAGAGCAGCGGACTTTTAATCCGCGGGTTGTCGGTTCGAGTCCGACGGGGCCCACCCCTTCTGGACCTGCTGCTATGCATGATCAGCACCTTGCTCCTGAGGTCCGCCGGCAGCGAGTTGCCGGAAGGCTCGCCCCGAGGTGGACGAGGCTTGCGCGATCGGCCGGGCAGCATTGCCTGCCCGAGGCGTCTATGTGTCAGCCGCGCAAGATGGGTGGGTTGAGCTGGCTCGTGGGGCCACGGGTGTAGAGCTGCGCGGGTCGCCCGCCGCCGCGCGTGGTGGTGATGCCCGTGGGTGTCAAGAATCCCGGTGTGCCGGTGACCTTGCGGTGGAAGTTGCGAGGGTCGAGCTCGACGCCCCAGACCGCCTCGTAGACGGCACGGAGCTCGGCGACTGTGAACTGCCCGGAGCAGAAGGCGGCGGCAAGTGCGCTGTACTCGAGCTTCGCGCGGGCGCGTTCGACACCGTCGGCGAGGATCGTGCCGTGGTCGAACGCCAGTCGACGTGGGCGTTTGAGCAGCGGATCGACGCTCATGAACCGGCTGGCAGCCGCGTCGGTGCCGGCGACCGGGTCGGGTAGGTCGGGCACGAGGCCGAGGTAGGCGACCGACACGACCCGCATGCGCGGGTCCCGGTCGGGTCGACCGTAGGTCGCCAGCTGCTCGAGGTGGCTGGCGGACTCTGCGATCCCGGTCTCCTCGGCCAGCTCTCTGGCGGCAGCGGTGGGTAGATCCTCATTCGGGCGTACGAACCCACCGGGCAGCGCGAGCTGCCCGACATACGGTTCCTCGCCACGTTCCACGACGAGCACCTGCAAGCGGCCACCGCGGATGGTGAGGACCACGAGATCGACGGTCACCGCGAACGGCGGGTGGCCTGTCTCGGTCTGCTTCACAGAGACCACTTTATCTCGTCATCTTGACGATTAGTGCACTGAAGGCTTATCGTCGAGACGACGACAACGATGAGGAGCGACGACATGGCATACATCCGCAGCTTTGGCACTCTCCGCCACCTGCGTGGCACCCCCACCGGGCATGTCCTGCACCAGCGTCGTGGTCGCGTCGTGCAGCAGGGGACCGGGTTGTCGTTCTGGTTCCGGCCGCTGACGGCGGTACTCAGCGAGGTGCCGGTCGACGACCGCGAGCTGCCGCTCCTGTTCCACGCGCGGACAGCCGACTTCCAGGACGTGTCGGTGCAGGCGACCGTGACCTACCGCTTTGCGCAGCCGGCGCTTGCTGCCTCGCGGATCGACTTCTCCGTCGATGGGTCGACCGGCCGCTGGCAGGCCAGCCCGCTCGACCAGATGGCCCACCTGCTGACCGAGCTCGCGCAGCAGCACGCCCTGGACCTGATTGCGACGATGCCGCTGGCAAATGCGCTGGCCGGCGGGCTCTCGGCCGTGCGGGACCGGATGCGTGCCGGTCTCACTGACGACACCCGGCTGGGAGAGGTCGGGATCGCGGTGGCGGACGTGCGGGTCGTCGCGATCCGACCGGATGCGGACCTGGAGCGGGCGCTGCAGACCCCTACCCGTGAACAGATCCAGCAGGATGCCGACAAGGCGACCTACGAACGTCGCGCCTTGGCGGTGGAGCGTGAAAGGGCGATCAGCGAGAACGAGCTGCAATCGCAAATCGAGCTGGCAATCCGGGAGGAGCGGCTGGTCGAGCAGCGCGGCGTCAACGAGCGTCGCCGTGCGACAGAGCAGGCGGCCGCGGCTCGCATCACCGCGGACGCCGACGCGGAGCTAACCCGGGTCACGGCGCAGGCCGACGCCGACCGGACCAGGCTTGTCGGCACAGCCGAGGCTGAGGCCGAGGCTGCCCGTGTCGCGGTGGCGGCCGACCTGGACCGCCGGGTGCTGCTGGCTCTGGCGTTGCGTGAACTGGCCGGCCAGTTGCCGAAGATCGGCACTGTCAACCTCACCCCTGACCTACTCACCGGGGCGCTCGCACAGCTGACCGCGAGGGCGGACTGACCATGCCGCTCGCACCCCGCACCGTCGTCGTACACCGGCGCACCGAGCTCGACGAACTCGTCGAGCGGCACGGCACCCGCGGCCAGGCCGAGTTCTTCCTCCGTACCCGAGGAAGGACTCTGGCCGAGGTGCAAGATCGTCACGATGCCTGCGCCGCGGCGTTGCAGCACGTTGCCGCGGCCATCCCGATCGACTGGCGCCGCGGGTCGGTGGAACGCGGCGACCTCGACCGGTTCCTGTTCGACGCGGATGACGTCATCGTCGTCGTCGGGCAGGACGGGTTGGTCGCCAACGTCGCCAAGTACCTGGCCGACCAGCCCGTCGTCGGGCTCAACCCCGAGCCCGACCGCAACCCCGGAGTCCTCGTCAGGCACCCACCGACCAGCGTCGGCGGCCTGTTGGCCGCACTGTCATCCGGACGCGCCACGACGCAGCAACGCACCCTATGCCGAGCCGAAACCGACGACGGGCAGGACCTGAGCGCGCTCAACGAGATCTACCTCGGCCACCCCAGTCACCAGTCCGCTCGCTACCGGCTCACGGAACCCGGCGCCGACCCCGAACGGCAGTCCTCCTCCGGGATCATCGTGTCCACCGGCACCGGGACCACCGGCTGGTGCGCATCCATCGCCCAACAGCGACACAGCCGGCTTACCTTGCCCGATGCCGAGGACAGGGCGCTTGCCTGGTTCGTCCGCGAGGCCTGGCCAACACCGGCAACCGAAACCACGCACACCGAAGGGCTGCTCACCGCCGACCAGCGCCTGGTGATTACCGCCGAGGCCGACAGTCTCGTGCTGTTCGGCGACGGACTCGAACGCGACCGTCTGACGGTCGGCTGGGGGCAGGACGTCCGCATCGGCATCGATGGCCGCACACTCCGACTCGTCACCGGGTGACCGGACAAACGTGCTCGCGAGGAAGTCCCGGCTCTCCGCTACGTGGACGGCCGGTCGTCATGTCAGCCCAGATGAGGGCGTCCAATACCGGTCACTTGTAGCGGAAGCGGGTCTGCAAGATCACGAGGTCATCGCCGTCCACGAGGTAGACCAGGCGGTGCTCCTCGCTGATCCGCCGGGACCACGCACCGGCGAGCAGGTGGCGCAGTGGTTCCGGCTTGCCGATGCCGGTGGTCGGGTCGCGCAAGGCGTCGTCGATCAGTCGGTCTATGCGTTTGAGCGTGGCACGGTCGGCGCCCAGCCAGTAGGTGTAGTCCTCCCAGCCGTGCGGCGTGAAGACCAGTCTCACCTGGTGAGGTCGTGCTGTTCGCGCTGGTCGGTCATGGCTTGTTGCAGGCTTTCGATCAGCCGCTTGGCGTTGGCCGGGACGCGCAGCAGGTGCGCGGTCTCCTCGAGTGCGTCGTAGTCAGCTCGGGACAGCAGCACCGCGTCGCCTCGCCGGGACGTAATCTCGATCGGAGTCCGGTCGTCGTTAACCTTCTCGATCAGCGGGAATAGGTTCTTACGCGCCTCGCTCGCCGTCACTGCCATCGGAACCTCCCCTCATGTCTGGTACGAGTTATGGTACCAGTCTTGGTTTGGGGATAGGCCACCAACCACGCGCCGGATTCTGGGCGTGAGCGTCGATCACGCCGAAACACGCATGTGACGCTGGCCGTGGCACCATTCGTGACGCGAAATGGCCGCACGGGCCGGGCAGCTGGCATGGCATGGTTCGTGGCATGAAATGACGTCGACTGTGGCCTGCTGTGGGGCTGTTGGGGGACGCGGTGGGGGCATAGTCGCAGGTAGAGGGCACAGTGGCCTTAATGCTGCGTCCTCTTGATCCGCGGGTTGTGGGTTCGAGCCGCACGTGGCCCACCGCATTTGGCCTGGTCAGCGGCTCGTGACTTCGTCGCGTAGATCAACCGAGGCTCCGGTAGGGCTCCGGTTGTGTGACAGAGGGCGGGCCCTCTGTCGCACCATTGCGGACGCGCTTTGCGTCGGCCACTCCGACGGCTGGATGCCGCGTAGGCAGCACGACGCCGTCGCGTTCAAGGGTCGCTTCGGGTGTCATCGCTACACCGGGACAGAGTCGTAGCGGGCCGAGATCGCCGCCCGTGCGACCGGGTCGCGGATCGCGTTCGGCGGCAGCCGACCGAGCTCGAAGAACATCTCCTCGAGCCCACCGGGCACCATCAACAGCAGGAACCGGCCTCCGCCCGCGGCAGCACTGAACGTGTGCGCGGTGCCCCGCGGGACGAGGATGTACATTCCTGAGCTCGCGGCGATGGCCTGCTCGCCCACGGTGAACGTGAAACGGCCGTCCAAGATGAAGAACGACTCCTCGAAGCCGCGATGCAGGTGCGGGACGGTCCAGGCGCCCTCGCTGGTACCCCAGAACTCCGCCAAGGCGAAGCCGCCGCCGTTCGTGGCGTCGCCACTGGCGAGCAGTCGCATCTGCGCGACGCCGAGGTCTGCGGCGCGCCCGTGTCCCGGCGCCACGACATGTGCACGTTCCGGGATTGTCATGCCACCCACCTCCAACCATGAAAGGTCGGTACGACGCCGGCCCACTGGTTTGAGGCTGCCGCCGATTCCAGCACCCGGCAATAGCAAAATCTGAAGTTGCCACGACGAGGCGCGGGCGGGAGGCTTGACGGGTGCGCGACTACGGCCAGTTCTGCCCGATCGCCCGCAGTTCCGAGTTGCTGGCGGAGCGCTGGACGCCGATAATCGTGCGCAACCTGCTCAACGGCTGCCGGACGTTCACCGAGATTCGGCAGGGGGCGCCGGGCATCTCGACAGCGTTGCTGGCTCAGCGTCTGGAGGCGCTGGAGCGGCACGGCGTGCTGGTGCGCACCGTGAACTTGTCCGGCCGCGGCGCGACGTACGAGCTGACCGAGATGGGTCTGGCGCTGAAGGCGATCCTGGACGCGATGGGGCAGTGGGGTGCCCATTGGCTCGAGATCGAACCGCGGCACATGGACCCCGCCTACATACTCTGGGCCACCTTGAAACTCGTCGACGTCGACCGAATCCCGGCGCACACCACGGTGGTCCGGTTCGAGCTGCGTGACCGACCCTCGGCCGGCTACTGGCTGATCCTGCGCCGCCCGCAGCCCGAGCTGTGCACCCACCCCAGCGGGTATGCCGAGGACATGGTGTGCCGGACCGACTCGGCGACGCTGATCGACCTGCACCTGAAGCGGCTGGGCTACCCCGCAGCCATCCGGGAAGGCCGTATCGACCTCATCGGCCCGCCCCGGCTCACCCGCCAGTTCCGCAGCTGGTTCCGCACCAGCCCATTCGCCGACTTCATTCCCGCCGAGCCCGCAATCAGCAGCAAACCTCAAACGACACGCACAGCGCATGTGACACGGGCGTCTGCTCACGGGCGTTACGAACATGAGCCATGAGGCGTCCCAGCAAGGACGCGTCAACACCGGGGGCCAGCAAGAGCCTGCGTCCGCGTTCATCAGCCTGCCCGTTAGCGCGTGCCCGCCTGGGGAGCTGGGTCATTGGGCAAGGCCGCTGACCTGACCGGAGCCGCTCACCTCCGTTGAGGCGCAAATCGACCCGACCTTGGCACGTCCACACTGGCTAGATGTCGTCGTTTCGTTCCGCGATCTTGCGCGCCCACTCACCGCCCGCCAGCCGCCAGACA
>DASRTE010000107.1:0-12709 GCA_035656095.1 Jiangellaceae bacterium
ACATCGATCCCGTCCAGCGCCCGCCGCACCGCCACCTGATCGGTCGCGTCGGCCCGGACCTGTTCCACCCTGGAGGCCCACGGGTAGTCCCGCAGCCGCTCGGGCGAGCGGCTCATACACCGCACCCGGAACCCGGCATCAAGAAGCTCGGGAACCAGCCGGCCGCCGATGTATCCCGTAGCGCCGGTGACCAGGCAGTGGGATCGGCTCTCGTCGTCGGTCACAGCCCGAGTCTGCCCACCCGCGCATCCGACCGGGTCGTAACCGTGCACAACACCGGCCGGCCGTGACTGGCCGGCCGGTGTTGGCTGCGGATCGCCTGTTAGCGCGTCGGGCGTAGGTAGAGGTTGACAGTGCGGTCGGCGATCTTCTCACCGTGACGGTTGCCGGTTTCGACCGCGTCGCGGAAGTGGAATCCGACGTAGATGCGGGATACCGCGTTCTCGTCGGCTGCCTGGGAGAAGCTCGTGAAGTGACGAAGAGTGGGTGCTGGGTCGGCGCAGGTCTGTCCGGCCGGCAGGGTGTAGCTGCAGTTGGAGAAGCTGATCGTGTCGGTGCCGAAGACCCGGGTGAGCACCTTGGCGGCGGCTCCTCCTTCGACGGCGTGGCCGGAGTCGTAGTCGGGGATGGGCGGGGTCTCCACCAGCGGCGTCCAGGTGGGGTCGGCGGTGGTGGCCGGGTTGCCGTCGATGTCGGCGAGGCGGATGGCGGTGACCGGGCGCCAGAAGCGGTAGTGGTACTTGGTGTCCCACGTACCGATGTAGCCGTCGATCAGGGCCATGTTCAGCAGGCCGAACAGTCGCGCGTTCTGCCAGGCGTCGAGCCCTTTCGCCGTCGAGACCGTCCGGGCGATGCGGTTCCACGCCAGCGGTGAGCTCTCCACCCAGAACAGCGCGATCTCGGTCTGCTCGTCGGTGCGGGCACTGGGTGTGGTGACATCGTCGCCGCCCAGTCGTTGGACCTCGTTGACATCTGCGGCGTACTTCTGGCCGCCCAACTGGTAGGGCGGGCCTGGACGGAACTGCGAACTGTCCTTGAGCACGAACGGGGTCAGGTCCTCACCCAGGTGCGGCGCGAACGCGAACGGGGTGCCGGGGGTGTAGCGGTACTCTCCCGGCACGGTGCCCTCCTGATAGTTCGGATCAACCGTCGGGGTGTCGAAGCCGTCGGCGGCGCGCAGCGTGAGCACCGCGTCGGCGGCAGCCTGTCCCAAGGCCAGGCCCTGGGTCTTGGCTGGTCCGTCCGGGATCGCGGCCAGCGCGGTCGCGTAGTCCGCTTCCACGCTGGCGATCCCCGCGTTCACACAGTCGGCGGGCAGGAAGAAGGTAAGCGAGCCCAGCACCGGGACCAGCACCTCACGCGCGGCTGCCGCCACCGCCGCCTCTGGCGACGCTTCGGGTGCGATCAGAAGGTCGACCGCGTAGGGGCGGGAGCGGCGGTCGATGCCGTTCAACGCGTCATGCACGGCCACCTGCACCATCGCGTACATGCGCGCCTCCTGCGGCGCGTAGCCACCGAGGAAGCACGCCGCCACGGCGGCCTCGCCGGCATTCGCGTTCCACGCGACGACCGGATCTCCGCGCGGCCCGAGTGGCTGATCTTCGGCCTCGGTCGATCCGGCCGGAGCCGCGCCGGCGATCAGCGCGGAGGCGGCCAGCGCCGCGAGTGCGACACCGATGAAGGTGCGTTGAGCTCTTGGCATGACGGTTCCTTCCGTGGTGCGTTGTGGTCCGAGTCCGGATCTCGGCCGAGACCGGACGATGTGTGTCAACGAAGGGCATGGCGCCGCCAGGCGCGTCCGATCACGAGGACGACCACGAGTGCAATCAGCGCGGCAATTGCGGCCACCGGTGCGATTGCCCTTGTGACGTCGTGAGGTTGGCCCGACGACCTGGGCGGGTCATCGAGAAGGCTCGCAGCAGCACTGATTTGCTGGGGGTCGATTCCATCCGAGAGCCGCGTGACAGTGGAACGAAGGGCGGTGGTCAACTCGATGCGCACAAATGTGTGGGGCCCTTCGCCTGATTCGGAGACCAGCAGCAGCACGTGCGAGTCTCCGCTGAAGCCCAGCATCGTGGCGAACTCGTAGTGGCTCGTCTTTTCAATGATCCCGGAGTTCCCGGTGGCAACCTCGACATATCTGCCCTGGAAGAAGCGCGTACCATCGCCCGGCCCGACAGTCTCGTCGCGCCTGTTCGGGAAGCCGATCACCGCGATCCGCTCACCGTCCGGGGACCACGCGACCTGCGGATCCACCCGTCCGATCCCGGTCATGAGAATCCGAACCGAGCCTCTCTCAACCGGGGCCAGCCGCAGTTCACCGTCCTGGGAAAGGGCGATCTGGGTGCCGTCGGGAGAGAGCGCCACGGCGTTCGTCGACCCGTTCCACCCAACCCCGACGTCGGGCACCGACCAGGAAGGCTGAACCGCGACGGTGACGGTGGCCAGGCCGATCTCTTCGGCAGCGCCGGGAGCAGGGTCACCGGTAGCCACCGCGAGCCGGGTCCCGTCGCCGGACCAGGCCAGCACCGACCAGACCTGCCAACCCTGCGGCGCGTCAAGGGTTCGGCCGGTCCCGTCGACGAGGTTCAGCAAGCGGATGCCGTCCGCTGTTGCGTACGCGATGACCCGGCCGTCTGGCGACAGGCGGGCGTTCAACGCGCCGCCACCGGCCACTTCGGTCATCTCCGGAATATCCAAGAAGGCGTACTCATCGGTGGATGCGCCCACGACCGCCATCTGACAGCAGGACTCCCCGAACCAACCCTCTGCTCTTGGCACCCCGCCCAGCAGGTAGGCGGCGGGCTGACCGAGGGCAGCACCCTCACCCACGCTCGGCGCGTGCAGCGGAACCGCGTAAACCTGCTCCGGCAAGCCCGTCTCCTCCCCCGGGCCGGCCGGCTCGATCGCGCCGAGCCGGGACGCCAACGGGACCACCACACTGCCGGCCAGCACGGCGGCGACCGCCGCGACGACGACGGCGACAACACGAGTCCGGCGTACCCGACGAGCCACCGCCACGGCCCGTTCGGCGCGGTTGACCCCAGTGGTGGGCACGGCGTCCGCAGCCGCGTCGAGAAGAGTGCGCAGCTCGGTCACAGCACCACCTCCGAACTCGTCTTGAACTCGGCGAGCTCTGGTGCCAGAGACCGCAGTCTCCGGAGGGCGTCGTGAGTCTGGCTCTTGACGGTCCCGACCGAACACGACAGGGCCTCGGCCACCTGACCCTCGGAAAGGTCTTCGTAGAAGCGCAGGACCAGGACGGCGCGCTGCCGCGGGGCAAGTCGACGGAGCGCGGCGACGACCGCGAACCGTAGATCGATCTGGTCTTCAGGGGATACGCCGGCACGTTCCGGCATCGATGCCGTCGGTACCTCTGTTACCCCGCGTCGGTGTCGCCAGCGGGAGACCGACTCGCGATAGAGCGCGCTTCGTATGTAGGCCTCCGGCTGCCCGTTGCGGATCCGCGGCCAGTGCAGAGCGGCCTTTGCCAGTGCGGACTGGAGCAGGTCCTCGGCGAGTTGCACGTCGGTGGTCAGCAGAAAGGCGGTCCGCAGCAGCGCACGTTCCCGTGTCTGCACGAATTCGCTGAACCCCGCGTACCGGTCCACCTGCTCCCTTCCGACACCGCGGTCAACGCGAAATCCGGCCGGAAGGTTGGGTCTCGAGCCACATCGCGCGCGACTGTGGCGGTGCTTCGACGGTACGCGCGCATCTCTGGGGCCGCATGACGATTGTTCGCGCGAACTGGATCCACGTCATTCAGCCGACGCGCCAATCCGGGTGGTAATGCCACCAGATCAGGGTTTCCACGTAGTCCTGCATCGGGTCGTATACGGCGGTGTCGACAGGCGTGCAGCTGAACCTGGCGAATTCGGACTGGTCGCTGACCGAATCGGTTGACTGTTCCATCACAGTCCGTCCGGGGTCGGGTCGGGCTGCCGCCGGGATCGCGGCCAGTCCGGCGATCAGCGTCACTGCCGCGGCCGCGGCCGAGTAGCGGGTGCCGAGTCTGGCGACCTTCGAGAGGGCGTGCTTGGTCCTGGGCATGGTGACTTCCTTTCGCATTGCAGCGGGTCCAGATCTCGGTCTGTCGAAACCGGTGGACGTGTGGGCGGCGCGTCAGCGGACGGGCGCTTCGTAGGTGCGCCTCCGGCTGCTCGTTCTGCCGACACCGATGTCAACGCGAAATCCGGCCAGGAGGTTGGGGCCTCGAGCCACATCGCTTCCGTCAGATGGGGAGAGCGGCTAGCGTCTGATCGGTCCGTTGGAGGACGTGTACGACCGGAGGGGGTCCCGCCATGACCACGATCGATCGCCGAACCCTGCTTCGCGCCGCGGCCGTCACCGCCGGTGGCGCCGTCGCCGGAGGGCCCCTCGCCGGGTTCCTCGCATTACCGGCGCAGGCTGACCGCAGTCGCCCGGATTTCCGCCACCTGCGGGCCATTCCGGATCTGCGCGACGGCGTGGTGCGGCTCTGGCTGCCGGAGGGCTTCTCCTACCGCTCGTTCCACGACACCACCGATCCGACCGATCGGGAGCTGTCCGACGGGACCAGGATCCCCGGGCGGCACGACGGCATGGCTGCCTTCCCGGGTCCCGACGGCCATTCGGTGCTCATCCGCAACCACGAGATCAACGACCCGGCTCCGGCGCCGTTCTCCGCGACCGCGCCCGCCTACGACTCCCGCGCCGGTGGCGGCACCACCTCCGTGGTCGTCGACGGGGAGGGCAACGTGGCGGAGTCCTGGGCCAGCCTCGCCGGGACGATGATGAACTGCTCGGGCGGGCCGATGCCGTGGGGAGCGTGGGTCACCTGCGAGGAGACGATCAACGGACCCGACGTCTTCGACGACTTCACCCGCGGCGCACTCCCGCCCACCACGTACATCAAGAACGCTCAGCTCACCCAGCCACACGGCTACGTCTTCGAGGTGCCGGTCGACGGCACGGCGAGTGCGCAGCCCATCCGCAAGGCGGGGCGCTTCGCACACGAGGCGATCGCCATCGACCCGGTCGAGGGCGTGGCCTACCTCACCGACGACGACTTCGGCTTCCCCTCGGGCTTCTTCAAGTACGTACCGCCGGTCCACCCCATGGAGGCCGGCGCACTGGTCGACGGCGGCCAACTGTTCATGCTCGCGGTCAGCGGCCGGCCCAACGCCCCGCTCGCTGACCGCCAGCAGCAGAGGGTGACCTTCCAGACCGTGTGGGTGCCGATCGACGACCCCGACCCGGACTTCCCGCGCCAGCCCGACGGCACGCCCACCACGACCAACGATGATGCGATCCACTACGTCGCCGGGCAGGGATGGGCACAGGGTGCGGCCTACTTCAGCAGGCTCGAAGGCGCCGTATACGACGACAACGTCGTCTACTTCTGCTCCACCCAGGGCGGTGGCGACCCCGAGAGTCCCGACATCTCGACGCCCCGGCCGACGGGCTACGGCAAGGGGTCCGGCCAGATCTGGGCCTACCACTGCCGCTCCGGCCGCCTCCAGCTGCTCTACCAGGCACCGGATCGCGACACCCTCGACTTCCCCGACAACATCACCGCCAGCCCACGCGGGACCCTCGTGATCTGCGAGGACAACATCGAGGACAACTATCTGCGCGGGCTGTCGCGGGGCGGGCAGCTGTGGGACCTGGCGCTCAACCGGCTTCCCAACCGCACCAACGACGAGTTCGCCGGATCCACCTTCTCCCCCGACGGTGGAACGCTGTACGTCAACATCCAGGCGTCCAACGGCATGACCTTCGCCATCTGGGGGCCGTGGGAGACGGTGGGCGTCTGAGCGGCGTGCTGTGCTCGCTTCGAATCAGCAGTGCGCGACAGCCCTGTCCCGACGACTCTATGGCCGGGCGACGTCGACGTAAACGACGTCGTGACCGTTTGCCATCTGGAAATGTTCGACGTTGAAGCCGACCTTGTCGTCGAGGCCGAGTGCGACCGACACGTAGCCCTCGAAATCGCCGTTCAGCACGTACGACTCCAGCGTCGCGAAGTCGACCTCGACCGGCTGCACCGGTGGCGACGACAGGGTGGACTGACCCGCGTCGTCGTGAGCTTGAGCGGGGTTGAAGACCACCTGGATGAAGGCGTCGCCCTCGAGGTCGACCGGCGCACCCGACCCGTCATAGAAGATCTCGGACCGGTACCCGACCTGGTAGCCGGGCGACCCTTCGAACTCGAAGGCCGCTCGGTCGTAGCCCCCCTCGGGGTGAGCGCCGACCCGGATGGCGACCAGGGTGGGCACCGGCGGCACCTGGCCGCCGAAGGGCGCCGTCACGTCTGCGGTCGGCCACTGGAGCTGCGGCGAGGGCGCCTCTGCTGGTGACGAGGTCGGTTTAGGCGATGCGGTCGAGTTCGACTCATCGGTGACCGTCACGGTGCTGGATGCTGTCGGCGCCGCGCCGCCGTCTGTCTCGTCGTCGCCGCAGGCGGACAGCCCGAGAAGCGCGATAACAGAGATCAAAGTAAGGAAATCTGCGCATACCTCCAAGATCCGCGCCGTGCCCATGCGCCAACACGGACCGAGGTCCCGATTCCGAGGGCTGAAGGCCCCTTCTCGGGGGAGCGGGTCGGATGCCCGCCGTCGACAGGTCATGTTCGGTCACGGCGACGGCGGAGCGCCGACACCACCGTGTCCGGTATCGGATGTGCTCATGACCACCCGACCGGCATGGCGACGGTCCGAGCCGTGCAACCTGATGTTCACGCTGGGATCGAGGTACTCGTCGCCGCCGAGATCGACCTGTGCCCCCGCGTCGAGCATCCTGGCCACCATCTCGTCGACGACATCGGGAACCGGACGGGTGAAAGCCCCGCATGCACGGCATTGGGTCCCGTGGGTCGACATGGCGCCACACGTGTCGCATACCCGCCCTGGCACCTGCTCGTCTCCGCGCACGACCAGGAGGTCCGCGCCGGACCTGCTGACAACGTCGGCGCAGGGCTCGACACCGCTGACGGCCAGACCCGCTGCTTCCCATTCAGCGAGGTCGGCGGCCAGCCGCCGTTGGCGCTCGGCCTCCCGGTCGGCCATGACGGTTTGGGCATGGGCCCGGACGTCGTCCGGCGTCATCGTGTGCGGATCGATGGCGAAGGTCCCAGCGACGTTGTCGCGTAGTGGCGGCGAGAGCGCGGAGAGGAACTCTGCGACGCCGTCGCCGTGGCCACCGACGACCACGGGGCGGCCCTTCACGTCGAGCTGTGCCAGCGCCGCGGCGGTGGCGTCGTAGTGTCGCCGGGCCAGCTCGGCCGCGTGGTGACGGACGCCGTACTCATCGAGCCCGTGCCAGCCGGCGTGGGACCGGTCCCGCACGCCCTCATCGTCGATCCGGCGAACCGGGCGAATCGTACGGCCGCCAACCTCGAACAGCCAGGCCTGGCGGCGGTCGATCACGACCACCGCGTAGGGCCGGCACTGCTGGAACGCTCGCAGCGGCAGGCGTACATGGGCCCTGCGGCCGAACACAGCCCGGTCCGGAACCGCGCAAGGCAGCCGCATCGCTTCGAGGACTCCATCGTCTGCGGATGCGACGATGGCCATGTTCTGGCCAAACCAGTCTCGTCCTCGGATGGCGCCGGCTTCATGGACCCGAGCCAGGGCCGCTCGCGCCCGGCGTCGAGTGGCGTCGTCCGCGTCCGGCATCCGTGCCGTGGCCAGCAACCCGTCGAGCCGGGCCGGCAACTCACGCAGCGCAGTCGGGTCGGGCGGGACGGTCACGAACACCGACAGCAGCGCTCCGGAGGGGTCCGAGTGTCGACGCAGTCGGTCCAAAGGAGTGCCGGTCATCGTGCCCTCTTTCTCCGGGTCGGCTCGTCGAGTACGTGACGAGGATTTCCCTGGGACGGTCAACCTCCTGCTCTTGGGAACTCCACCACGCTTCACCCACCCGGCCGGCATCACCAGAGGCGAAGGTCCCTGCCGAGGCAGGAGTCCTGCCGCCGCCGGCGTACCGCCGGAAGGTCGGGCTCAGAACCGGCGGCGCCGTGACCTTCGGCCCTACTGGCGCAGTGGTCCGCGCACCTAGCGTGGTCACAGTCGGTGTGGGCCTGAGGAGTTAGCCATGCCCCGGTCGAGATTCGATGCGTTCGATCACATGATGCATACTGCGCACGCCTGGCTGGCCGATGTCGCCGCGGCCTTCGGCACCGAGGACCGGCGGTACGCGTATCGAGTGCTCCGTGCGTGGCTGCATACTCTCCGCGATCGGCTGACGGCCGACAGCGCGGCGCAGTTCGGCGCGCAGCTTCCCGAGCTGATCCGCGGTGTCTATTACGACGGATGGGACCCCAGCAGGGTGCCCGTGAAGTACGGTCCGGCGGAGTACGTGCAACGGTTCGCCAACGAGGCCCGCATTCCGATCGCTGACGTGCCGTCGACAGCTGCTCACGTCTCGGCGGTCATGCGGCGGCACTTCTCACCGGGACAGCTGGAAGAAGCGCTCGCCGTGCTTCCGGACCCCCTCCGGGGGCTCATCGCGGGACCAGACACCCCTGCCGTCGCCGACAGCCGGGCGAGCGTTCCAACGGCTGAAGACCGCATCGGGCGGATCGAGGACCAGGTCTCCAGCCTTGCCGAAGCGGTTCGAACCCTCGCTCGGGGACTGGAGGAAGTCCCCGGAAGTGAACCTGCAGAGCATCGCGCCGCGAAGGCAGCCCGCCTCGCCCACGAGATGCTCCTGGCGGCAAAGACCTGACGGTGCGGCACCTCGTGGGGCCGGCCGCACCACCCACACCCGACGATGTCCGGTACGGAGGCGGTGACCATGAGCGGACGGGACGAGAGGCTGGCCCAGCGTGAGGCGCTGCGCCGGGCCGAAGCGCAGCGACCCACCGAGCGCGTGTCCACGTCGGAGTCCGCCCTGGCGCGCTACCTCGGTGCCGCACTCAACCCCGTGGCGCGCCCACCGCGTCAGTCGGAACTCCGCTCAGGGATGTCCGAAGGCGATGTGCGGCGAGGGCACCGGACGGTGGCACATACCGCCGATCTTCGAGTGGAGGCGTGGGCGCCGAGTCGTGAGCTGTGCATCGCCGAGGCGGTGCTGGGGACGGTGGCGGCGTTTGTCGACACGTCGTCGGCCCGGGTGGTGAGCGCCCGCCGTCACCGGCTGGATGTGGGCAGCGACGAAGACCTGCTGGTAGCGGTGCTCAACGAGGTGATCTACCTCATGGACACCATCCACGAGATCCCGGTGAACCTCGACGTGACGCCGCGAGGCGACGGGGTCGACGTCTGGTTCGCCATGGCTGACGCGGGCGAGCTTGCGCAGGTCGGTGCGGTGCCCAAGGGTGTTTCGCTGCACGAGTTGCGGTTCGGGCGCGATCGGCGCGGATGGTCGTGTTCGGTGACCGTCGACGTGTGACGCCGCGCTCGCCCGTCAGCCCTTCACGACCCCGAGCGGGACCAGCCGGGCGACCCTGCGCGCCAGCCCGGCGCGCTCACTGATCTCGGCGACGGCCGTGACGTCCTTGTAGGCATCCGGCGCTTCCTCGGCCAGCCCACGCCACGAGGCTCCGCGGACGAGGATGCCACGGGCTTCGAGTCGATCGCGGAGTTCCCGACCGTTCACCACGCGGGCGGCCTGGTGGCGGCTTCGCACGCGGCCGGCTCCATGGGCGGTGGAGAAGAATGCGTGACCGCCCGGTACACCTGCGAGGACGTACGATCCGGTGCCCATCGTGCCGGGGATCAGGACGGGCTGGCCAACTGAGGCGAGGTCGGCGGGTACGTCGGCGTGACCTGGCGGCAGCGCCCTGGTTGCACCTTTGCGGTGCACGCACAGCGTGCGCCTCTTTTCGTCGATGTCATGGGTCTCGATCTTGGCGAGGTTGTGGGACACGTCGTAGACGAGCTCGAGTGTGACGCCGGTCGCGGACTCGAACACCTGCCGGGTCACGTCAGAGAGCATTTGGCGGTTGGCGCGCCCGTAGTTTGCGGCGGCGGCCATCGCGGCCAGATACCCCTGCCCCTCCGGCGACCGGACCGGGGCGCAGGCCAGCTGGCGGTCAGGTACCGAGATGCCGTACCCAGCCATGGCCTTCTCCATCGTCCGCACATGATCGGTACAGATCTGGTGGCCCAGACCGCGCGAGCCACAGTGGATCATCACGCACACCTGGTTCTGCTGCAGGCCCATCGCCGAGGCGGCGTCGTCGTCGTACACGTGGTCGATTGCCTGGACCTCGAGAAAGTGGTTGCCAGAGCCCAGGCTGCCCACCTGGCCGAGCCCCCGCTCGGCGGCGCGGGAGCTGACCTGCGTCGGATCCGCGTCGGACACGGCACCGGCGTCCTCACATCGGTCGAGATCACGCGCCACGCCGTGGCCGCGCTCGACGGCGTACCGCGCCCCGCCCGTCAACAGCAAGTCCAGCTCCGCCCGGTCGTGAAGGCGCCACAAGCCGCCGCGGCCGACACCGCGAGGGATGAGGTGGTCCAGTCGGTCCATGATCGTGGGCAGTAGGGGCGCGAGCTCGTCGCGGTGTAGGCCGGGCGCTGCGAGGAGTCGCACCCCACAGGAGATGTCGAACCCCACACCGCCGGGCGAGACCACGCCACCGGTGTCGATGTCGGTGGCTGCGACGCCCCCGATGGGGAACCCATAACCCCAGTGCACGTCAGGCATCGCATACGACGCTCGGACGATCCCCGGCAACGTGGCCACATCAGCGACCTGCTGAAGCGACTTGTCGCTGGCCGGGTCCGGCAACAGCTCTCGTGAGACGAAGACGACACCCGGCACGCGCATAGGCCCTTCGCGCTCGATCCGGAAGCGATACGGCGCCTCCTCGACGATCTTCATCGAGCGCACCTCCACGCGAACCAGCCCGGATCCGCTGCCTTCACGGAACGACTCATCGACGCCGCGCAGCGTTCAGGTGGGTCAGGAACCACTCGCGAGCCAGCTTCGCAGCGGCTTGCAGGGTTCCTGGTTCCTCGAACAGGTGAGTCGCCCCACGGACGACCTCCAGCCGGCTCGTGCAGCGCAGCCTTTGCTGCGCGGCCCGGTTCAGCGCGAGGACTTCCTTGTCGCGACTGCCGACGATCAGCAGCGTGGGCGCCTGCACCAGGGGGAGCGCGTCGCCGGCAAGGTCAGGTCGTCCTCCTCGCGAGACGACCGCGGCGACCTCAGCGTCCGCGTCCGCGGCGGCCATCAGGGCGGCGGCTGCGCCGGTGCTGGCTCCGAAGTAACCGATGGGCGGGTGTTCGTGTCCCAGCTCGGCCACCAGCCAGCGGGTGACCTCGACGAGGCGGCCGGCGAGCAGCTGGATGTCGAAGACATTTGCCCGGTCGATCTCCTCGACGGGCGTGAGCAGATCGAAGAGCAGCGTGCCCAGGCCGGCTTGGCTGAGCACGTCGGCGACGTACCGGTTGCGTGGGCTGTGACGGCCGCTGCCGCTTCCGTGGGCGAAGATCACGAGACCGCGCGCGTGGTCGGGAACGGTGAGGTGCCCGGCGAGCCGAGCGGCTTCAGCGGAGACGATCACCTCCTCGTCGCGGAGGTGCGGGTCCGCCGGCTGATCGCCTGGTGGATCGTCGGATGCGCTCTTCATCACCTGCTCACGGGCACGCGACAGGAGCAACGTCACCTCGGCGTCGCTGGTCGGGGTGAAGTCGCCGTACCACTGTCCAACGGCGTAGAACGGATGCGGCGTTGCGAGGCAGATCATCTCGTCGGCGTCGTCTCGAAGCAGGGTCGGCGCGGTCGACGGTGCGACGGGAACGGCGACGACGACGCGCTTCGCGCCTTGGGCGCGTGCCACCTGGCACGCCGCCCGCATCGTCGATCCGGTGGCGATCCCGTCGTCGACGACGATCGCGGTCCTGCCGGTGAGTGGGATACGCGGCCGGCCTCCTCGGAACCTGTGCGCCCGCTCCTCGACCACGGCACGCTCGCGACGCTCGACCACAGCCAGTTCCTCGGAACTGACATCAGCCATCCGCATGACGTGGTGATTGATCACCTGGATCCCAACCTCGCCGACGGCGCCCATACCCAGCTCCGGCTGGTACGGGACACCGAGCTTGCGGACCACGATGACGTCCAGTGGTGCATCCATGGCCTCGGCCACCGCAAAGGCAACCGGCACGCCGCCGCGGGGAAGCCCGAGCACCACCGGGTCCTCGTCCCGCAGGTGCGCCAGCCTTGTCGCGAGCCGCTCCCCGGCATCCACACGGTCGGCAAACATGGTCATCACTGGTCCCGGTGCCCTGCGGGTGCGCGGCTCACCGGCCGGGCGCTCCCCGCACCGGCAACCGATGGCTCCTCCGCGCGAATGATGTCGAACCTGGTGTCCGCTGTCATGACGGGTACCTCCCTGCCCGCAGCCGTCGCATGGGCTGCCTCCTCGCAGCGGGGCGAGCGGCGATGCACCATCTCGCGAGGCCGGTCCGTGGTCGAGCATCGTCCGCCGCGCGCGTACCGGCCAGGGCCATCAGTCCCTACTGGCCCGTCATATTCCACCCGGTGGGCTGCTCACGACCGGACCCGTGCCACACCCGTGGCCGCCTCGACGGGACCTTCGGCCCGGCAGAGACATGACGAATGTCCCTGTGAACCACATGCGTCGGCGGGCATTCTGAAATCGGCACCCGTCGAGGAAGAGATGGAGGGCCGCAGAGCGGGGAAAGGGAAAGAGCGGTCTACGGATCGCATGACCCACCATCGTCAAGATGGGTATCCGCTCAGCTGCGACATCCAT
>DASRTE010000108.1:0-2445 GCA_035656095.1 Jiangellaceae bacterium
CTCGGTCTGGCTGACCAAGTTCGACGACTTCTTGAAGGTGTACGGGTGGCGGACCGAAGGCATCGCCGACGCCAACCTCCCGCCCTGGATCGAAGACCCCGTGTCACCACTCGGGCAGATCCGCAACTTCTTGGCGATGGACGAGCCCCACGACTTCGAAAGGGCGGCTGCCGCCGCCCGGCACGAGCGGGACGAGGCGGTCGAGTCCGCCCGCAGCCAGCTGTCGGGTGAGACGCTCACCGCGTTCGACGAACTGCTACGTGTTACGCAGGTCGCCAACTTCGCCTGGTGGAACGAGGACCACAACTACTGCATCGACCTTCGGGCGACCATTCCGCTGCGGCGTGCTGCCCTTGCCATCGGGGCGGCGTGTGGCGCTGACGTCTACGACGACGGCTTGTTCCTGTTCTTCCCGGAGGCGATGGACGTTTGCGCCGGCCGCCGGCCGTGGCGCGCTCTTCAGTCACTCATCAGCGCCCGGCGCGACTACTACGACCATTACAACGCCATACGTGAGACCCTCCCGAAGGCTGTCGGCACCGTTCCCGAGAACGTCGATGACCCGGTGCTCATCGAGATCTTCGGCCTGCACCACCATTGGTTCGAGGCGTTGAGAACCGACACCGGCAGCCCGGTGCTCAAGGGTTTCCCGGCATCGGCCGGCACGGTGACCGGACGGGCCCGCGTCATGGTCTCCGCGACCGAGCTGGTCGACCTCCAGGAGGGTGAGATCCTGGTCTGCGAGGCGACCTCACCCAACTGGACGCCGGCGTTCGCCGTCATCGCGGGCTGCGTCTGCGACGGCGGTGGATCGCTCACCCACGCCGCCATCGTCAGCCGCGAGTACGGCATCCCGTGTGTCGTCGGATGCTCGGTGGCGACGGCCCGCATCCGCACCGGCGACCTCGTGGAGGTCGACGGCGCCAGGGGCACCGTCACCATCATCGAGCCGGCCACGTCGTGAGCCTTACCGGAACCCCGGCCGGTCGCGGTTGGCGGCGACGACCTACGGACTGCCGAGGTCCTTGTTCTCGGGCACGAACTGGCTGGCGATGAGCGTTGCGCCCTGCGGGTCGTTGATGATCGTCATCCGGACCCACGGGGCGTCGAGCGGCGGGACGGCCAGCGTTCCTCCCAGCTCGGTCGCCCTCGCCGCCGTGGCGTCTGCGTCTTCGACTGCGAACGTGACGCTCCAATGCGGTGGCGTGTCGGGCTGGTCGTCCGGCAGCGGATTGATGCTGGCGACTACGTCCTCGAATCCCGGTGGTCCACCGGTCTCCGCCAACAGCTTCCGCAGGTCAGGGTTGTCGCGCTCGAGATAGTCGCCGTAGCCCGGCAGGGTCCACATCTCGGTGCCACCCCCCACGTCGAGCGTGCGCCAGCCGAACATCGAGCCGTAGAAGGACTTCGCGGCCTCGATGTCGCGGGTCCCCAAGCCGTTGAAGCTCAACGAGCCGGGCTCGTTGACGATCTGGGCACCCTTGTTCCGCTTCGCCTGCCACACGTTGAATGCGGCGCCCTCGCGGTCGGCGACGACCGCCATCCGCCCGGCGTCCATAACATCGAACGGCTCCATGAAGACGCCGCCGCCGGCAGCCCTGGCCTTCGACGCCGCCTCGTCGGCACTGTCGACCCAGATGTACGTGTTCCACATCGCCATCGGCGGGGCGCCCTCGGGGATCGAGCCGACCGCGGCCACGTCGCCGCCGCGCAGCCGGGCCATGAAGTACTTGCCCTCGGAGTCCGGCGGCATGACGTCCTCGAAGTCCCAGCCGAAGAGCCCGCGGTAGAAGTCGACCGCGGCCTCCGGGTCGGGTTGGCTCGTGTCCACCCAGCAGGGGACCCCGGGGATGTATCCGTCTCGCTCGGGCATGGCTGCTCCCTTCCGCTCGCTTCAGCAACCGCGTCTCGGTCGGATGCCTACTCGGCTGTCCACCCGTTCGCTCATATGTCGCGCCCGGGCCGCCGCTCGGCCACGCGGTCCGGGTCGCCGCGATAGCCGGGCGGGTACGTACGGCGGATCTCCGCGTCGGTCGGGGTTCGGCGTTCGCGGGCCTCGGGCGGCAGGAGGTCCACGATCGCGGACATGATCCTCTTGGTGTCCGTGTCAAGGTCGTCGTACGTCAGCGCCACGGGCGGGCCGATGCGCACGCTCACGCGGGGGCGGCGGAGCGGGTCCATGCGAGGCAGGCGGGCGTTCCTCGGCCAGACGCGCTCGGTCCCCCACAGAGCGATCGGGATCACTGGCGTCCTGGTCATCGCAGCCAGGCGGGCGGCGCCCCACCGCCCCCTCAGCTCGGGCTCGAAGAACGCCGGCCCCCGGGGGATGGTGCCCTGGGGTGCGATCATCACCACCTCGCCGGCCCGCAGCGCCAGGGCCGCCGCCTCGAGGGGCTCGTGCGAGCCGGTGCCCCGGTCGACGCGGATCGTCCCGACCGCCCGGGC
>DASRTE010000109.1:0-2634 GCA_035656095.1 Jiangellaceae bacterium
GCGGCGAGATCGGCCGCGTGATCTACAGCATCCCGAAGCTCGGCTGGGTGCTCGCGTACGCGCGCACGAAGGGCCTGTTCGTTCTGATGCTGGGCGGTGCCCTCGCGCTGCTGCTGGTGCTCGAGCTGACCTCGATCTGGCGCCCCGAGGAGGGCGAGGGTGACGAGGGCTCGTAGAACCAAGTGGGCGGCACTGCTGTCCGTGGCGGCCCTCGCCGTCGCATCCGCGACGATCGGCGGGACGCACGGCGCCTTCGCTGCGCAGACCAGCGAGGGGTCGAACGTGATCACCGCGATGCCGGACTTCCGCGGCCCGACCGTCTCCCCCGTGGTGATCGGCAGGAGCAACGGCTACGCGACCGGCTACATCCGCAACGCCAGCACGTACTACATCTACGCCAACGTGACCGACGTCGGGACGCCGCCCAGCGGCACGGCGAACGTGGTCGCCGACGTGGCGAACGTGACGGCCGGGCAGACGGCCGTTCCGCTCGTGGCCGGCAGCTACTCGGCCGGCGGGACGACCTACAACTACCGCAGCGCCACTACGCTCACCGCCGGCACCGTGCCGACCGGCCCGATCACCTTCTCCGTGACCGCAACCGACGCGGCCGCGAACGTCACGGTCGCCAACGGCGCCGTGAACGGCGACAACACCGCGCCGGCCCCCTCGAACATCTCGGCGAGCGGCGGCATCGCCGGCCGGCCGGAGGCCGGGGACGTGCTCACGCTCACGACCAACGACACGCTGGACACCTACTCGCTGCTCGCAAACTGGACCGGCGCCGCAACCACCGTGCAGGTCCGCTTCGTGAACCAGGGCGGCGGCGACCGCCTCCAGGTCTGGAACTCGGCTGGCACGACGCAGATCCCATTCGGCACGATCAACCTGAATCGCAACGACTTCACCACCAGCACGCTGTCGTTCAACGGATCCACGATGACCCAGTCGGGTGGGGTGATCACGATTACGCTCGGCGCGCCGGTCGTCGGGACCGTGACCACCGTGGGTGCCGCCGCCAACATGGCCTGGACCCCCTCCGCGACCGCGACGGACCGCGCCGGGAACCCGATCTCGACGACCGTGTTCAACGAGCCCGCGCCGGTCGACTTCGACTTCTAGACGGTGGGCACCGAGCCGCCGTCCACCGCCCAGGCGGCGCCGGTCACGTTCGACGCCCGCTCCGAGCACAGGAACGTGATCACCGCGGCGACCTCGTCGTCGCTGCCCATTCGGCCGAGCGGCGGGCTCGAGCGGGTCGCGGCCAGCACGTCCTCGCGGCTGGAGCCCGTGCGCGCGGCGATCTGATCCGCCAGGCCGCCCTCCCCCGTCCAGAGCTCCCCCTCGACCGCCCCCGGCGTGACGGTGTTCACCAGCACGCCCTGCGGCGCGAACACGTCCGCGAACACGCGGCTGAGCGAGAGCTGCGCGGCCTTGGTGACCGAGTAGGAGGCGTCGAGCCGGCGCGAGGGGCGCCTGCCCGAGGACGAGCTCACGTTCACGATCCGCCCGCCGCCCGCGGCCGCCATCACCGGACCCAGGGCGCGCATCAGCCGCATCGGGCCCATCACGTGCAGCTCCCACTGCTGCTGCCAGTCGGCGTCGGTGAGCTCATCGAGCGGACGCGCGTGGCTCGTCCCCGCGCTGTTGACGAGCGCCCAGGGAGGCTCCGAGCAGGCGTCCAGCAGGCGCTCGCCAGCGTCGGGCGCGGTCACGTCCAGTTCGACGTCGGCGCTGTGGCGCGCCACCGTAAGCACCCGTGCACCCTCCTGCGAGAGCATGCGTGCCGTGGCGGCACCGATCCCGCGCGAGCCGCCCGTGACGACACAGACACTTCCTTCGAGCCCGAGGTTCATCTGCCAATGATCTCTCACACCATCCACCGAACGTTCAACACCGAGCGGCGGCGTGAGTTCATCCGCATCACAGACGACGTGCAGGCGGCGGTCGACGAGGCGGGCATCGCCGAGGGTCTCGTGCTCGTCGCGGCGATGCACATCACGGCCGCCGTCTGGATCAACGACGACGAGCCGGGCCTCCACGAGGACGTCCTCGAGTGGCTCGACAAGATCGCCCCGCCGAGCTGGAAGCCGCCCGCGAACGAGGTGGCGCGCCAGCTACTGCCGGACCCCGGCGACTACCGCCACCACCGCGGCGGCGAAGACAACGGCGACGCTCACCTCAAGAACCTGCTCGTGCACCACCAGGTGATCGTGCCGGTGACCGAGGGGCGCCTTGACCTCGGGCCCTGGCAGCAGGTCTTCTACTGCGAGTTCGACGGCGGCCGGCCGAAGCGAATGGTGATCAAGGTGCTTGGAGAGTGAGGGAGCCTCCGTTGACGGAGTGGGGCATCGGCCTGCCCGCCAGGCCGGCGAGCAGGTTGTCGACCGCGATGTCCGCCATGCGCCCGCGCGTGCCGTGCGTGGCCGAGCCCACGTGCGGGACCACCAGCAGGTTGGGGGCGCCGAGCAGCGGGTGGTCACCGGGGAGCGGCTCCGGATCGGTCACGTCCAGCGCCGCCCCCGCGATCTCGCCCTCCTGCAGGGCACGGGCCAGTGCATCCGTGTCGACCACGGGGCCACGTGAGGTGTTCACGAGGTAGGCCGTCGGCTTCATCCGGGACAGCGCCTCGTC